>NZ_JBFAKS010000031.1:0-113803 GCF_040655855.1 Kribbella sp. NPDC050281 | reverse complement strand
TTGTATGACGAAATTGATGTGCACGGGTTCAACGGACACGGGCGGGCGGCGCCGCGGGGGGGCGGACCGCTTGGGCCCGCCCCCCGGCACGACGTTGGGCGACACGGTCACTTCGTGACCGGGATCTTCTTGACGGAGCTGTCGTTGCGCACCTTGTCGGTGATCTGCTGCAGGCCCTTCGTCAGACCGGCCGCGTCGATCTGCCCGGACAGGAACGAGTTCCAGACCACGAGGTTGTCGGTGTTCATGCCGTACAGGCCGACGAACTGGTAGTCGAAGATGTTCGTGCCGGCCGCGTCCAGCATCGCGGTCTGCGACTGCAGGGCGGTCGAACCGAAACCGTCCGCGGGAACAAGACCCTTGACGATGGTCGGCGCCAGCCGCGTCTTGGCGAAGTTGGTGGCCGCCTCCTTGGACAGCATGGCCCGCAGGAGCTCCTTGCCGCCCGCGACGTTCTTGCCCTTCGACGGGACGATGAACGGCTCACCGGCCGCGCTGCGCAGCGACTCGTACGGCAGCTTCGGGCTGTCGGTGACCGTCGGCTCCGGCATCCCCTTCATCTGGAACCCGGACTTGGTGGCCTTCTTCATCTCGTTCTCGATCCACGAGCCCGAGGGGTACAGGATCGCCTGCTGGTCGTTGCTCCACTTCGCCTGCGCGGCGGTGAACTGGGTGCCGGCGCCGCCGGGCACGAAGTACCCGTTCTTCACCATGGTCTCCATGGCCTTGAAGACGCTCTGGAGCTGCGGCTGCGACCAGCAGTTCTCCTTGAGGTTCTCCAGCGCCAGCCGGACCTCGTCGCCACCCTCCTTGATCGCGGAGTCGACGGCCAGAGTGTGGTAGTAGGTCGCGGCTTCCTTGCCCCAGACGAACAGGTACTTGCCCTTCGCCTTGGCCTTGGCGCCGAGGTCGAGCAGCGCGTCGTAGGTCTTCGGCAGCTCCCAGCCGTTCTCCTTGAACAGGCTGTCGGAGTACCACAGGCCGTAGAGGGTGAGCACGTAGTTCATCGCGACGAACTTGCCGTCGAAAGTACCGGGGATCTTGGCGCCGGGGTACAGGGTGTCGGCGATCTTCGTGCCCTCGTAGTTGTTGGCCTCGAAGACGTCGTCCAGCGGCGTGAGCTGGTCCAGGATCGTGCCGAAGCCGATCTGGGCCTTGCCGGAGTTGTCGATCAGGTCCGGCGGGTTGCCACCGACGAAGCGCGGCTGCAGCTGCTGGGCGATCTCGGTGGACGGGGAGACCTTGACCGTCGAGCCCGCCTGCTTTTCCTGAACCAGGTTGGCCGCGAACGTCACGTAGTCGTAGCCGTACCCACCGTTGAAGATCACCGCCTCAATGCTCGACTTGTCCGCCATACCGAACGGGTTGTCAGCGGTCTTGTCGGCGCTCCCACTGCCGGAACCGCTGTCGTCGCTGCCGCTGGCGGCACAGGCGGCAAGCAGCGTGCTGCCGCCGGTCGCCAGCAAGGTGCCGACCGCTGCGCGCTGCAGGAACAGGCGCCGCGACAGGTTGTTGGGAGTGGTCATTGGTCCCGCCTTCCAAGGAGTGTTTCACGCAGTACGCCGGATGCGACCGGCGTACCTTGCTTCAAGGGCGTGGTTGTGTTCGTCGCCGCCTGGGATGTTCGCAGACAGGTACACCGGTGGTGTCTCACCGGTGTCGGTGAGCCTACGCAGCACCTCGGCCACCAGCATCTGCGCAATCAGGGCGGCTGTGATGGACGACACGGCGCAGACCTTGCCCCCACCGGCGGGAAGGTCGAGCACGGAGTCGCCGTACGGCGCGTGGTTGTCAAGCACCACGTCCGCGAGGTCGATCAGTTTCTTGCCGGACGGATGGCGCGAGTCCATCCCACCGGTGTGTTGCAGCGAGGTGATCGCGATCAGTGGGTGGCCGTTCTCCTTCACCACTCCTGCGAACTCGACGATCGAGCCGTTCACCCCGGAGTTGGAGGCGATCACGAACAGGTCCTCGGGATGCGGCTCGGCCAGGTCGTAGAGCCGGCGCGCGATCGACGGATCACGCTCCAGTTCGCCGCCGCGCAGTACCTCGATCGATTCGCCGCCGAGCAGCACCAGATCGCGCAGAGCGATCCGGTTGGTCGCGATCAGGCCGCCGGCACGGCCGGCGATCTCCATCGCGAGCGCCTCGGAGTGGCCGGACCCGAAGGCCTGGATCACCCCGTCTGCGCGCAAAGCCTTGGTCATCAGGTCCGCGGCCTGCTGGATCGGACCGTCGATCTGCTCGGTGACCGCGGTCATGATCGGCGTCAGCGCGTGAACATAGTCCTGCGCGCTCACTCCGCCGGTCTCCTCCGGGTTACTGCTGGCCATCAGCGGCCCCACCCCTCCACTAATGTGTTCGCTGCGACACTCCGGATGCCGACAAGTGCGCAAGTTTGCGGTTTGCTGGACAGAACTTTTCTCAACTGGCAGCTAAAGTCAAGGCTCATCTCACTCTTCTCCCCAGATCGGGACCGTTGCGTGACCTTGTTCTCTTGTGCTTACTAAAGGGCTCTTTTGAGCAGTTTGGAGCATTGCGTATGTCGGTCGAACGCCCGCTGTCAGAACCTGCGGACTCGGTGGTCTTGATGCCAGCTTCGGCACTGGTCCTGGGCGGCGACCTCGGCGGTACCTCCACCCGGATCGTGATCGCTGACCATGATGGCAACGTAGTGGGAAGAGGGGCCGCGGCCGGCGGGAATCCGACCAGCCACCCCGCAAGTGCGGCGGCCAACTTCGGCCAGGCGCTTCACGCGGCGCTGACCGGCCTGGATCCGACCGCGGTCAAGGCCGCTGTGGTCGGTGCGGCGGGTGGATCGGCGTTAGGACGCCCGGATGTGAAGGCGCAGTTCGACGCCGCCTGGTCCGGTGTGGGGCTCGTTGTGGAGCCGGACTTCATCGGCGACCTGGAGGTCGCGTTCGCCTCCGGTACGGCCGAGCCCGACGGCACCGTGCTGATCGTCGGCACCGGCAGCAACGCCGGTCTGGTCCGCGATCACCAACTGGTCCGCACCGCGGGCGGCCACGGCTGGTTGCTGGGCGACGAGGGCTCCGGATTCTGGCTGGGCCGGGAGGCTGTGCGCAGTGTGTTGCTCGCTCTCGATCTCGGCGAGCCGATCGGCCTCCTCGGCGAGGCCGTCGTGCAGGCGATCCTGCCGGACCGCGAGGAGCCAACGATCCCCTTGCGTGAGGGATACGACGTACTGCGTGACGATTTGATCAGGACGGTGAACAGCCGGCCGCCCGTCCTGCTCGCCGAGTTGGCACGGACGGTCGTGACGGCGTACGAACAGAATGACGAGACCGCACGGGCTCTGGTGAAACGCGCAGCCGAATTGCTCATAGAAACAGTGAGCCGGCTCACGACAACGTCGGACAAAGGCCCGATGGTCCTCGCGGGAAGTGTCGCGGGTGAATCGTCACCGGTCGGCAGATTGATCCGGGAAAACATCCATCGGCAGTTCTCCGGCGAGGTCCTGACCGCCCGGGACGGGGTCGGCGGCGCCACCTGGCTGGCCCTCGGTGCCCTCGACCCCGCCCTCGCGACCCAGGAGAACCACACCCGGCTGGTCAGCTAGGCCACACCTCTCACTTCCCTGCGGCACGCAGGGAAGTGAGAGACGCACCTAGTCGAAAACGGAGGCCGGGCGGACCTCGACCGCGTAGAACTCGGCCTCCGGGATGGTCGCGGCGATCTCCTCGGCGCGTTCGGGGGTGTCCACGTCGACGAGGAAGACGCCGGCGAGCTGTTCCTTGGCCTCGGAGTAGGGGCCGTCCGTGGTGGCGCGGACGCCCTTGCGGACCCGGACCACCTTCGTGCTGGCCGGCGGCTCGAGCGGTACGGCGTTGATCAGCTCACCGGATTTGTCCAGCTCGTTGAGGAGGTTCTCGAGTTGCGCGGCCAGTGCGTCGCGGGCCTTCTTCGGCAGCGCCCGGCCTTCCTCGGTGTGCAGGAAGGACGGGTGCGCCCAGGTGATCGGGTTGCTGTGAATCAGCAGCAGGTACTTCATGACGGTTCCTTTCGGAGTCTGGGTGGATCTTCGCAGCAGAGGTCGGAGGCAGCCCGGAGGACTCGACATTTCGCGTCCGGGCAGAGTTCGCTGCCCCGAAATGTCGAGTCCTTCAGCGGCCCTCCGACGTACCGCTCGCCAACCCTCAACGGACCTAAGGTGAGCGACATGTACGAGATGGACTTCCGGCTCGCGGACGGGCGCACGCTGCATGTGTATGACAGCGCGCCCGGCGACGACGCGCGGCTGGCGGTGTTCTGGCACCACGGCACGCCGAACCTCGGTGCCCCGCCGGCGCCGCTGGGCGAGGCGGGCGAGTGGCTCGGGATCCGGTGGATCTCGTTCGACCGGCCCGGGTACGGCGGTTCGACCGCGGCGCCGGGGCGGACGATGGCGTCGGTCACCGCCGACCTGATCACAGTCGCGGACTCCCTCGGCATCGGCACCTTCGCACTGATGGGCTACTCGGGCGGTGGTTCGTACGCCCTCGGTGCCGCCGCGATCCTCGGCGATCGGGTCGAGGCAGTCACGACGTTTGCCGCCATCGCGCCGTACGACGCCGACGGTCTCGACTGGTACGACGGGATGATCCCGTCGGGACTGGCATCACTCCAGGCCGCGGCGGCCGGCCGGGACGCGAAGGTACGGCACGAGGCCTCGGGCGTCGAGTACGACCCGGAGTTCACCGCCACGGACCTGGCGATGTTCGAGGGTCCGTGGGGCTGGCTGGGTTCGGTCGCCGGCGACAAGTCGATGCCCGACGGCCCCGACGGCCTGATCGACGACGACTGTTCTTATGTAGTGCCCTGGGGCTGCGACCCGACCAGCATCACCGCGCCCACTCTGCTCTTCCACGGCCAGACCGACGGCATCATCCCCAGCTCGCACGGCGCCTGGCTGGCCCGGCACATCCGCCCGGCCGCCCTTCGCCTCCTCCCCGGTGACGGTCACGTCTCCGTCCTGGACCAGGCCGAGACCGGCCTCGAGTGGATCCGCGACCAGACCGGCTGACCGCCGTACCGGCACAACATTCCAAGCAATGGCTTGACATCGCAGTCGGCGCGGCGCATATTCCAAGCATGTCTTTGGAGAATGAGCCGCGACGGACGCGGCTGCTCGACGATCCGCTCGCGATCCGGGCGATGGCACACCCGGTGCGACTGGATCTGCAGGGGTTGCTGGGGCGGGAGGGGCCGATGACCGCGGCCGACGCGGCGCGGCGGCTCGGGATCAGCCAGGCACTCGCCTCACACCATCTGCGGCAGCTGGCGAAGTACGACTTCGTCGAGCCCGCTCCCGGCAAGGACAACCGTGAGCGGCCTTGGCGGTTGGTGTCGACGTCGCAGTCGTGGCGCGAGGCCGCCCAGACCCCGGAAGGCGCCGCGGCGGCCGACGTACTCGAGCAACTGCTGGCCGAGCGCGCGCTGGAGTCACTCAGCAAGTGGCAGCAGCAGCGGCCGGCCGAGGACCCGATCTGGCGTGACCACTCCGGCATCGGGCAGAGCGGTGTCTACCTGACCGGCGAGGAGCTGGCCGAGCTGGTCGAGCAGATCAACGCTCTCGTCCAGCGGTACATCGACGAGCGGCCGATCGACGACAAGTCCACCCGTCCGGCCGGGAGCCGGCACGTCGCCATCACGCAGATCGTCACGATCACCCCGGAAGAGGAGGAGTAGCGATGAAGGACCTGTGGGGCGTCCTCGCGCGGCAACGCGACTACCGGCTGATGCTGGGCGCCGGGCTGATCTCTCTGACCGGCGACTGGCTGCTGCGCACCGGCCTGGCGTTCCAGGTGTACGTCCTGACCGGATCCACCCTCGCGTCCGGCGGCCTGCTGCTGGCATCGTTTGTGCCACCGGTCCTGCTCGGCTCGCTGGCCGGCGTCTTCGTCGACCGCTGGGACCGGCGTACGACGATGATCGTGACGAACATCCTGAACGCCGTGGTCCTGCTTCCGCTCCTGGCGGTTCGGGACGAGAGCGCGATCTGGATCGTGTACTGCGTCGTCCTCGCACAGAGTTGTCTTCAGCAGTTCTTCACCCCGGCCGAGCAGTCTCTCGTCCCGGCTCTGGTCGAGTCCGAGCAACTCGTGACTGCCAACGCCCTGAACAGTCAGATCCGCGACATCGCCCGGCTCGTCGGCGCCGCACTCGGCGGTGTGCTCGCGGCCGTCGGCGGCCTGTCCCTGCTGGCCATCGCGGACGCGGCGACCTTCCTGGTCGCGGTCGCGCTCGTCGCCGGTATTCGCCACCGCGCCGCACGCCACCAGGAAGAACAGTCCGCGGAGCAGGCCGCCGAAGGGGCGATCAAGCGGCTGAAAGCGGAATGGACCGAAGGACTCCGGCTGTGTGTCGGCAGTGCTGGGATGCGGCTGCTGTTCGGCTTCTGCATTGTGACCAGTGTCGGCGAAGGCGTGATGAGCACGCTGTTCGCACCGTTCGTCAGTGCCGAGCTGGGCGGCGACGGGAAGGCGTACGGCCTGATCGTCTCGTCGCAGGCGATCGGCGGCATCGTCGGCGGTCTGGTGGCGGCGTCGATCGGCTCACGGTTGCCTGCAGCAACAATGCTCGGCGTCGGGTCACTGCTGTTCGGCCTGGTCGACCTGACGCTGTTCTGCTATCCGCTCGTCTCGGACAGTCTGATCCCGGCGTTCGTCTGCATGATCGTCGTCGGCGTACCCGGCGCATTCACGATCGCCGGCCTGATGACCGTGCTGCAACGTCTCACCGAGGACCGCATCCGCGGCCGGGTCTTCGGCGCGATCGCTGCCGCCGAAGGCGTCGCGGTGCTGGCCGGCATCGTGACCGCCGGTGTCCTCGGCGACGCGGTCGGCATCATCCCGGTCCTCGTCTTCCAGGGACTCGGGTACGTCGTCGGCGGTCTGGTGATCGTCAGTCGGCGGCGGACGCTGGCTCCGCATCCGGAACCGGCTCACCATCTGTCGGCTTGATCAGGTGCACCCGGACGCGAGCGACCCGGCGGCCGTCCATCGCCATCACGATGAGGTTGTGGTCGGCGACCTGGACCTCCTCGCCCGCGGCCGGGACCTTGCCGAGCCGGGCGGCGAGGAACCCACCGACGGTCTCGTACGGGCCGTCCGGGAGCTCGACACCGGTCTCCTCGGCGAAGTCGTCCAGGTTGAGCAGGCCGTCGACCTCGATGTCGCCGCTGCGGAGCCGGGTGGTCTCGACGGACTCCTCGTCGTACTCGTCCCGGATGTCGCCGATCAGCTCCTCGACCAGGTCCTCCAGCGTGACGATGCCCGCCGTACCGCCGTACTCGTCCAGCACGATCGCCAGGTGAGTACTACGGCGGCGCATCTCGGTCAGCGTGGGCAGCAGCTTCGCGGTGTCCGGCAGCATCAGCACCTCGCGGGCCAGGTCGCCGACCCGGACCGAGCGGGACGCGACCGCCGGGTCGAACAGGTCCCGGACGTGGACGAACCCGACGATGTCGTCGGCGGAACCGTTCATCACCGGGTAGCGCGAGTGCGGCCGCTCGGCCGCGAACTTCACCGCCTTGTACGCCGGCATCTCCGCGTCGACGAAGTCCACCTCCGTACGCGGGAGCATCAGCTCGCGCAACTGCCGGCCGCCGGCCTCGAAGACGTCGTCGACGATCCGGCGTTCCTCCTCGCCGAGCGACTCGTGCCCGGAGACCAGGTCGCGCAACTCCTCGTCGGACATCACCTCACGGTTCGCGTTCGGGTCGCCGCCGAGCGCGCGGACCACCAGGTCGGTGGACCTGGACAGCAGCCAGATGACCGGGCGGGCGATCGAGGCGATCCGGTCGACCAGTGGGGCGAGGCCGAGGGCGAACGTCTCCGCCCGCTGGAGCGCGAGCCGCTTGGCCGCGAGCTCGCCGAGCACGATCGAGACGTAGGAGATGGCGATGGTGATCAGCACCAGGGCGGCCGTGTTCGCGACCGACTCGGGCAGGCCCAGCTTCTGCAGATGCGGGGAGAGTGAGTCGGCCAGCGTCGCGCCACCGAAGGCGGCGGACAGGAAGCCCATCAGGGTCACGCCGATCTGGACGGCGGACAGGAACCGGTTCGGGTTGGCGGCGACCTTGGCCACGATCTCGCCGCGCCGGCCGCGGTGCGACAGGGACTTGAGCTGACTCTCGCGCAGGGAGACCAGGGCCATCTCGGCTGCGGCGAAGACCCCACCGATCAGCACGAAGACAAGAATGAGGACGATATTGAGCAGCGTGTCGTTCATGGGTGGGAGTTCCTAGCGCCCTCTCGTCGGATGCCGAGAGGGCGTTCGTTGGGCGTAGTCGTCCATTTACCTACCCTACCGGTGGGCCACCCCAGCATGCATGTTCGAGTTTGTTGGTTTACGATGATTCCTGGCTGACCAGTGTCGGGCCGGCCGGGAGGGTCAATCGATGAACACACCGCGTGGCGCGCGCCGGACGGACACCAAGCTGTCCGACGGGCGCGAGCTCATCTACTACGACCCGGCCGATGCGCCGGTGCGGGTTCCGCTGGAGGACACCCGCGGGCTGCCGGCACCACAGCCCCAGGTCGAGCTGCGGACCGACCCGCTGACCGGCGACGTGATCACGTACGCGACCCACCGCAACACCCGGACCTATCTGCCGCCGGCCGACCAGTGCCCCTTGTGCGCGAGCAAGCCGGGCAACCCGACCGAGATCCCGGACCACGACTACAACGTCGCGGTGTTCGAGAACCGGTTCCCGTCCTTCGCCGGCCCGGGCCGGACCGAGGTGGTCTGCTTCACCAGCGACCACAACCAGTCCTTCACCAACCTGTCCCAGGGCCAGGCCCGGCTGGTGGTCGACACCTGGGCCGACCGGACCGCCGAGCTCGGCGCCCGCGACGACGTCGAGCTGGTCTTCCCGTTCGAGAACCGCGGCCGCGAGATCGGCGTGACGCTGAGCCACCCGCACGGCCAGATCTACGCCTACCCGTTCCTGCCGCCGCGGATGCGCACCCTGATGACCCAGGCCCGCCGGCACCAGGAAGTTGCCGGCAGCAACCTGTTCGCCGACGTGCTGGCCGCCGAGCGCAAGGAAGGCACCCGGGTCATCGCCGACAACGGCAACTGGACCGCGTTCGTGCCCGAGGCCGCCCGCTGGCCGGTCGAGGTTCACCTGTACCCGCACCGGCAGGTGGCCGGGATCGACGAGCTGTCGGTCGGCGAGCGCGACGACTTCGCCGAGCTGTACCTCGACGTACTGAGCCGGCTCGACGGCCTGTACGGCGACCCGCTGCCCTACATCGCCGCGTGGCACCAGGCCCCGGTCCGGATCGACCGCGAGCTCGGCTACCTTCACCTCGAGCTGTTGTCCATCCGCCGGGCCGCGGACAAGATCAAGTACCTGGCCGGGTCTGAGTCCGGGATGGGCGCGTTCATCAGCGACACCCGGCCCGAGGACGTGGCCGAGACCCTGCGGAAGGTTGGTTCGTGAGCTCGTTCGAGGACGTCTTCGGCACCACGCCGGACGGAAGGTGGCGGGCGCCGGGCCGGGTCAATCTGATCGGCGAGCACACCGACTACAACGACGGCCTGGTGCTGCCGATCGCCCTGCCGAACCGGATCCTGGTGACCGCGTCGCAACGTGACGACGGCCGGATCGCGGTCGCTTCCACCGGGCATCGGGGTGTGATCGAGTTCGCCATCGACGAGCTGACACCGGGTTCGGTCGGTGACTGGGCGGCGTACCCGGCGGGTGCGGCCTGGATCCTGCGGGAGTCCGGCTATGCGATCGGCGGCGCGAACCTGCTGGTCGACTCCGATCTCCCTTCGGGCGCCGGCCTGTCCTCATCCGCGGCCCTGCTGTGCGCAACGTCCGTCGCGCTGCTCGGGCTGCGCGACCTCGAAGTCGACCCCGGCGAGGTCGCGCGGCTCGCACAACGCGCCGAGAACCAGTACGTCGGTGCGCCGGTCGGACTGATGGACCAGATGGCGTCGATGTGCTGCACCGCCGGTCATGCCTTGTACTTCGACATCCGCGCGATGTCGACGGAGCAGATCCCGTTCGACCCGGCCGCCGACGACCTCGCGTTGCTGGTCGTGGATGTGAAGGCACCGCATCGGCACGTCGACGGTGAGTACGCCGCCCGCCGGAAGAGCTGCGAGCAGGCCGCGGCGGAGCTCGGCGTACCGGCGTTGCGATCGATCGCGTTCGAGGATCTCGACGCGGCACTCGATCGTTTGCCTGACGACGTCGTACGGCGCCGGGTGCGGCACGTGGTCACGGAGATCCGCCGGGTCGAGGACGCGGTGGCGTTGATGCATGCCGGCCGGTTGCGCGACGTCGGGCCGTTGTTCACCGCGTCGCACGCGTCGCTGCGGGACGACTTCGAGATCACCGTGCCCGAGTTGGACGTCGCGGTCGACACCGCTCTCGCGGCCGGTGCGCTCGGTGCGCGGATGACCGGCGGCGGTTTCGGTGGCTGCATCATCGCGCTGACCGAGGCGAGCGCGGCCGACTCGGTCCTGGCCGCGATCGAGAAAGCCTTTGCGGAACACGGTTTCAACGCCCCCAGCGCGCTGGCAGCAACACCGTCGGCAGGAGCGTCGCGCGCCGACTGAGGTACACCATCAAGGCATAGTCGTCGCCGCTCGCACCTCGCGCCGGATCAACGGCGCGGAGACGACGGTGGCCGCCACCTGGATCAGGCCCATCACCAGATACGGAGTGCGCAGGTCGGTGCGGTGGGCGAGGAACCCTGCACCGACCGCACCCAGCGGTGCCGCGCAGAACGCGACCATCCGATAGACCGCGGTCACCCGGCCAAGCAGCTCGGCCGGTACGACGCGCTGCCGCAAAGTGATCGAGACGACGTTCCACCAGGTGCTGCCGAAGCCAAGGGCCACCGCGGCCACGGCCACCGGGGCCAGGTCGGACAGTACGCCGAAGAGCACGACCGCGACGCCGCTGATGAGCATCGCCCCGATCAGGCTGGTGGAGGTCGAGAGCCGACGGGACAACCGCGGCGCGACGAACGCACCGAGCACACCGCCGATCGCGTAGATCGCGACCAGCCAGCCGAAGCCCGCTTGCGGCAGGTGCAGCACCTCGAGGACGTACAGCACCAGGATCGCGACGATGCCGGCGCCGACCGCGTTCACGATCGTGAGCAGCAGGCACAGTGATCGCAGCAGCTTGTGCTGCCAGAGATAGACGAGTCCTTCCTTGAGTTCGCGGCCGAGGTGGCGGTCGGCGTCGACGACGCGAGCCGGCGCGGACTTCCGGACGATCCAGACGAGCAACGCCGCCCCGGCGAACGAGACGGCGTTCAGCAGGATCGGTAGTCCGCGGCTCAGCACGAACAACGCTGCGCCCAACGGCGGACCGATCAAGCTCGACAGCACCACGAGCGCGGCCTGGCTGTAGCCGTTCGCCCGTTCGAGTGAGGCCGGTACGACGACGTCGGTGACCACGACCGACGCGGCGTTGTCGAAGAACGGTGCGAGCAGACCGAGCAGGAACGCGGTCAGCAACAGGATCGGGATCGTCCCCAGGTCGAGCAGGACGACGGCCGCGAACGCGCCGGCGACCACGGCCCGGATCGCGTCGACGATCCACATCGTCGTCGTACGCCGCCAGCGGTCGACCATCACGCCGGAGATCAGGCCGAGGAGCAGCCAGCCGACGTTCGTGACCGCCTCGGTGAGCGAGACGATGCGGGGATCGCGGGTGATCGATGCGGCCAGCAACGGCAGTGCGCCGAACATGATCCCGTCACCGGCGAACGAGACAGCGCCGGCGGTCCAGAGAACCCAGTACGGCCTACCGAGCGGAGCCTCCCGGCTCCTCATCCCCGGCCCCTCCCGGCTTCTTCTTTTCCTACCCCATCCCATCAAACCGTCGGCCGACCGCGGCGAGGGCTCATGACGCTATGACCAGATCACACCCTGTGTCGCGCATGGCTTTGCGGGCTGCGGTGGACAGGCCGGAGTCGGTGACGATGACGTCCAGGTCCGACCAGGTGGCGAACGTACTCAGGCCGACCGTGCCCCACTTGGTGTGGTCCGCGACCACGACCACCTCGCGACTCGCGCCGATGAAGGAGCGGTTGGTCTCGGCCTCCATCAGGTTCGGCGTACTCAGACCGTGCTCCGCGTCGACGCCGTGCGCACCGAGGAACAGCAGGTCGAGGTGCAGCGACGCCAGCGCCGCTGTCGCGATCGGTCCGACCAGCGCATCGGACGGCGTACGAATGCCACCGATGAGTACGACGGTGCGGTCGGAGCGGCTGTTGCCGTGGAACACATCCGCGATCCGCGCCGAGTTCGTCACGACCGTCAGGTTCTCCACCCGGAGCAGCTGACGTGCCAGCGCGTACGTCGTCGTACCGGCACCGATGCCGATCGCGCTGTCCGGCTGCACCCGTCCGGCCGCCTCGGCCGCGATCGCCTGCTTGGCCGCGGACTCCTGCGTCAGCTTGGCGTCGAACCCGGGCTCGTGCGCACTCCGCAGCCCCACCGAGGTGGCACCGCCATGCACCTTGTGCAGCAGGCCGCTCGAGTCGAGCGCGTCCAGATCGCGCCGGATCGTCATGTCCGACACGCCGAACCGGTCGACCAGTTCGGCCACGGTGATCGCGCCACGACTGTTGACCTCGGCAACGATCGTGGCCTGCCGCTGGGCGGCCAGCTGCCCTCCCCGGCCCTTCGGGGCCTCTGTTCCAGCTGCATTCACCCCCACAGACTAGACGGAGAACGTGCTGCTGTCAGGGAAATGGCATTGCCGCGACGATGACACCTTGTCACCCTGAAGTATGCGATTTCCCGAGGATGTTCCGGTCCTGACCGATGGCGTGGTGACCCTGCGCGCGCACACGGCCGACGACATCGAGTCCGTCTACCAGATGTGCCAGGACCCGGTGATGCAGCGGTGGACCACGATTCCGGTCCCCTACCTGCGCGAGCACGCGGTCAACTACCTGACCGAACTCATCCCGGACGGCTGGCGCGACGGCACCATGTGGGCCTGGGCGATCGAGTACGACGGCCGGTACGCCGGGACCATCGACCTGCGCGACGGTGAGGGCGGGGTCGGCGAGGTCGGGTTCGGTGTGACACCGGAGGTCCGCGGCGCCGGGGTGATGACCCGGGCGCTGAAGCTGACCGTCCGGCACGCGTTCGACGTCCTCGGCTGGGACCGCGTGATCTGGCGGGCCTTCACCGGCAACTGGGCGTCGCGCCGGGTTGCGTGGAAGGCCGGCTTCCACGGCGTGGTCGTCGTACCAGGGGGTGGGCGGTCGCGTGGTGTGCGGTATGACGAGTGGATCGCCTCGGTCGGGCGGGACGACGAACTAGGGCCGCACGGCATCTGGTGGGATGTGGCAGTGCTCGAAGGCAATGGTCTGCGGCTGCGCCCGTTCCGGTCGTCGGATGCCGAGCGGATCGTCGAGGCATGCAGCGACGAGAGGACGCAGTACTGGCTGGCCGATCTGCCGTCGCCGTACACGCTCGGGGACGCGCACGGCTTCATGCGGAACCGGCAGGACAACCTGGCGTCGGGCAACGGGATCTCGTGGGCGGTCGCCGACCAGGAGACCGACGAACTGCTGGGGTGCGTCAGCATCTTCGGGATGAGCACCCGGATGGACAAAACCGTGGGCGAGATCGGGTACTGGATGCACCCGGACGCGCGTGGACGGAAGGTGATGTCGACCGCGGTCGGACTGCTGGTCGACCACGCCTTCAAGCCTGTGGCCGAAGGCGGTCTGGGCCGGCGCCGCCTGGTCCTGTTGGCTGCCGAGGGCAACAGCGCGTCGGCGCACGTTGCCGAGGTCAACGGCTTCACCCAGTTCGCCCGGATGCGGCAGGCGGCGGCACGCCGGGACGGGACGTACGTCGACCACTTCGGCTTCGACCTGCTCGCGTCGGAGCGGCTGCCGGGCTGACCGCCGTACGGCCGGAATCGGACGGACCCAGGACTTGCGGACTCACCGGTCCGGGCGGTAGTGGTCACCGCCCGAAATCGGCGGAGTACGGCCAGTTGGTGCCAGACCACACCGTTTCCCCTCGCCGTCTCGGCATCTGGCTGCTTGAATCGACGGGTGAGAGATCGTGAGGAGCTGGTCCGCCGCTGGCAGGCCGGGTGGTCAGTCTCGCGGGGCTGGACCACTGTGGAGGACGACAACGACGGCATCTTGACCGTCCGCGCGGGTGAGGAGAACCGCGCGATGGAGTACGTCGTCCTGGATGCCGACGACAAACCGGAACGCGTCGAACGCGCGGCCGAGCTGGCTCTGGCCGAGGGCGGTGGTCGCGGGGCGGGCTGGATCACGCTGGCCACCGACGACAAAGAGGCCCGGATCGAGCAGCTCGAGGATCTCGGCCTCGAGGTCCAGCAGGACCAGGACTGGCTGATGACGATCCAGTTGTCGGAGCAGCCGGCGCTGAAGCTGCACGAACGCTATGCCCTGCACACCGAGCTCGAGTCCGACCTGATCATCACCCGCGCCACCCTGCACGGCGGCGTGGTGTCGAGCGGGCGGATGGCGGTGGTCGGCGCGGACGCCGTGGCGGACCGGATCGAGACCGATCCGGCGCATCGACGGCGCGGTCTCGGTAGTGCGGTGATGGCTTCGCTGGTCGAGACGGCTGCGGCCCAGGGCGCCAAGCGCGGCATCCTGATCGCGTCCATCGACGGCCTGCGGCTGTACCGCAGCCTGGGGTGGAAGGTCGTGGCGGACATCATCATCGCCCGCTCTCGCTGACCCTGCGTTCAAACGCATGAGTTTGTCAAAGCTTCGTGAAGTGCGGCTGGGGCGGGAGTGACGCCGTACCGCCGTGGGCAAGGCTGCACACCATGACGAACCACAAACGGTCGCTTGGTAGCGGAGTGGCCGGTCCCATCCTCGCGTCTCTGTCCGCCCTGGTCCTGCTGACGGGCATCGGGTGGTTCGTGCTGCGGGACACCGGTTCGGGCAGGCCGACCAGCCAGGAGCAGCCGATCCCCTCGATCACCGACGACGCCTCGTCGACGCCGATCAGCCCGAGCACTCCGGCGTACACACCGAGTCCGACGCCGACGCCGCCGAAAGCGACGCCGACGCGGCCGAAGACCAAGAGCCCGACACCGACGCCGACCCGGAGGAGTACGGAGCCCAGCCGCGACGCCACCCGGAAGCCGGCGCCGGAGCCGAGCCACACGTCTACTCCGAGGCCTACCAGGACGACGACCAAGCCGTCCGGTGGATCGGGCACTGCCGAGGCACAGGTGCTGTCGCTCACCAACGACGAGCGGGCGAAGGCCGGCTGCGGGCCGCTGCGGATGAACAGTGCACTGTCCAGGGCCGCCGAGGCGCACGCGTCCGACATGGTCGACAAGCACTACTTCGCGCACGACAGCCTGGACGGCCGTAGTCCGTTCGACCGGATGAAGGCGGCCGGCTACAGCGGCGGTGCGATGGCCGAGAACATCGCCGTCGGCTACTCCAGTGCCGCGGCGGTGGTGAAGGGCTGGATGAACAGCCCCGGCCACAAGGAGAACATCCTCAACTGCACCTACAAGTGGCTCGGCGTCGGATACGACTCCGGCCAGGTCAAACCGGACTGGTCGAACGGCGCCTGGGTACAGGATTTCGGCGGCTGATCCGCACCGTTCACATCGTTGCCACCGGCTCGTGGGCGAGTCGGTGGGAAATCGGTTTCCGCCAACCTTCAGGAATCGTTAAGAGGGATCGCGGATCTGTAACGGTGACCTATCTGATCGGTTAGGGTCACTGCCTGACACCAGGGGGGACCTGGCTGGACCCGAGGGGAACGACGAAGTACTCGGTACGACGAAAGACGAAGAGGACTCGCCCACCCATGACGGACTCGCCTCCCCCCCGGCGACACCGCGGAACCCGACGTGCGCCCCGGCGTAGTCGCGGCCTGATCGGCCCGACCGTCAGCGCCCTGTCGGTTCTGCTCGCGATCGGCCCGGTGGTCTGGCTGATGTCACGCGACCCCTCCACGGTCGAGGACGCGACCAAGGTTCTGAACGTCTCCGAGGACACCCGGCAGGACTCCACGGGCGACGACGCCCGGCCGGGGACGCCGGGTATCACTGTGACCAAGACCCTGCCGAACGGCGCGACCACCATCGTCCCCCCGATTCTTGGTGCGGCCGCGTCGACCACGACGTCGTCGGACACGCCGCAGACCAGCGGCACCCCGAGCACCACCCCCACGGACGGTCTCACCATGCCGACCGACCCGGTCACGACGGTGACGGTGACCCCGGCACCACCGCGGACCACGAACGGCAGCGACCGGCCGAAGCCGCGGCCCAGCCGCAGTACGCCGACTAGGACAGTCACCACGGACCCGGCACCGAGCGACCCGCCGCCCGGAGGTGGCGGCACCAACTCGCAGGAGCGTGAGGTGCTGAACCTGACCAACCAGATCCGGCAGCAGCAAGGCTGCGGTCCGCTCCGGCTGGACAGCGCACTGGTCAACGCGGCCGGTCGGCACGCATCCGACATGGTCCGCCGGCACTACATGGACCACACCAACCCCGACGGCCAGGATCCGGGCGACCGGATGGCGGCCGCCGGGTACCGCGGTTCCAGCTGGGGCGAGAACATCGCCGCCGGCTACTCCACCGCACAGAAGGTCGTCGCTGCCTGGATGCAGAGCGACGGGCACCGCAAGAACATCCTGAACTGCCGGTTCACCTCGATCGGCATCGGCTACGACTCGGGTCAGGTCCGGTCCGACTGGGGCCCGGGCAGCTGGGTCCAGGACTTCGGCCGGAGCTGAGGGCTGTCATTGTGTGGAAAACACAGAGTGTGGCGGAGACGTTGTCTCACGGTCACAATGTCCGGCCGGTTCAGGGCCGGTCACTGCGGGTAGGTCCGTTCTTGTCAGGTCGCCGGTCCGTCCTGGGGGGCTCCGGTGAGACGACTGACGAGGCACGTCTTGGGGCGACAGTGAAGGGAACAACGACATAATGTCCGAGTCCGGCGGCAGCGGCCGGTACAAGCCACGCAGGAAGGCGACCCGCGCCTCCTCGCGATCAGCCCGGTCCAACCGGTCCACCCCGGCGGAGAACACCACCCCGCCGGCCCCTCCCGAACCACCGCGGTACGCACCTCGCCCGACCGACGACGCACCCCTGTGGTCCGGCCCCGACACCACCCCGCAGTACGCCCCGCGCTCCTCAGGATTCAACTCGCCCGAGTCGGGCTTCGGCGGGTCGTCACAGCCGGGGTTCAGTGGCTCGGGCACGCGGGCGGCCGGCTCTCCTTCGTGGGTCACCCAGTCGACGGCCGGTGCGCAGGATGACGAGGCATCGACCGAGAGCGGAGCCCGACGTGCGGCCCGCCGGCCGGCGTCCTCGGACACCCCGCAGTACAACGCGCGCCGGGTGGCAGCCCCCAGGACCTCGTCCGAATCCAGCGGACGCACGGCCGGGACCGCCGCATCCGCCTGGGACTTCGCCGCACAGGCGGAGTCCCGCGACCGCGGACAAGCCTCGGGTACTCCGGCCTCGGCGTGGGACTTCGCATCCCAAGCCGACGCCCGCGCCTCGGAACCACCCGCCGGCACGGCCGCCTCCGCCTGGGACTTCACCAACCCCGACGAAGGACGCTCGGGCGGAACCCCGGCATCTGCCTGGGACTTCACCTCCCGAGTGGACTCGGGCGGCACGAAGCCCACCGGTTCCAGCGACACAACTGGCACGGACTCCACCGCCCGGGGCAGCAGCACGACCGGGACGGAGTACGGCCGAACCGGCAGCCCGACGGGGACGGAGTACGGCGCCCCGAGCGGCGGCATGTCCGGAGCCGGCGTGGAGTACGGCGCCCGGAGCGGCGGCACGAGCGGGTCGGAGTACGAGGCTCGGACCGCGGGTCCTACCGGGATCGGGAACGAGTTCGGGACCCTGACCGCCACCGGGACCGCGCACCTCGGAACCAGCCCTCGGACCGGCTCCACCGGACTCGGTGGGTCGCGGACCGGCGCTACCGGGCTTGGTGGCGCTACTGGTCCTGCGGACACAACAAGCCGGCTTGGGGCCGGCGAGTCTGTGGGCGCTGGATCTGGCGCTGGTACGACGGGGGCTGAGCTCGGCGCTCGGAGCGGAGCGGGGAACAAGCGGACCGCGGACCGCGACGCGAGTGGTTCCGGCGCTGAGCGTCGTCTCGGCGGCGCCGGTGGTTCCGGTGGCGGGCGCGGCGGGTCGCGGAGTGCGGCTCGTGCGGCGGCGGCCGGGAAGGCTGCCCGAGGACGGCGTTCGTTGATCGCGGTCGCGTCCGTGATGCTGGTGATCACCCCGATCTCCTGGATCCTGCTGCACCAGCCGCAGAACGACCAGGCCGACGCGTCGATCCCGATCGTCACCCGGACCGACGACACCTACATCACGCCGACGACCAAGCCGGTCGTCGCACCACCGACCCCGACGGCTACGCCGACGGTCCCGCCGTCAGCGACTCCCACCCCCACGGACTCGGCGACTCCCAGCACCACGCCGTCGACCACCGAGCCCACCGATCGCCAGACCGCGAGCCCGACCGAGGGTCGTACGACGGACCCCACCGCCACCCCCGACGACCGCCCGACCACCACGTCCCCGTCCGAACCCCCGGCAACGCAGAACCCGCCCCCACCACCGCCGGATGACGGCAGCATGACCTCGGACGAACTGCCGCTGTTCACCATGATCGACAACGCCCGCCAGAACAACGGTTGTGCGCCACTCAAGCGCGACAGCAACATCACCAGCGCCGCTCGGGACGACGCGATCAGCAACTCCGACTCGGGTTCGGTCAACGACAGCAACGGCTCGATGAGCGCGGCAGGTGGCGACCGGTGGAGCGCCCAGGACGCCTTCAACCAGATGATGTCGCAGAGCTCGAAGACGATCCTGAACTGCGGCCACAAGACGCTGGGCGTCGGCTACGGCTCGACACCGCACTGCACCGGCTTCGTGTGCGCCATCACCGGCACCGGCAAGACCCCCCGGAACGCCTGGGTGGCCGACTTCTCGTAAGACGCACGCGGATTTCGTAGGTTGTTGGTGCGACCATGTAAGAACGACTCATGGTCCACCAACCCTGCGGGAGGCCGGATGTACGGGGAACGTGATGATCTGGACCCAGCCCGGCCCGCGCACTTCGGAATCCCGCCGGACGCGCTCGCGGACGAGCGCCCGGATCCGCGGCCCGAGGAAGCACGGCGGATGGGCCTGAGCCGGCACACCGAGGAAGGCGCCGTACTGTACTTCGCCTCGTCGCTGGATCGCGACAAGCCCCGGCACCGGATGATCGCCTGGATCCTCCTCATCACGTTCGCCGCCCCCGCCCTCTACATGCTTCTCCTCATCCTCTGACCCTCCCCTCCACGAGCGGGGTCAGACGGCGAAGTCCTGGCGGTGGCGTTGGGGGGTTGTGCCGAGGATGGTGTGGAAGTGGTGCCGGAGGGCTGCGCTGCTGCCGAAGCCGCTGTCGGTGGCGATCCGTTCGACCGGGTGATCGGTGGTCTCGAGCAACAACCTGGCCCGATCCAGCCGCTGCCGCAGTAGCCACGCCTGCCCCGAGCTACCGGTCCGCGCGCGGAACTGCCGCGTGAAGGTACGCCGCGACAGCGCAACCGCACCCGCCCATTCATCAAGCGACACCGGCTGATCCAGCCGAGCACGAGCCCAGACCATCGCCTTCTCGATGACGTCGTCACTGGGATCCGGCGGCACCGGGACCGGGATGTACTGCGCCTGCGAACCACTGCGATGCGGCGCCACCACGATGCTCCGGGCCAACCGCTCGGCCAACTCGACACCGTGGTGGGTGCGCACCAGATGCAGGCAGCAGTCAAGCGACGCGGCCGTCCCGGCGGACGTCAGCAAATCCCCCAGATCCGACCACAGCACGTCGGCGCGCACCGTGATGCCCGGGTACCGCTCCTGCAGCCGATCCGCCCATCGCCAATGCGTCACGATCTCCCGGCCGTCCGCGATCCCGCTGGCGGCGACCAGGAACGCCCCGATGCACAGCCCGACCACAGTGGCACCGCGCGCATGCGCCCGCCGGATGGAGTCGAGCAGTACGGCGGACGGTTCGCGGTCCGGATCCCAACTCGGCAGGATCACCACATCCGCCCGATCCATCACCTCGAGCCCGCACTCGACCGTGATCCCGAAGCCCGCGTTGGTCCGCAGCTGCCCCGGCTCCTCGGCGCAGACCAGTACGTCGTACTGACCCTGCGCACCCTGGCGGTCGCCGAGGACCAGGCAGGGCACGGATAGATGGAACGGGCTCATCCCGTCGTACGCGAGGACGGCGACTGTATGCATGGAACCAGTATGGCCCGATCTTCAGGAACTGTGGCTCGCGGGCCAATGGTGGACCACGCAGACGCGCCGGAAGATCGAGGTATGAAGATCACGCACATCGGCGGCCCGACCGCCCTGATCAGCCTCGGTGGGCTGAACCTGCTGACCGATCCCGCCTTCGACGAGCCCCAAGACTACGAACTGCCGGGCGGGCGGGTGATGACCAAGCTGACTGGTCCGGCGGTGCCGGCCGCGGAGCTCGGGACGATCGATGCCGTCCTGCTGTCGCACGACCAGCACAAGGACAACCTGGACGACGCCGGCCGCGCGCTGCTGCCGTCGATCCCCGCGGTCCTGTCGACTCCGGATGCGGCCACCCGGATCCCCGGTGTCCACGGTCTGGCGAACTGGGAGCCGTACGACCTGCAGCGACCGGGCGGCGGCGTGCTGACGGTGACCGGCGTACCCGCCTTGCACGGTCCTGAGGGCGCGGAGGCGGTCAC
This sequence comes from Kribbella sp. NPDC050281, assembly GCF_040655855.1. NCBI lineage: Bacteria > Bacillati > Actinomycetota > Actinomycetes > Propionibacteriales > Kribbellaceae > Kribbella > Kribbella sp. NPDC050281. Next base: position 93,037 of record NZ_JBFAKS010000031.1, on the reverse strand, counting down.
GGGAGTCGTCACCGGCTTCGTGCTCAGCGGCGAAGGTCTGCCGACCGTCTACGTGTCGGGAGACAACGCCTCGGTGGATCTGGTGAAGCAGATCGCCGACCGCTTCGGCCCGTTCGACGTCGCCGTCCTCTTCGCCGGCGCAGCACGTACGGCGCTCCTGGATGGAGCACCCCTGACGCTGACGACGGAGGCCGCGGTCGAGGCCGCGCATCTCCTTGACCCTTCGGTCATCGTCCCAGTCCACACCGAGGGCTGGGCGCACTTCTCCGAAGGCCCCGACAAGTTGACGGCGGCGTTCACAGCCGCGGGACTGAGTGACCGTCTGCGCGTCCTGGATCAAGGCGTCGCGACGGCGCTAACCGACGGCGTGTGATCTCCAGAACGACGTCAGGTCCGTCGAACTGACGGCCGCTCCAACTCATGCAGCATGCACGAGCCATAGGTGTAGGCATACGTCGCGTACGACGACCGATGCGCTCCCCAATAACCCATCGAGCTACAAGGTGACGCTCTCCCGCCCGGACCACGTCCTGCCATCGGCGTTGCGCACGACTCCCCCCCGCTGTCGGGTGGAGTCTCGGACGCTACCGCTCGGTCCGCGCCGGGTCCGCCCCGGCCGGGATCCATTCGTGTACCAAGATCTCATCACCCACGTGAAGGGTGCCCTCGGCAAGTACTGCGGCCTTCATGCCGAAGCTGACGCCGCCGCCGTAGTCAGGCTGGCGCCGGTACGTCGCCAGCGTCCGGGTCGGCTCCGGCCCGCGCTTCTCGCCCGTCGCCTGGTCAACGGTCGGAACCGCGCACCGGATCGAGCGTGCCGAGTACCCGATCTCGACCGAGCCGGCCGACATCCGCAGCACCTTGTCCTCGGTGTGGGGTTCGGGCCAGCCGGCCACGACGACGTTCGGGCGGAAGCGGTTCATCGGGATCGCGTCGCCACCGCGCTCGACGATCCGCTCGTTCAGGCCGTCGAGCGAGGACAGCGAGGTGATCATCAGCGCGTGCGCGTCGCCGAACCCGGTCTGTCCCAGATGCACACCCCAGCCCGGCCGCTCGTGCTCGGGCGTGACCCGGACCAGCGCCGCCGGCCTGCCGAGCCGTTCGGTGAACCAGCTGTCCGCGGCCGGGTCCTGGACGACGCCCTGCCCGAACCACTTCCCGAACAGGCTGACGTCGCGCCGCTTCCCGTCGTACCGGACCTGGACCTCGACGTCCGGTACGCCGGGGCCGGACAACCGGAGCGCGTCACCGTCGCTGAGGATCTCGGCCCGCAGCGACGCCATCGCGGGCAGGCTGCGCTGGCTCAGGAACGTGCCGTCGGGCTCGACCAGCATGAAGTTCCGGTCGTGCCGGAGCCCGGTCGGCCCCACCTCGGCGTGCTCCACCGGCACACCGGACAGACCCTTCACCGGGTAGTAGGCCAGAGCGGCGACCTTCGCAACGGACATTGGCCAAGCCTACCTTGACTCCTGTCACTTGATCTGTTCATTCATGTTGGATTATGTTTGATCGCGAGGAGGTCGCAATGCAGGATGTGGAAGCCTTCGCCGCGGCACTGCAGCGGGTACGACGACAGGCCGGGCTGACGTACCGCGAACTGGCCGAGCGAGCGCACTACTCACACGCGCACCTGGTCCGCGCCGCCGGCGGCAAGCAGCTGCCGACCTGGGAAGTGACGGCCGCGTTCCTGACCGGCTGTGGCGTCCCACCCGACCTCATGCCCGTGTGGCGGCGTCACTGGGAGACCGCGGGCCGCGATCCGCAGGATGTCCTCGGGCTGCTGCAGCTCGCCACCACACTCGAAGACCTGGGTAGCGCTCTGGCCACGCTGGCCCGGCCACGATCGCTGCGGACTCTGGCTCGATTGACCGGCATCCCGCGCACCACCATTCAAGGGTGGCTGCAGGGCACGCGTCTGGCCGGTCGCGATCGACTCGACCACCTGGTGCGCGCGATCGGCGCGACGCCCGCCGAGCGGGCGGCGGTCGCGCAGGCCGTCGACCGGATCAGCTCCGGAAGGTCCCCGGCGGTGCCGGCGGCGTGACGAACCCTTCCGCGTCGACGAGCGGCGCCGCCTTCCCGGCCAGTTCGCTCAGCGGCATCACGTCGTACGGCGGCTGAGCCCGTCGGCCGGCCGCGGTCAGGTCGGGCACGGACTGTGCTGACGCGACCAGGATGACGTTGCCGAACCCCTTGCCACGCAGGACTTTCCGCTCGGCGAGGACGACGCCGTCGCCGAGCACCCCGCGGACAGTCGCCACGACCCGGCGGATGAACGGCAGCCCGGCCGACCCGTCGATCAGGTTCGCGACCAGTACGCCGGTCGGCCGCAGCACCCGCGCACACTCGGTGAAGAACTCGCTGGTGACAAGGTTCGCCGGCACCGCCTCGCGTTCGAACGCGTCCAGGATCAGCAGGTCCATCGAATCGTCGTACAACTGGGTGATCCCGGCCCGGCCGGTGACGGCGCGCACCTTGATGCCGGAGCGCTTCGGCAGCGGCAGCGCCTCCCGGACGAACTCGGTCAGGTCCTCGTCGGGTTCGAGGACGATCTGCCGCGACCGTGCCCGGGTGCTCGCGACGTACCGCGGCAGGCTCAGCGCCGCCCCACCGATGTGGACGACCGCGACCGGCTGGCGCCGTGGCGCGACGGCGTCGACCACGTCGCCGATCCGGCGCATGTACTCGAACGACAGGTGGGTGGGGTCCGCAAGGTCGACCTGGGACTGCAGCGACCCGTCGACCCGCAGCACGAACGTCCCATCGGCGTCCGCCTCGACGGTCGCGGTCCCGGATCCGACCTTGCGTTCCACCCACCCATCTTTTCAGCTACCCGGCTTCCTTCTCCTGCGCCACCGCGATGTCGGTGTTGTCGGTGAACAGCCCGTCGATCCCGGCCTCGCGGTACGCCGCGATCTCGCCGAACAGGTTGCCCGAGTCGGTGGCCACTGTGGAGCTGTCGAACTCGGTCGGCAGGAAGGTGTTCTCGACCCGGAAGGTGTACGGGTGGACGACGAGACCGGCGCGGTGCGCGTCCGCGACCAGGCTCGTCGGTTTGCCGAGCTTGCCGGCCGCGTCCAGCGGGATCACCTGGTCCTTCGACGGACCGAGCCCGTCGGCGTACGTCGCCACCTCACGCAGGCCGTCCCGGCTGACGATGTCGGCGTACGTGCGCTTGTCTCCCGCGGCGACGAAGTCGTACGGCACCCCGGACGAACTGGTGAGCTGGACCAGCGGGACCTGCAACTGCTTGTGCAGGGCCTTGAGGTTGGACACCTCGAAGGACTGCACGAACACCTTGGCGTCCTTGCGGTTCAGGCCGTTGCGGTCCAGCGCCTTGACCAGCTCCGGCTCGAGCGCGAGGCCCTGCTGCTGGAAGTACGTCGGGTGTTTGGTCTCGGGGTAGATGCCGATCGGGCGGCCGAGCTCCTTGGACAGCCGGCGGCTCAGGTCGATGACCTCCTGGAACGTCGGGATCTGGTAGTGCCCGTTGAACACCGTGTTGTGCTGGCGGACGTCCGGAATCCGCTCCTTGGCCCGCAACGTCCGCAGCTCGGCGAGGGTGAAGTCCTCGGTGAACCAGCCGGTCACCGCGACACCGTCGAGCAGCTTGGTCTTCTTCCGGCCGACGAACTCCGGGTGCGCCGCGACATCCGTCGTACCGCCGATCTCCGGCTCGTGCCGGGCGACCAGGACGCGGTCCTTGGTGGCGACGAGGTCAGGCTCGATGTAGTCGGCTCCCATCCGGGCGGCCAGCTCGTACGACGCCAGCGTGTGCTCCGGGCGGTAGCCGGAGGCACCCCGGTGCCCGACGATGACGAAATCGTCGTGGTGGCGGGCGGCCGACTGCGCCGCGGTATCGGCCGCCGGAGCCGACTGCAGGACCGCTTGCGGCACCAGGACCGCGGCGGTCACCGCGAGCGCCGAGGCGGCGACAGGGACGAATCGGCGGGGCAGCACCGTTCGCTTCATGTGCTTCTCCTTACACGTCAGGAATTGGACACACCTTCAGGTCGGGGAGCCACATCGCGGGGGCCGCGCCGAGGACGCCAGGTGTCGGGGTGGTGAAGACAGATGTGAGGAAGTCGGCGACGCCCCAGCGTTGGAGTGGGGCGCGCGGCTTGCTAGCGTCCGAAGCACACAGTCAAATCAGTTCGAGGAGCGTGTCGTGAGCACTACACCGGTGAAGGTGGCCGTTACCGGAGCCGCCGGGAATATCGGCTACAGCCTGCTGTTCCGGATCGCGAGCGGCGCGCTGCTCGGGCCGGACACTCCGGTCGAGCTGCGGCTGCTGGAGATCACTCCGGCGCTGAAGGCGCTCGAGGGTGTGGTGATGGAGCTCGACGACTCGGCGTTCCCGGCACTGGCGGGCATCGAGATCGGCGACGACCCGAACGTCGTCTTCGACGGTGTGAACGTCGCGCTGCTGGTGGGAGCGCGACCACGGACCAAGGGGATGGAGCGCGGTGACCTGCTGGAGGCCAACGGCGCGATCTTCACCGTCCAGGGCAAGGCCCTGAACGACCACGCCGCGGACGACGTCCGGATCAGCGTGACCGGCAACCCGGCCAACACCAACGCGCTGATCGCGAAGAGCAACGCGCCGGACATCCCGGCCGAGCGGTTCTCGGCGCTGACCCGGCTGGACCACAACCGCGCGCTGGCCCAGCTGGCGAAGAAGGCCGGCGTCCACGTCACCGACCTGAAGAAGATGACGATCTGGGGCAACCACTCGGCGACCCAGTACCCGGACATCTTCCACGCGGAGGTGGCCGGCAAGAACGCGGCCGAGGTGATCAACGACCAGACCTGGCTGGAGAGCGACTTCATCCCGACCGTGCAGAAGCGCGGCGCGGCGATCATCGAGGCCCGGGGCGCGTCCTCGGCGGCGTCGGCGGCGGCCGCCACCATCGACCACACCCGCGACTGGCTGCGCGGCTCGACCGACGGCGACTGGTTGTCGATGGCGGTCGTGTCCGACGGCTCGTACGGCGTCCCCGAGGGCCTGATCTCCTCGTTCCCGGTGACCACCAAGGACGGCAACTGGGAGATCGTCCAGGGCCTGGAGATCAACGACTTCTCCCGCGCCCGGATCGACGCCAGCACCTCCGAGCTGGCCGAAGAGCGCGACGCGGTCCAGGCACTCAACCTGCTGGGCTGATCCTCCGCACGGACGAAGGCCCCCGGGTTTTCCCGGGGGCCTTCGAGCGTCATCAGCCGAGCGGGTAGGCGCCGATCACAGTCTGGTCGGTGACGTTGCCATCGGCATCGACCAGGTGGGCCTTCAGCGAGACGGACTTCGCACCGGCCGGCGTCGCGAAGATCGCCTTGTAGGTGCCCTTCCCGGTCGGTACGACGCCGGCCTTGTGCCAGGTCTTGCCGTCGTCACCGGACACCTGCAGATCCAGCTTGCGGATCCCCGGCAGGCTCGCGCCCGTCTGTGCGTCGACGACCACCGGCAAGACCGTCACCGGCCTGCGCGCGGCCACGTTGTGGTTGTCGACCGTCGGCTGGTACCGCACTCCGATCAGCGGCAGCAACGTCTCCTTGGCCGTCGCGGCCGAGGAGAACGTCCACCTGAAGTCCATCCGGGTCGTGAAGGTGGACCACGTCTCCCGCGTCAGCGACGATTCCAGCGTGTACGTCGCCCGGCCGGCGGGCAATCCAGTCACCTCAGCCGAGCCGAAGTACGGCGACTCAGCAACGACCTGACCGTCCCGGCTGAGCTTGCTCGACTCGGTGTCCGTCCGGGTGGCGCCGGTGTTGCCGTCGGCATCGGCCAGCGAGTACGCCGCGACCACCAGGTCGTTCTCGATCCGGCCGGCGTAGGCCGGACTGGTCGAGAAGGCGGCCGAGTTGAACCGCTGCCCGTACGACTTGCCGGCCTGGTACTCCTTGGCCGGCGACGCCAGCCGGGTGACCGTGACCGGGAACGGGTCCTCCGGATCCGTGCTCGGCACGACCTCGCTGATCTCCGAGCTCCAACTGACCGGCTTGTCCTCGAGCAGCAGCTTCGTCGTCGCCGGGGTGTCGTACGGCAGCACGACCGCCCAGCCCCCGCTCGAGTGCGGCGCCGTACCGAACACGACCCGCTCGACCTGGCGATCACTGGTGGCGTTGAAGGACTGGTTCACCACGGCCAGGTCCTTCGCCTCCACCTTGCGGTCGAGCCCGGTCGGGAATCCGCCCGGCGTCGTGTCCATCACGGCGTACAGGTACGGCGACTTGGCGAACGACCCGTCCGCGGACGGCTTCGCCCATTGCGACGACACGTGGCCGGTCATCTGCTCCGGCGGCAGCGATTCACCCACCTGCGCGGTGTGCACACCATTGAAGTCCAGCAACAGCGCCGACGAGAGAAGGCCGCGCACCCCGTCAGCAGCCGTCCGGTCGTACCCGATGTCGGCGACCGCGACGGCCGCGTCCGCTTGCGGCACAGTGACCTTGATGTCCTTGGCGGCCCGGGCATCCAGCACCACCGTGGTGGCCGTGGTCAGCTGCACACTCGGCTGGACGAGGGAGTAGTAGTCGCCGGTGTCTCCGCCCGGCTTCGGGACGAACTGGTCGCCCTGTACGGCGTACTCACCCTTCTGCAACCGGATCTTCGCCGTACCGCTCGCGTCGTCGAGGAAGGTGAAGACATCGGTCTCGAGCCCGAACACCAGTCCGCTGACCGGCGCCGGATTGCCGTCCGGCCCGATCGCGTTGACCGTCAGGTCGTAGCTCTCCTTCTCCTTGTTCACACCGATCGCGGACACGACCGAACTGTCGCCGGCGGTCGCGGTGACCCGGCCGGAGTAGCCGCCGTCAGGGCCGCTGTGGTTCGTGTTCGACGTGGCCTGGACCGACGCGGTGCCGCCGGCGGGCACGGTGACGCTGTCCGCGCTGAGCTCCAGCGCACTCACCGGGGCCGGGTTCCCGTCCGGACCCACCAGGCTCGAGGTCAGGGCGAGGGTCACCGGCTTGTCGCCGAGGTTGCGGTAGGTCAGCGTCTTGGTGACCGGGGAGTCGTCGTTGTGCGGCCAGACCGCCGTACCGAACGAGAGACTGCCAGGCTCGGAGATCACGCTCTGCTTGATGCCCTTGGCAACGTCGATCCGGTCGGCGCCCTGCTCGAACGCGGTCTGGTCGGCGGCAGGCTTCGCGGACGCCATCAGCGCGCCCTTGAGCTCGGCGGCCTTCCAGGCCGGGTGCTGCTGGGCCAGCAGTGCGGCCGCGCCGGCGGTGTGCGGGGTGGCCATCGACGTACCGTCGAGCATCAGGTACTGGTCACCGACCGGCGTACCGATGATCGACTTCTTCGCCTTCGCCGCGACGATCGCGACACCGGGCGCGGTGACGTCGGGCTTGACCGCGCCGTCGCCGACCCGCGGACCGCGGCTGGAGAACTCGGCCAGCTTGTCCTGCTTGTCCACGGCTCCGACGGTCAGTGCGGCGTCCGCACTGCCCGGCGAACCGACGGTGCTGTCACCGGGACCGTCGTTGCCTGCAGCAATGACGAACAGGGTGCCGGTTTGCGCGGTCAGCCGGTTGACGGCCTCCTCGAGCGGGTCGACGTCCGGGGTGTCGGTGCCACCGAGGCTGAGGTTGACGATCTTGGCCTTCACCTCGGTCGCGGCCCACTCCATCCCGCCGATGATCGCGGACTCGGTGCAGCCACCCTGCTCGCAGACCTTGCCGTCGTACAGCTTCGCGTCCGGCGCGACACCCTTGTACTTGCCGGCCGACGCGGCCGCCGTACCGGCGATCGTCGACGCGACGTGGGTGCCGTGGCCGACCAGGTCCTCGGCCGGCTCCTCGGTGAAGCCCTTCGCCCCCGCGACCTGGGTGGCCAGGTCCGGGTGCGAGGTGTCGATGCCGGTGTCGAGGACGGCGACCGAGATGCCCTTGCCGGTGTAGCCGGCCTGCCACGCGGCCGGTGCGCCGATCTGCGGCACCGACTGGTCGAGGCTGATCTCACGCTTGCCGTCCAGCCAGATCTTGTCGACGCCGGCCGTGGAACGGGTCGAGGTGACTCCGGCCAGGAACGCACCGGCCTTCGCCTTGTCCACCCTCAGCGCGGCGCCGTTGACGACCGGCAGCTGGCGGGTCACCGTCGCACCGGGCGCGGTGGATCGCGTCTTCGCCTGACCGGCGTACGTCACGACCAATGGGATCGCGCCGGTGGACTTGTCGTCGTACCCCGCGTTGATCAGGCCGGTGACGTCGAACAGCCGGCGGTCCAGATGCCCCTGGGCGATCCGCTCGCGGACGTCGGACGGTACGACGTACAGATGGTCCTGCACGCGCTGCGTCGAGAAGACGATGCCGCGGCGGCCGGCGCCTGGCTCGACCGAGGCGCGGCCCGGATCGCCGCCGTACAGTGTGATCCGGTCGCCGGTGACCAGTGTGACGCGCTGATCCGGTGCATGGCCCGTCGCCTTGGCGGCCAGGGGATGTGGTTGTGCTGGAGCGGCTGATGCTTGTGCTGGGCCGGACAGCCCCAGACCCAAGGCAGCGATCGAGGCGACGGCGGCAACGCCGATACGCCTCGATCGTGGTGTGGATACCACGATGGAGACCCTCCCGTTCGGTTGTCCTCACGACGGACTGATCAACCACGCCTCACGAAGCGGAGCCGATCAGCCACACACCGTTAGATGTCCGGACCGTACCGGATGGTTTCGCGAATCGGCTGCCGTGGCATCAACCTGCCCGGCCGGTGCCCGATCGGGCACCGAGCGTCAGGCGGGCGGAGCGACCGAGGCGTCGGGCTGCCCGGACCGAAGGAGGGAGTCGGCAACGAATCCGTTCGCCTTCAGGTCCTCGACCAGATCGTGGAGGAAGGCAACGGTCTCCGGACGGCGGTTCTTCGTGGTGCCGACGGCCTGCCGGATCTCCATGAATCGTTGGTCGATCAGCCGCACCTCGGGGGTGGCGGCAACGAACCTGGCGATCGGCTGCCGGATCCCGGCCGCGGCCTCGAGGCCTTCGGCGAGGAACACGTCAACACCTTCGTTGCCGCGGACGACGGTTGCGTTCCGCAACTCCCGGGTGAGGTAGAGGTCGTACGCCGACCCCTGTTTCACGCCGATGCGGACCCCTGGGCTGTCCACCTCGTCGACGGTCGTGAGGGCAGAGTCTCGCGGTACGGCGAAAACGCCCTCGATGACGACGTACGGCGCGGTGAACGCGACCTCCGTGGCCCGGGCGGGATCGACGGCGAGGAAGCAGATGTCCGCCTGGCCGGTCGCCATCGCCTCGAACGACTTCCGCGCGGCGTCGAAACAGACGAGCTCCACTGGTACGTCGAGCCGCCGCCCGATCTCCCGCGCGATGTCCACCGTGACCCCGCCCGGCTGCTCGGAAGTCCCCTGCGCCAGCACTGGGTTGCCCAGGTTGATCGAAGCCCGCAACGCACCCGTAGGCGCCAGATCCGCACGCACGTCCGTCATGCCGGCGACCCTACGCGAGGTCCTTGCGGAAGAAGACGCGGTGCCGGTCCTCGACGGTCTCGCGGCCGGTTTCGACGTACCCGTGGCGCGGGTAGTAGGCGAGGTTCTCGGTCATCGCGGCGTTGGTGTAGAGGGTGATCTGGTCGAAGCCGCGAGCCCTTGCCTCGGACTCGGTGAAGGCCAGCAGGGCGGCGCCGATGCCGCGGCCCTGGGCCTCGGGCGAGACGGCGAGCACGTCCAGCAGCAGCGAGTCCGGTTTGTCCTCCAGCACCACGAGGCCCGCGATCGGCTCCCCGGCCACCCAGACCTTCCCGGCCGCGATGGCCGCGCGGTAGTCCATCACCATCGGGATCGGGGCCACGCCCATCCGCGGGATGTAGCCCTCGAACGCGGTCTTCACGATCGTCGTGACCGCGTCCGCGTCGCCGTCCGTCGCGGGTCTGATCATCCGCGAATTCTAGGTCAGAGATTTTTTGGTAGAGACATTGTGTAAATCGTCGGAACAGTCCTACTGTGAGCGCACTTTGTCCCTCGAACCGCCAGGTGGGGAGTCGAATGAGACGTCGGAGTGTGGCGTTGCTGGTCGCGGCCGGGGTCGGGATGGCGGGCATTGCCGCCGTACCGGCCGAGGCGCACGACAGCAAGCGGGTGGTGGGGTACTACACCAACTGGAGCGGGTACGACCGGAACTTCCTGGTCAGCGATCTGGTCAAGAACGGGTCGGCCGCGCGGCTGACCCAGATCAACTACGCGTTCGGGTTCGTCGACGCTGCCGGGAACTGCCTGAGCAGCGACGCGTGGGCCGACTACCAGCGGCCGTTCAGCGCCGAGCAGAGCGTCGACGGCCAGGCCGACGAGCCGGGGCAGGTGCTCAACGGCAACCTCAACCAGTTCAGGAAACTCAAGAAGAAGTACCCGAAGCTGCGGATCAGCATCTCGCTCGGCGGCTGGACCGGCTCGAAGTACTTCTCCGACGCCGCACTCACGCCGGCCTCGCGGGCCGCGCATGTGAAGTCCTGTGTGGACATGTGGCTGAAGGGCAACCTGCCCGGCCTGCCCGCGGGTGCCGCCAAGGGTGTCTTCGACGGGATCGATCTCGACTGGGAGTGGCCCGGCAGCGAGGGCAACCCGGGCAACGTGATCCGGCCCGAGGACAAGCAGAACTTCACCGCCCTGGTCCACGAGTACCGCACCCAACTCGACCGGTTGTCCTGGCCGTTCAAGGGCCGCTACAACCTGACCGCGTTCCTGCCGGCGAATCCGACGATGATCGACAACGGGTTCGAGGTCCGCAAGCTGTTCAAGGACCTGACCTTCGGTACGACGCAGGGGTACGACTACCACGGCCCGTGGGAGCAGCTGACGAACCAGCAGTCCGCGATCGACGGACCGAAGGGTGACCCGACCACACCGGAGTTCAGCTCGCAGGTGACGATCGACGCCTACCTGGCCCGGGGCGCACCCCGGAGCCAACTGGTCATGGGCGTGCCGTTCTACTCCCACGGCTGGACCGGCGTGACCGATCAGAACCACGGCCTCTTCCAGCCCTCGACGGGCGCCGCACCGGGCACGTTCGAGCCCGGTACGGACGACTACCGCTATCTCAAGGCGCAGCTGTCCAACTACACCGTCTACCGCGACAACAAGGCCGGCTTCGCCTGGATCTTCGACGGTACGACGTTCTGGACCTGGGACGACCCGGTGGAGATGAAGCGCAAGGCGCAGTACATCTCGAAGCGCGATCTGGGTGGCGCGATGATCTGGTCGCTCGACGGCGACACCGGAAATGGGGAGCTGATCTCGGCGTTGCACCTAAATATTCGGTGTGTGTATCTTAACTCCCTCGTGTTTGGGTTCGGCGCCGTCGGCGCCGAACCGATCCATCTCGGCAACTCCGAGGCAGTCGTCGTACGGCTCGACCGAGGCCGGGAACGCCTGTTCTACAAGGCAGGTCCGGGCATCGACGACGAGGCCGACCGGTTGGCCTGGCTCGGCACGACCGGCTTCCCGTGTCCGACAGTCGTTGATCGAGGCAACAACTGGCTGCTGACCAGCGAGCTGCCCGGTCGGGACGCGTCCCAGCCGTGGCCGGCCCGCGACCGGCCGGCCGTCCTTACCGCGATCGCGGACGGCCTTCATGCGCTGCATGAACTGCCCGACTGCCCGTTCCTCTCACCCTTCCCGGGTGAGCGGGAGATGGTCACCCATGGCGACTACGCGGCGCCGAACGTCTTCATCGACCCCGAGACGCTGCGCTTCACCGGCCTCCTCGACCTCAGCCGGCTCGGAACCGGCGACCGCTACATAGACCTCGCACTGATGTACAAGAGCCTGTCCGGCGAGCTCAATCCGCAGTACGGCGGCCCTCCCGCGGCTCGGCGTTTCATCGAGGCGTACGGCGGCGACCCGGACGACCCGCGGATCCGCTACTACATCGACCTCGACAACTCCGGGGACTTCTGAGCTCGGAAGGCTCGGCGGTAGGCACTGGGCGTCGTGCGGACGGCGGTGTGGAAGCGGCGGCGCAGGTTGGTGGCCGATGAGAGGCCGACGCGGGTCGCGATGGTCTCGATCGGGAGGTCGGTTTCCTCCAGCAGGGCACGGGTCCGGCCGATCCGTTGCGCCAGCAGCCACTGCCCCGGAGCCACTCCGAGCTCGATCGCGAAGCGTCGGGCGAGTGTCCGCGGTGACACGTTCAACCGCGCGGCCAGGTCGTCCACGGTGATCGGCTCGGCGAGTCGCTCGGTCGCCCAGTCCAGCAAGGCACCCAACGCATCGGGAGACTGTGGGCGGTCGTCGGTCCGGTACTGGACCTGGCCGCCCTCCCGGTGCGGCGGCATCACCATCGTCCGCGCGATCTGAGCGGCGTACGCGGCGCCGTGGTCGTTGCGGACGAGATGGAGACACAGGTCGATCCCGGTACCGGAGCCGGCGCTCGTCGCGATGTCACCGTGGTCGATGTAGAGCACATCCGGATCCACCCGGACCGCGGGGAACTGCTGCTGCAGTACGTCGCATTGCCGCCAATGCGTGGTGATGCGGCGACCGTCGAGCAGACCGGTCGCCGCCAACGCGAACGCACCCGAGCAGATGCTCACCAGCCGGGCACCACGTCGATGGGCCCGCCGCAAGGCGCGCAGCACCGCGTCGGTCGGCATCCGGCCGACCGGCAGCCAGCCCGGAACGACGATCGTGTCGGCGCGGTCCAGCGCCCGCAACCCGGACGTCACCAGCAGGTCGAAACCTCCAAGCGTCCGGACCGCGCCCGGCCGCTCGGTACACACGCTGAACCGGTACCGGTCGTTGCCGAACACGACGGCCGCGCAGCCCAGCTCGAAGCTCCCCTGCGGTGCCGAGACCAGCGCGACGACGCGATGCGGACTCATGACAGAAAAGTACCTGAACGAGACTATCCAGACACTGGGGATATCCCTGTGGATATCTCAGGATCGTAGGTATGCAGAACTACGAATGGGCGTCGGTCGACGACGCGCCGGTCCGTGAACTGTTCCCCGGAATCAGCCTGCGATCGCTGTGGACCAACGGCGTCGCCTCGGCGCACGTGCTCCGGATGGACCCAGGCTCCTGCTGGGAGGGCATCGACGTACACGACCCGGGACCGGAGGAGGTCTACGTCGTCGATGGTGTGTTCAACGACGGGATCCGCGACTATCCGGCCGGTTCGTTCATCCATGCCCCGGCCGGGTCGTCCCATGTGCCGCAGTCGGAAAAGGGCTGCACCCTGTTCCTGTTCTACCCGGAGGGCTGACCTCAGGGCTTGTTGATCTGCACCACGTCGAAGTCGGTGCCTGCTGGTGCTCCCGGCCCGAACGGCGGTGGGAAGCCCAGATCGAAGCGGGCGTTCACCAGCGCGAGCCGGTCGCCGGACTTGGCCACGGTGGTGGGGATGCGGAACAGCTTGCTGGTGAAGGTCTCGGTGATCCGGCCGCTGGTCAGGTCCCCACTGAGCCTGATCTTGACCAGCCGCTCAGCGAAGTTCTCCACCACCCACAGCGTCCGGCCGTCGAGCAGGATCCCGTCCGGTGTACCGGGGGTGATGGTGCCGCCGGTGATCGCGATCGTCCGGCTGGCACCGGTCCGCGGGTTCACCAGGTACAGCTCGCCGCGGGACGAGCGCCCGAGGATCAGCCACTTTCCGCTCCGGGGTGCGCCGATCCCGTTCAGATTGGGGAACTCCCCCATCACGGCGGCAGGCCCACTGAGCGGAATCGTCTGCGGCGTGCCGATCCGGCCGTGGTGGCCGATCGGCACCTTGTAGATCACTGGAGCGAACGTGTCGGTGAAGTACGCCGCATGCTCGGTCACCGTGACGTCGTTGATCAGGCTGTCGCCGGTGGCGAGCACCAGATCCTTGATTGTCGAGCCGCTGCGGGTGCTGTACACGTACGCATGTCCGGTCGCGCCGCCGGCCACCCACAGCCGTTTCGCGTCTCGTTCGACCTTCATCCCGGAGGCCGAGCGGCCCGGCGGCGCGTCAACGAAGATCGCACCCTTGCCGGTCCGCAGGCTGCCCCGGAAGATGTCACCCGTGGTGAGCGATCCGGCGTAGAACGTTGCCCCGGGCCCGGTGGCGATGCCTTCCGGCTGGAAGTCGTTCGGCAACGGGATCGAGGCCGGGAAGGGTGCACCGGCGGCGACGGTCAGTGCCACCGCGGACACAATCAGCGCAAGTTTCCGGAAACGCGACATGATGCCCCCTGAAATCCCCGTTTCCCCTTCATTTGAAGGTAGAACCGGGGTTTCAGGTTGTCCAGGACACGCTACTCGGTACTGCGCAGTTCCGTCGGAGCGCCGTGGACGGCGGGGATCGAGCCGAGCTTGCCGGCCTGGAAGTCCTCGAAGGCCTGGACTACCTCGGCGCGCGTGTTCATCACGAACGGCCCAGCCATCGCGATCGGCTCGCGGATCGGGCGGCCGCCGATGATCAGGACGTCCAGGTTCGGCTCCGCCTGGGGCTGCGTCGTACTCGCCGCGGTGCGGATCGTGTCACCCGGGCCGAAGACCGCCAGCTGGCCCTTGCGGAACGGGCGATGCTCGGCGCCGACCGTGCCCTGACCGGCCAGCACGTAGACGAGGGCGTTGTAGTCCGGCTGCCACGGCAGTACCAGTTCGGCGCCCGGGCTCACGGTCGCGTGGACCAACGTGATCGGTGTGTGGGTCGAGCCGGGGCCGTCATGGCCGTCGACCGAGCCCGCGATCACCCGGATCAGCGCGCCGCCGTCCTCCGTGGACAGCAGGGCAGCGTCACCGCCGCGGATGTCCTGGTAGCGCGGGGGCGCCCACTTCTGCACCTTCGGCAGGTTCACCCACAGCTGGATGCCGTGGAACAAGCCGCCGCTCAGCACCAGATGCTCCGGCGGGGTCTCGATGTGCAGCAGCCCGCTGCCCGCGGTCATCCACTGGGTGTCGCCGTTCGAAATGACACCGCCGCCGCCGTTGGAGTCCTGGTGCTCCATGATCCCGTCGAGCATGTAGGTGACGGTCTCGAAGCCTCGGTGCGGGTGCCACGGCGTGCCCTTCGGCTCGCCCGGAGCGTACTCGACCTCACCCATCTGGTCCATGTGGATGAACGGGTCCAGGTCGCGGAGGTCGACGCCGGCGAACGCACGCCGTACCGGGAATCCCTCACCCTCGAAGCCGCTCGGCGCGGACGTCACCGACTTCACCGCCCGCTCGTGCGCGACGGCCGGATCCGGCTGGTGGACGCGGGGCAGCACAGTGATGTCGCTGACGGTCACGGCGGGCATGGTGGTCTCCTCGCTGCTCAGTAGTTCAAGAATAAACTATCTGCCTCAACCGCG
This sequence comes from Kribbella sp. NPDC050281, assembly GCF_040655855.1. Taxonomy (NCBI): domain Bacteria; kingdom Bacillati; phylum Actinomycetota; class Actinomycetes; order Propionibacteriales; family Kribbellaceae; genus Kribbella; species Kribbella sp. NPDC050281. Next base: position 77,781 of record NZ_JBFAKS010000031.1, on the reverse strand, counting down.
GCAAGGCCTGGTGGATTCCCGGACCGCCACGCCATCACAATCACGTGGCGCGGCGGGGCGCGCCACGTGAGCTCGGCGCTGGGTGGCAGTTGTGATGGCCTGGCGGTCCGCATGGCAGACTCCTGCTTTGTGACGGCGCAGATTCTGGACGGCAAGGCCACCGCGGCGGCGATCAAGGACGAGCTGAAGGTCCGGGTCGCGAAGCTGGCCGAGCAGGGCGTGGTGCCCGGGCTCGGCACGATCCTGGTCGGGGACGACCCGGGCAGCCGGGCGTACGTGGCCGGCAAGCACCGTGACTGTGCGGCGGTCGGGATCGCGTCGATCCAGGTCGAACTGCCGGACACCGCGACCCAGGACGAGATCGCCGCGAAGGTCCGCGAGCTGAACGAGAACCCGGACTGCACCGGCTTCATCGTCCAGCTCCCGCTGCCCAAGCATGTCGACACGAACACGATCCTCGGCCTGATCGACCCGGCCAAGGACGCCGACGGCCTGCACCCTGTCAGCCTCGGCAAGCTCGTCCTCGGCCAGGACGGCCCGCTGCCGTGCACTCCGAAGGGCTGCGTCGAACTCCTCCGCCGGTACGACGTTCCGATCGCGGGCGCGCATGTGGTCGTCATCGGCCGGGGCGTGACCGCCGGCCGCCCGATGGGTCTGCTGTTCACCCGCCGGAGCGAGAACGCCACCGTGACCCAATGCCACACCGGCACCACCGACCTGGCGTCCGTCGTACGCACCGGCGACATCGTGATCGCCGCCGCCGGGTCGGCCGGGCTGATCACCGCGGACATGGTGAAGCCGGGCGCTGTCCTGCTGGACGTCGGCACCAGCCGGAACGCCGAGGGCAAGATCGTCGGCGACATCGAGGCCGCCGCCCGCGAGCAGGCTTCCTGGATCGCGCCGATGCCGGGTGGGATCGGCCCGATGACCCGGGCGATGCTGCTGACCAACGTGGTCGAGGCCGCCGAAGCGAGCCTGGCGCAGTGACCCGGCCGGGACGGAACGAGAAGAGCGTGACGTGCTGATGGCGGGCGAGGCTCAGCGCAGCAGCGAATGGCCGTTGGTGGTCTCGCTCCTGGTCGCCGCGACCGGGCTGGTCATCCTCACCTTCTACGACTGGCGCAACGGCGTACTGATCTTCGCCGGCAGCGTCGTCCTGGCCGGCCTGCTCCGCGCCACCCTCTCCGACACCGCCGCCGGCCTCCTCCACGTCCGCGGCCGCATGTTCGACACCGCCTTCCTGATCGCCGCCGGCGCCGCCATCGCCGCCCTGGGCCTCATCGTCCCCAACTGAGTGACATCCCACTAGGTCGCGAAGAGGTATCGCCCGGGGTCGGGCCGTAGACATCGCGGCTACTGCGTGTCACCATCGCGGCATCGTTCGGGGGATCGATTCCATCAGGGGCGGGGGGCGTCCGGGATGACTACTCAAGTCACGTTGCCGGCTGAAGATCAGGGCACGCCGAGAGTCAAGGTGAAGTTGTCGGCCGAAGGTGGGGACTCGCCGGCGACGCCGGACCCGGAGAGCGGTCAGATGATCTTGAAGGTTCCGTCCGATACGGAGGTGACGCTGACCGCGGAGGTGGATCCCGCCAACGAATCCGCGACGTACGCGTGGACCCGTGCCGGCACGCCCTTTGTGCCCAGGACAGCCGGCAAACACGTCTTCACTGCGGGCAAAGACTCGTGGGGCGAGTATCAGGTGGTTGCCACGGTCAACGGAACTGCACTACCGCCGGCCGCCGTCAGTGTGGTGGAGCGTGTGGCTGAGGAGCAGGCTGAACCTGACGACGAGGACAAGGTCGCCGAGATCGCGCCCGGTGAGTACGATCCGAAGTTCGCGCTGATCAGTGGCATCGCGGCTGCTGTGGCGGCCGTCCTGGTGGTGCTCCTGCTGACTGTCCTGATGTTCGGCATCGATCTCCCCGGGACGGTGTCGACCGTCGGGGACAACCAACAGATCACGGGCACCTGGGCGCAGCGGTTCTCCGGCGTGCTGGCTCTCATCCTGGCGGCTATCGGCGCGATCATCATCTTCGGCGGGCTCTGGCTGGCGGCGCTGGAGACTCGTGGACGTCTCCGTGCACAGCAGGCCATCGCCGAGCGTGGCGCCCTCGACGGCGTCGCCGAGGTTCTCGACAAAGCTCGGCTCCTGCGCGGCACGATCGCCGTACTGTCCGCGGGTGTCGCCATCCTCGTCGTCGCATCGCTCATCGCGATCCGGCTGGCCGGTGCCGAGTCCGGCGCGGACCCGCAGGTCAATCCATCGGCGCCGGCCACCTCGTCAGTCGCACCGTCGGCCTCGCCGGCCGGCTGAGTCGTCATGGGGAATGCGATCGTCGTCCTCATCGGCGTCCCTGCACCCAAAGCCTTCAGGTACGACGGCGAGCGGTATTCCTTCGCGTCGTTGCAGGGTGTGCTGAACGACATCGCCTGGTACAAGGGGTTCCTGCCCGGTGTGATCCCTGCGCAGTCCCTGACCGTTCGCGCATGGGTGACTGAGTACGACACCAGGGTCGCCGTCATCAAGGACCGGCTCACCAAAGTCGTCGGCCAGCTGCAGCCTGACGACTTGATGATCCTCGTTCTGTGCGGTCACGGGTTCCAGGTCCGTGACCGCGACCCGATCCCGGAACAGGATCTGAAGGACGAGGTCTTCGCGTGCTCGGACGGCCCGCTGCTGGACGACTTCTTCCAGGAGCTGTGGGCGAAATGCCCGACCGGTGCGCGCATCGTCTCGGTCGCGGACACCTGTGGATCGGACACGCTGGTCCTCGGATTGACCCGCCCCGAGCCGCTGTTCTACCAGGTGCTCACCGGCGCCGGGCCGTCCCGGCTGGCGGTCTCCGCATCCCTGAGCGCGGAGACGGCCCAGGAAACCGGTCCCGCACACCAACGACGCGGCTTGCTCAGCCATGCCCTGGAACAAACGTGGGACGCACGACCCGAAACCACGTACCGCTCGTGGTTCATGGCCGCAATGAAACGCGTCAGCAACCAGAACAGCCGTCAACACCCGACCCTGAGGTATCTAGGCCCCGAACCTGGGTTGACCCTGGTCGACTCCCAGCCATTCCAGGTGTAGCAGACTGACGCCGTGACCGTTCAGATCCGTGCAGCCACGGCCGACGACGCACCGCGAGTCGTCGAGATCTATGTCGACTCCTGGAACGCAGGCTTCACCGGCCTGATGCCACCGATCGAGGCCGACGCGGGCCGGATCCAACGCTGGGCAACCGATCTGGCCAGCGACCGCACCAGCTGGTGGGTCGCCGAAGCCGACGGCTCCATCGCAGGCTTGGTCGGGATCGGGCCCAGCCGCGATCCGGTCGATCCCCAGCTGGGCGAGCTCGACACGATCGCCGTCGACCCGGCCCACTGGCGCACCGGCCTCGGCACCAACCTCATGCGCACCGCACTCGACGCGCTCGCCGCCTACCAGCAAGCCATCCTGTGGACCCTGGCCGACTACCCCCAGGGCCAGCGCTTCTACGAATCAACAGGTTGGTACGCCGACGGCACCACCCGCGCCGACGGCCACCAAGTGATGTTCCGCCACGACCTCAACGGGTAAGGCAAGAGCGCACCAGCAGCGGATGTCTCGGACAGGAAGTGGGGTCCGCGGACAGGGTATTTCCTGTCCGGGGACCCCACTTGGTGTCCGCGGTCCGAAGCCGTCAGCGGCTCGGGCTCAGTGGAAGAAGTGGCGGGTGGCGGTGAAGTACATGGTGATGCCGGCCTTCTCTGCGGCTTCGATGGCGGCTTCGTCGCGGATGGAGCCGCCGGGCTGGACTACTGCCTTCACGCCACCCTCGATCAGGACCTCGAGTCCGTCGGGGAAGGGGAAGAAGGCGTCTGAGGCAGCCACGGAGCCGGCGGCGCGCTCACCCGCGCGGGAGACGGCGAGACGGCAGGAGTCGACGCGGTTGACCTGGCCCATGCCGACGCCGACCGAGGCGCCGTCGGAGGCGAGCAGGATCGCGTTGGACTTGACCGCGCGGCACGCCTTCCACGCAAACGCAAGGTCGGCCAGCACCTCAGGCGAGGCCGCGGAACCGGCCGCCAGCGTCCACGCGGACGGGTCGTCACCAGGGGCCTGGAAGCGATCGACGTGCTGCATCAGCAGCCCACCGCTGACCCCACGCATCTCAACGGCATCGCCGTCGGTCGGTGCGGCCGCCACCAGCAGCCGGATGTTCTTCTTGCCCTGAAGGATCTCGACAGCGCCGTCCTCGTAGGCCGGCGCGACCAGCACCTCGGTGAAGATCTCCGCGACCTGCTTGGCCAGGTCCACCGAGACGGGCCGGTTGGTCGCGATCACACCGCCGTACGCCGAGACCGGGTCGCACTCGTGGGCGCGGCGGTGTGCCTCGGCGATGTCCTTGCCGACCGCGATGCCGCACGGGTTCGCGTGCTTGATGATCGCGACGGCCGGCTCACTGAAGTCATACGCGGTACGCCGGGCCGCGTCGGCGTCGACGTAGTTGTTGTACGACATCTCCTTGCCGTGCAACTGCTCCGCGGAGGCGAGACCGCCACGACCGTTGGTGTACAGCGCCGCCGGCTGATGCGGGTTCTCGCCGTACCGCAGTACCGCCGCCTTCTCCCAAGTCGCACCGGCCCAGGCCGGGAACCCGCTGCCGTCGGAGGTGTCGGTGAGCGCACTGCCCATCCAGGAAGCGACGGCCACGTCGTACGACGCCGTGTGCACAAAGGCGTCCACGGCCAGCCGCTGCCGCTCCTCCAGGCTGAATCCACCGGCAGCCAACGCCGCAATGACCTCCGGGTAGCGGGACGGCGAGACGACGACGGCAACGTTGGCGTGGTTCTTGGCCGCACCGCGGACCATTGACGGGCCGCCGATGTCGATCTGCTCGATGCATTCGTCCGTCGACGCACCGGACGCAACGGTCTCGGTGAACGGGTACAGGTTGCTCACCAGCAGGTCGAACGGCTCGACGCGCATCTCTGCCAACTGCTCGACGTGCTCGTTCTTGCGTACGTCGGCCAGCAGCCCCGCGTGCACCTTCGGGTGGAGCGTCTTGACCCGCCCGTCCAGGCACTCCGGGAACCCGGTCAGCTCCTCGACCTTGGTCACCGGTACGCCGGCCGCCGCGATCCGGGCCGCGGTGGAACCGGTCGACACCAGCTGGACGCCGGCCGCGGACAGTGCTGTCGCGAGCTCCTCCAGACCGGTCTTGTCGTAGACGCTGATCAGCGCCCGGCGGATCGGCCTGCGGTCGGTGCTCACTTCAGTCGAACCTTTCGTCCGGTGATGGTCCAGCCCTCGCGGACCAGCCGGCCGACCCACTCCACCAACTGGCGGCGCTCGACCTCCTTGATCCGCTCGGTGAGGGTTTCTTCGGTGTCGTCGTCCTCGACCGGCACGACGACCTGCGCGATGATCGGCCCGGTGTCGACGCCGCCGTCCACGAAGAACAGCGTCGCGCCGGCCACCTTCACGCCGTACTCGAGCGCGTCCCGCGGCCCGTGGATGCCGGGGAACGCGGGCAGCAGCGCGTTGTGGGTGTTGATGTACCGGTCGCCGAACGCGGCCAGGAAGTCGTCGCCGACCAGCTTCAGGAAGCCGGCCGACACGACCAGATCGGGCTTGTGCTCGGACACCGACGTAGTCAGCGCACGGTCCCACTCGACCCGCTCGGCGTAGTCCTTGACCTTGTGCACGAACGTCGGCACACCGGCGGTCGCGGCCCGGTCCAGCCCGGCGATCCCGTCCCGGTCGGCGCCGACGCCGACGACGCGAGCGCCGTACGCCGGGTCGGCGCAGGCGTCCAGCAAGGCCTGCAGATTCGATCCCGATCCGGACACCAGCACGACGAGGCGTGCAGGTTCAGGAGTGGGCGCAACCGGGTCTGTCACGCCGCAAACCTTATCCCGCGGTGTCCGCCTCAACGTCAGCCGGTCGGCGGGAGGCGATCACCGCGGCGGTGATCGCCGCCCCGATCGCCATCCCGGCAGCCAGTACGCCGGCCGCCGGCAACGCGGCCGGGATCCCCACGGCCGACATCCGACCGGGGCCGGCCGAGCCGCCCGACAACGCCATCAGCACGTAGAGCATCACGCCCGCGATCAGAGCCGCGATACCACCGCGGAGCGCGAACGCGTCCCACCCGAGCGCATCCGCCTCCTCATCGACCAGACCGCGCCGCACCACGACCAGCCCGGCCACGACGCCAGCGATCAGCGGGACCAGAGCGGTCAATGCGAGCAGGTAGGTCGGTGTTGCGCCATCTTCAGGTACTGCGGCCAGCAGCGGCAGCGCCGGCAGATTGCCGACATCCACTCCGGTCGGGGCGATCGTCGTACCCACGCCCAGCTGGAAGCCGGGTCCGGCCAGGAACGAGACGACGTACAGGATCATGTTCGGCACCAGCATCAGGCAGATGGCGAACAGCACGACCGATCCGATCACACCGGCGTCCAGCAGCTCGAGCATGCCGGTGATGCGGGAGAAATGGATCGCGAGCAGTACGCCGTACAGCATCGATGCGATCGCGATCACGGTCAGGACGGCGGCCGCCGCGGCCGGCACGGTGTCGCGGAGACCGATCGGTGTCGCATCGGCGATGTCCGCCGCCGCACCGGACTCGACCAGTATGCCGAGGGTCCCGGCGACGAACGCGATCGTCCCGGCACCGAGGAACGCCGCCAGCGGGTGCACCTTCAGCGATCCATCCGCTGTGAGCAGCGCCACGATCAGCCCGCCCAGGCCGTAGACGACGGCGAACACTCCGGACAGCAGGATCAGGTCCCCGGTCCGGTCGGCGGCGCTGTTCCTGGCCGCGGACTTGCCGCCGCGGTACAGGCACCAGCCGAAGAACAACGTCAGACCGAGCGGTGCGACCGTGAGCGAACCGCTGCCGAGCGTCACACCGGCCTTGTGCGCGACCAGCCAGGCGGATGCGCCGGCGCGGAGAGCTCCGGAGGCGCCGCCGAACGTCGCGGCCAGCCAGCCGATCACGGCCACCGCCGCACACGTGAGCAGACCGGTCAGCAGGCAGGCTCCGGCCGAGAGCGCCGCCGACAGGACCACCGGCTTGGTCGGGGCGACGACGTCGGACGGGGCGGGCCCGGGCGTCTGGTGTGGTCCGCCGTCACGGGCGCCCGGGCGGCTCAACATGTCGGTCATCTGACTCCCATCGTCACCCTGCCGCGAGATGCCACTCGTTCTGACACGCCGGATATGGAAGACTTCGGCGCGCTTGCTCACGCTCGGTTCACCCCCTCTCGCCGGCGGGTAGCTGACTGTGGGCGACCGGGATCCACCCGGTACTGTCGGGTGGAATCAGTCAGGAGGTCGAGCTTTGGCCGGTTCCCACCGCGCACCGCGCGGCGGCGGTCGTGCCGCTGCCCGGGAGGCGCGCCGGCAGAAGGCGCGTAAGCGGAACCAGACGATCGCGGCCGGTATCGCGGTCGTTCTTCTGGTCGGAGGCGGCGGTGTCGCCGCCCTGAACGCGTTCGGCGGCGACAACTCACCCGGCGCGAACGCCAGTGGCGCCTCCGACGACAAGTCCGCCGACTCGAATGTGCTCACCGACGACAAGGCCCTGCTCGACGGCGCCACCGCGAAGCCACTGGGCGCGACCGGGGCCTGGACGATCACCAAGACCGCCGACGGCAGCACCGCGCCGGACCGCGCGTTCGCGTGCCAGTCCCAGCGGTTCGCCGACCCGGCAGGACTGCGCACCTGGGTCCGCACGTTCCAGAACACGGCCACCAAGCAGACCGCGGTCCAGTACGTCGAGGTCTCGAACGACGCGGCCGCGGCCGGCAAGGCGTACACCTCGATCGTCGGCTGGCTCGGCCAGTGCAACTCCGAGAAGCAGACCCGGCTGTCCGCGAGCTACCTGACCACCGGCGTCGGTGAGCGCGGCTGGATCGCCGTGTTCGGGCAGCCTTCGGGCACCAAGACGAAGTACAAGACCATCGCCGTCTCGGTGGCCGGTCAGGCGACCATGGTGCTGGAGCACGACACGATCGCCGGGACGCCGCCCCCGCCGAACGCCGTACTGGCCGCGGCGGCTGCGGCCGCGAAGCGGATCTGCGCGCAGTCCGGCGGCTGCAGCAAAGCGGCACCGCTGGCGAAGCCGAGTCTGCTGCCGAGCACCGAGGCCCCGGGGTTCATGGCGCCGGTCGACCTGCCAGTGCTGTCCGAGATCGACAAGCCGTGGGTGAGCACCCCGGCGAAGACCGGCCCCGGCACCCAGTGCGAGAACTTCGATCCGAAGAAGGCGAAGGCGACCAAGTACGGCTCCCAGACCTACCTCACGCCGGATGCGAAGGTGCCGACCGAGTTCGGCCTGGACGACACGGTGGCCAAGTTCGCGACCGCGAAGGCGGCAAGCACCTTCGTCGCCCAGATCCGCAAGAACGTCGACGGCTGCGAGAAGACAGTCTCGAACGCGAAGGTGGACTCGACCGGCGAGATCGTGACCAGCGTGATGAAGGGCGAGACCTGGGAAGCGTCGTTCGACACCGGTGACGGGAAGAAGTTCACCTACCGGATCGGTGTCGCGGCCTCCGGAGATCGCGTGGTCTACCTGCTGTTCCCGGTCCTGAAGGGCCTCGACGTCACCGACAGCGGCTTCCGGGAGACGCTGATCCGCGCGACCGAGCGCTCCGTCGCCTACAGGTAAGCCCCCTGCAAACAGCAACGGGACCCGCGGCCCATGCCGCAGGTCCCGCTTGCTACTGCTGATGCCTACTTGGTCAGGCCCTGCATGATCTCGCGCATCAGGTTGGCGGTCTCGGTCGGCGTCTTGCCGACCTTCACGCCGACGGCCTCGAGGGCCTCCTGCTTCGCGGCCGCCGTACCCGACGAACCGGACACGATCGCGCCGGCGTGGCCCATCGTCTTGCCCTCCGGCGCGGTGAAGCCCGCGACGTAGCCGACCACCGGCTTGGTCACGTTCGCCTTGATGAACGCGGCTGCCCGCTCCTCCGCGTCGCCACCGATCTCACCGATCATGACGATCGCGTCGGTGTCCGGGTCCTCCTGGAACGCCTGCAGCGCGTCGATGTGCGTGGTCCCGATGATCGGGTCACCGCCGATACCGATCGCGGTGGAGAACCCGAAGTCCCGCAGTTCGTACATCATCTGGTACGTCAGCGTGCCCGACTTCGACACCAGACCGATCCGGCCCGCACCCGCGATGTCGGCCGGGATGATGCCGGCGTTCGCCTGGCCCGGCGTGATGATGCCGGGGCAGTTCGGGCCGATGATCCGGGTGGTGCCGGACGCCTGCGCGGCGGCGAAGAACGCGGCGGTGTCGTGCACCGGCACGCCCTCGGTGATCACCACGACCAGCGGAACGGCGGCCTCGACGGCCTCCAGCACCGCGTCCTTGGTGAACTTCGGCGGCACGAAGATGACCGACACGTCCGCGCCGGTCTCCTTGACGGCGTCCGCGACGGTGCCGAACACCGGGACCGACTTGCCGTCAAAATCCTGGCTCTGGCCCGCCTTGCGCGGGTTCACGCCGCCGACGATGTTGGTGCCCGAGGCAAGCATCCGGGTGGTGTGCTTGGTGCCTTCCGAGCCGGTCATGCCCTGGACGATGACCTTGCTGTCCTTGGTCAGGAAGATAGACATGTTCAGCGATCCCTTACTTCGCAGCCAGCTCGGCGGCCCGCCTGGCGGCGCCGTCCATGGTGTCGACCCGCTCCAGACCGGCCAGGCCGGCCTCGTCGAGGATGCGGCGGCCCTCCTCGGCGTTGTTGCCGTCCAGCCGGACGACCAGCGGCTTGCTGACGGCCTCGCCGCGGCTCGCGAGCAGCTCGAACGCCTGCACGATGCCGTTCGCGACCTCGTCACACGCGGTGATGCCGCCGAAGACGTTGACGAACACGCTCTCCACCTGCGGGTCGGAGATGATGATCTCCAGCCCGTTCGCCATCACCTCGGCGCTCGCGCCGCCACCGATGTCGAGGAAGTTCGCCGGCTTCTGGCCGCCGAACTCCTCACCGGCGTACGCGACCACGTCCAGCGTGGACATGACAAGGCCGGCGCCGTTGCCGATGATGCCGACCGAACCGTCCAGCTTCACGTAGTTCAGGCCCTTGGCCTTGGCCGCCGCCTCCAGCGGGTCCGCCGCCGAGACGTCCTCGAACTCGGCGTGGTCCGGGTGCCGGAAGTCCGCGTTCTCGTCCAGGGTGACCTTGCCGTCGAGTGCCTCGACGTTGCCGTCGGCGAGCTTGACCAGCGGGTTCACCTCGACCAGCGAGGCGTCCTCGGCGATGAACACGTCGTACAGCTTGACGATCTCCGGTACGACGGCGTCGATCACGTCGGCGGGGTACTTCGCCGCCGTGGCGATCTCCCGCGCCTTCGCCTCGTCCACTCCGGTGGCCGGGTCGATCGAGATCTGCGCCACCGCGTCGGGGTTGGTGTGCGCGACCTCCTCGATCTCCATGCCGCCGGCGGCCGACGCGATGCAGAGGTAGTTGCGGTTGGCCCGGTCGACCAGGAAGGAGAAGTAGTACTCCTCGGCGATCGCCGCGGCCGGCACGATGTTCAGGATCTTGACGACGTGGCCCTTGATGTCCAGCCCGAGGATCTCGCGGGCCTTCTCCTCCGCCTCGTCCGGCGAGGAGGCGAGCTTGACGCCACCGGCCTTCCCGCGGCCACCGGTCTTCACCTGGGCCTTCACGACCACTCGGCCACCGATCTTCTCGGCCGCCGCGCGGGCTTCCTCGGGAGTCGTGACGACCGCACCCACGGTCGTCCGCACCCCGTGCTTGGCGAAGACCGTCTTCGCCTGGTATTCCATCAAGTCCACGACTGTGGTCCCTCTCTCGCACCTGTTCGAGTAGGCCGCGGCAGGCGGGCTGAACCCAATGGAGGGGCACGGTCGCCGGCGCGTTCCGTCGGCCTGAGACTAGCCACCGTGCCGGGCACGGCAACAGCCGGGGTACACGCTGAGACGACCGTCACAGGATTCTTCCCAGGCCGTGCCAGGCTGGGACGCATGACCGATCCAGTGTTCGACTCTGGGACCAGACCAGCTGACGACTGGTGGCGTAGCGCCGTCGTCTACCAGGTGTACCCGCGATCCTTCGCCGACGCCAATGGTGACGGCACGGGTGACGTCAACGGCATCCGCGCCCGGCTGCCGTACCTCGCCGACCTCGGCATCGACGCGATCTGGATCAGCCCGTGGTACCCGTCCCCGCTCCTCGACGGCGGGTACGACGTGTCCGACTACCGCGACATCAACCCCGAGTTCGGCACACTGGCGGACGCGGACGCGCTGATCGCCGAGGCGCACGCGCTCGGCCTGCGGATCCTCATCGACCTGGTGCCGAACCATTGCTCCTGGGAGCATCCGTGGTTCAAAGCCGCGCTGGCGGCGGGCAAGGGCTCTCCGGAGCGGGACCTGTTCTGGTTCCGCGACGGCAAGGAAGGCGGCCTGCCGCCGACCAACTGGCCGGCCGCGTTCGGCGGCGGCGCCTGGCAGCAGATCGACGACGGGCAGTGGTACCTGCACCTGTTCGACATCTCCCAGCCGGACTGGAACTGGGACAACCCGACGGTGATCGAGGAGTTCGACGCGATCCTGCGATTCTGGTTCGACCGTGGCATCGACGGCTTCCGGATCGACGTGGCCGACTCGATGGCCAAGGACTCCACGTTGCCCGACGTACCGCTGCACAACGGGGAACCGACGCGGGAGAAGTACGTCGGCAACCCGTTCTACGACCAGCCCGGCGTACACACGATCCACCAGCGCTGGCGGGCGATCGCCGACGAGTACGCCGATACGCCACAAGGACCGCGGGTGTTCGTGGCCGAGGCGTGGCTGTCGCCGGCCGAGCGGCTGGCGCAGTACGTGCGGCCGCACGAGCTGCACTCCGCGTTCAACTTCGACGTACTGCAGTGTGCGTGGGACGCGAAGGACTTGCGGGAGGTCATCGACCACACCACGGAGAACCTGTGGGCCGTCGGCGCACCGGCGACCTGGGTGCTGAGCAACCACGACACGATCCGGCATCGCACACGGTACGGCCGGGATCAGCGGGACGCGCTGGACGGCGCGGGCGTCGTACCGACCGATCTGGAGCTCGGCCGCCGTCGGGCACGTGCCGCGGCGCTGCTCGAGCTCGCGCTGCCGGGTGGTGCGTATGTCTACCAGGGTGACGAGCTTGCGCTGCCCGAGGTCGAGGATCTGCCCGAGGACGTTCTCGACGACCCGACGTGGGAACGCTCCGGCCACACCGTCCGTGGCCGCGACGGCTGCCGTGTCCCGATCCCGTGGAGCGGCTCGGAGCCGCCCTTCGGCTTCGGCCCAGGCACCGACCAGCCTTGGCTTCCGCAACCAGCCGACTGGTCAGCTCTGACCGCCGAGACCCAGGCCAACGACCCCGACAGCCACCTCAACCTCTACAAAGCCGCGCTCCGCATTCGCCGCTCACACCCAGCCCTCGGCGAAGGCCGCCTCACCTGGGACGACGAACCCCCAGCCGGCGTCCTGTCCTTCACCCGCGACGGCTTCCGCTGCCTGGTCAACCTCAGCGACGCCCCCATCCCGCTTCCACCCCACCAGCAGCTCCTCCTGAGCAGCCAGCCGCTCACCAACAACCAACTCCCCCCGGACACCACCGCCTGGCTCGAAGCCTGAGAACGACGAAGGCCCGCTCACCGTTTCGGGTGAGCGGGCCTTCGTTCTCAGGGCCTTACTTGACGCCGCCTGCGGTCAGGCCGGCGACGATTCGGCGTTGGAAGATGAGGACGGCGATCACGAGTGGGATCGTGACGACCACACCGGCGGCCATCTGGCTGCCGAACGGTTGGTCACGTCCCGACGTACCGGTGAACTGCGAGATCACCACGTTGGCGGTCTGGTACTCCTTCTTGTTCACCATGCTCAGCGCGATCAGGAACTCGTTCCAGGCCGCGATGAAGGTGATGATCGCGGTGGTGAACACACCCGGTGCGGCCAGCGGGAGGATCACCTTGCGGAACGCCTGGGCCGGCGTACAGCCGTCCACCATCGCGGCCTGTTCGAGTTCTCGTGGCATTTGCCGGAAGAACGCGGTCAGGAGCCACACCGCCAGTGGCAGTGCGAACGACAGGCTGGGCACGATCATCGCCTGGTAGGTGTTGATCCAGTCGATGTTGACGAACAGCTTCTTCAGCGGGATCACCAGCGAGATCCCCGGGAACATCGAGGTGACGATGATGATCGCCAGCACGAAGTTCTTGCCCCGGAACTCCAGCCGGGCCAGGGTGTACGCCGCCACCATGCCGATGATCAGCGTCAGGATCGTCACCGTGCCGGCCACGATCAGGCTGTTCAGCAGACCACGCTGGAACCCGGTGCCGGGCTTGAACACGTCGGTGAAGTTGGTGAACGAAATGGGCGACGGAATGATCGTGTTCTCGAACTGGTCGGTCGGCCGCCGCAGCGACGACACCACCATCCAGAAGAACGGCAACAGGCAGTAGAGCACGATCAGCGCGACACCGATCAGCGGCAGCCAGCGCCGGTACCACGGCGCCTCGGCAGCCTTGATGTCGACCCTTGCGGGAGCCTTCTCAGCAACAACAGCCATCATTCACCTCCCAATCCGCCACCGGCGGTCAGTCCGGCCACTGGGGCGCCCGGGTCCGCCTGCTTGCCCCGGCCTCGCCCGTTCCTGCCGTTCTTCTTCTTCGACTTGCGCTGGATCGCGTCACCGAACACGTCGGCCCCCAGCAGCTTCACGAACACGTACGCGACCACAGCGACGTAGATGAACAGCAGGGTCGCGTACGCCGCCGCCGGCCCGTACCGGGTCTGGTTGGCTTCGAGGTACGCCAGGATCGACAGTGTCTCGACCGACTCCTTGTTCGGGCCGACCAGCACGAACGGCAGGTCGAAGATCCGCAGTGTGTCGAGGATGCGGAACAGCACTGCCACCAGCAGCGCCGGCTTCACCAACGGCATGGTGATGTGGACGAACGCCGACCACGCCTTGGCCCCGTCGACCTTGGCTGCCTCGTAGACCTCGTCCGGGATCGTCTGCAGGCCCGCGAGAACCAGCAACCCGATGAACGGCGCGGTCTTCCAGGTATCGGCGACGATGACCGACAGCACCGACTGCCAGCCCTCGGTGGACCACAGGATCTGAGTGCCGAGCATCTCGTTGGCGATACCGTCGGCTTGGAAGATCCACTTCCACAGCAGCGCCGAGACGACGGTCGGGATCGCCCACGGGACCAGGATGCTGGCCCGCACGATGGCGCGGCCTCTGAACGCCTTGTGCATCACCAGGGCCATCGCGACACCCAGAATGGTCTCGATGACCACACAGGCGACGGTGAAGAACGTGGTGTTGTAGAAGGCGTTCCAGAATCGTTGGCCGGTCTCGCCGGAGAAGATCGCCGTGTAGTTGTCGAGACCCACGAACTCGGAGCCCTGGACGATGAAGCCTGACTCGTCGATCCGCTGACCACTCTGGTACAGCGACTCGCGCAGCGCGGCGAGGATCGGCAACCCGACGACAAGGATCAGCACGATCATGGTCGGCGACAGCAGCAACGCCGCCAGCCGGCCGGTGCCCTCGTTGAACGAGCTCCGCCGCTTGGGCGTCTTGGTGGTCTCCGGTGTCGGCCGCTTTGCGACCGGGGCGGATGTACTCACCTCTGCCTCCTTCTCTCTGCTCGCATCGAGCGGGCAGCGACAGGTCGGGGCCGGCACGAAGCTGTGAAGCTGCGCACCGGCCCCGCCGCTTCGGTCATTGAGTGATGAGCGTGCTCAACTTGGTCTGCAGACCCGACAACGCGTCCTTCGGCGTCATCGTGCCGGTCAGTGCGCCGTACGCCGCTTCCTGGATCGCGGTCGTGACATCGCCGTACTTGACCACCTTGGGCCGCGACTTCGCGCCCTCGATGGAGGCCTTCAGCGGAGCCAGGTAGGGGAACTGCTTGTTCAGCGTCGCGTCGTCGTACAACGAGGCCCAGGTCGGCGCCTGCGAGGTCTTCTCGATGTTCGCCTTCTGCCGCTCCTCGCTGGACATGAACTTGATGAAGTCCGCCGCGGTCGCCTTGTTCTTGGCGAACTCCGAGATCGCGTAGTTGTGACCACCCAGGGTGGACACGCCCGGACCGGTCATACCCGGCAGCGGCGCGACCGCGAACTTGCCGGCGATCTTCGACGAGCCGTCGGTCTTGCCCGCCAACGCGTACACGTACGGCCAGTTCCGGTGGAAGAGCAGGTTGCCCTCCTGGAACGCCCGGCGGCCCGGCTCCTCCTGGTAGGTGATGGCGGCCTTCGGGATGAAGCCCGACTTGAAGCCCTCGGTCAGCGCGGTCAGACCCGCGAGCGCCTCCGGGGTGTCGACGTTCGGCTTGCCGTCATCACCGACGACGACACCACCGGCACCGTTGACGGCCTCGGAGAAGTTCACCGTGAGGCCCTCGTACTTCTCGAACTGCCCGGCGTAACAGCCGATGTTCTTGGCCTCCGGCAGTGCCTTCACCTTGGCACAGGCGGCGACCATCTCTTCCCAGGTCTTCGGCGGCTGCACACCGGCCTTGTCCAGCAGATCCTTGCGGTAGTACAGCAGACCACCGTCGGACGTCACCGGTACGGCGTACAGCTTGTCGCGGTACTTCGCGGTGTCGACCGTCGAAGGCAGCAGCTTGCCCAGGTCGGGGAACTGGTCCGGCTGCAGCTCGGTGACCCAGCGGTTGGCCGCGAACTCCGCGGTCCAGACCACGTCCAGGTTCAGCACGCTGAACGCGTCGGACTTGTTCTGGGCGTTCGAGATCATCTGCGCGCGCTGCTGGTCCGCGGACTCGGGCAACTCCGACACCGTGACCTTCTCGTCCGGATGCTGCGAGTTCCACGCCGCGACCTGGTTCGTCAGGTTCCCGGAGGTGTCCTTGCCGGTGGCAAACGTGATCGGACCGCGGCCTTCGAGCGCTGCGCCCCCGGACGAGCCGCTGCCGCCGCTGCTCTCGTCGTCACCGCCACCACACGCGGACGCGAGCAGCACCAGGCTGCTGGCGACGGCCACGAACGCGGCCCTGCGTGTATGTGATCGTTCAAACCTCATCGTCTACCTGCCCTCTCCCGATGGGATATCGCTTGGTCCTGCGTAGAACGGGTCACCGTCCCCCACCGCACCGTGTCCCCGCCTGTCCGGACAGTAACCGACATCGAGGGCTATGTGTTCTGTGCCACACAGCCCGCCGCTGAACAGCCGTGAAACGGACAGCCGCATGGCTGTATGCGACCGCGATTCGACAGCCCGCACAACCAGGTGCTTCTTAACGATTCGGTATTACCGGTTAGTAACCTGGCTGAACAGGCCGTGACTGTTCAGAACGACTCCGGGCAGTCGTCATCACGCTCCGGAGCGGATCGCCCGGGTCAGGCCGTCGAGGCGGAGGCGTCGCCGACGTTCGCGCGGACCCACTCGACGATCTCGGTGGTGGTCGCGCCGGGGGTGAAGATCTTGTGGACGCCGAGCTCGGCCAGCGGCTGCAGGTCGGCGTCCGGGATGATGCCGCCGCCGAACACCACGATGTCGTCGGCCTCCCGCTCGGTGAGCAGTTCGCGGACCCGCTTGAACAGCGTCATGTGCGCCCCGGACAGCACCGACAGGCCGATCGCGTCGGCGTCCTCCGCGATCGCGGTCTCGACGATCTGCTCCGGGGTCTGGTGCAGGCCGGTGTAGATGACCTCCATGCCGGCGTCTCGCAGCGCCCGCGCGACGACCTTCGCGCCACGGTCGTGGCCGTCCAGGCCAGGCTTGGCGACGACGACCCGGAGAGGACTCGTAGGAGGCATGCTCGCAGGCTATCCGGTCCCTTCATCCCGGATAAGACACGAACGCGTGTGTTCCCCGACACGCCAGGCGGGAACTGGTTACCGTGGAAGAGATCGGACCAATCGGGGGGTCTGGTTGCGTGAGGAGGCGCCGATGAGTGCCTGGCAGGACGGCGTACGTGGCGCGCTGGACGGACTCCTGTACGGCGCCCGGTCCGCAGTCTCACCGCGGGTCCTCCAGGGCGCCGCCGTCGAGATCGGCTGGCTCATCACCCACCTGGCGATGTACCCACTCGGCCTGGTCGGCAGCTCGGGCTCCCGCACCGAGCGGCTCACCCTGACCGGCCTGACTCCGGCCCAGCGCAGCCTGCTGGTCAGCGACGTCAGAGCCGCCGGTACGCCGATCCTGCTGGCGCACGGGATCATCGACAACCACACCATCTTCGCGCTGATGCGCCGCCAACTGGTGCGTCGCGGGTTCAGCAGCATCCACACGTTCTCGTACTCACCGCTGACGCTGGACGTCCGTCGTACCGCCGAACGGATGGGCGAGGAGATCGAGGCGATCTGCGAGGCGTCCGGGTCGGACCAGATCCACGTGATCGGACACAGCCTCGGCGGGCTGATCGCGCGGTACTACGTCCAGCGGCTCGGCGGTGATCAGCGGGTACACACCTGCGTCACGCTCGGGACGCCGCACCAGGGCACCGTCGCGGCCCGGCTGCTGCCGTGGCCGTTGGTGAAGCAGGTGCGGCCGGACAGCGACCTGATGGCCGAACTGGCCGAGCCGGCGCCGGGGTGCCGGACCAGGTTCGTCGCGTTCTACAGCGATGTCGACCAACTGATCGTGCCGCAGCGGCGGGCCCGGATCCGGCACACCGATCTGGTCGCGAGTAATCTGCGGGTTCGCGGCGTGGGCCACCTGTCCCTGCCGTTCCACGGCGAGGTCGTGCATCAGATCACCGAGATGCTGGCCCACCTGGACGAGCAGGACGCCGCCGCGGGAACCGCCTGACCAAGCAGCTTTCCGGGCAGCTTTCCAGGCGCCGACGGCGAATGCACGTGCAGCCGCTCATGCAAAGGTTTCGTGAAGGACGGCGCCAAAAGGGGGTGGCGGGGTTTGTGGCCTCGTGACCCATCCGTTATGGTGCATGAGCCCGCCGGGGGAATAAATCCTCCGGAGGGTGCACAGATTCAAGCCCCTCCTAGTCCCTCCCACTCCTAGCCCTCCTCCTCCAGCCCCTCCCCTGTGACCGAAAGGCCACGTTGTGTCCCAGCACCGTGCCGCGGGAGACCGCGTCACGCCCGGCAACGCTGCGCGCAATCCCGGCGCAGGACGTCACAGTGCCAAGCATCGCGTCGCCAGGCGTAACACCCCCAGCAGTACCCAGATCGTCGGTCTGACCGCAGCCCTGGCTGCGGCGGCAGGAGCTGTGGGATTCAGCCACAGCACCCTCGCCTCGCCGACGCAGGCCAACTCGGCGGTGAACCTGGCCGCGCTCAGCCTGGACAACGGTTCGATGTCCGGCATCACCACGGCCCGCATCCAGGCGCGCCAGCTCGCCACCCGTGACTCCTCCCGGGTCCAGTTGGCCGGCAACGACACGAACAAGAAGCAGGCCGCAGCCGCTCAGCTGGCCAAGGCCCGGGCCGCGAAGCTCACCGCGACCCAGGCGCTGACCAGCAAGCGTGCCTCCGCCCTCGCCAAGGCCAAGGCCGCGGCTGACGCGGCGGAGAAGAAGGCCCGCGAGTCCGCCACCCGCTGCGAGATCATGCTGAGCGGCTACCACATCACCGCGACCTTCGGTCAGGGCGGCAGCCGCTGGGCCCGCAACCACACCGGCACGGACTTCGCCGCCGACACCGGCACCCCGATCCACTCCGTGATGAAGGGCGTGGTGATCTTCGCCGACTGGGCCGGCGCGTACGGTCGCCAGGTCCAGGTCCGGCACGAGGACGGCACCGTCACCTGGTACAACCACATGTCGAAGTTCAGCGTCTCGGTCGGCGAGACCGTGTACGCCGGTGACCAGGTCGGCGCGGTCGGCTCGACCGGCAACACCACCGGCCCGCACCTGCACTTCGAGGTCCACCCGGACGGCGGCGAGGCGATCGACCCGATGCCGTGGCTGCGCGACCACTGCGGCCTCAACCCGTAATTCCTCAGGCCCTCACCAGCCGATCTGACTAAGCTGCCGAGCATGCGCCCGGCAGCTGGTGAGGTCCTGCACTTCTCCGAAGATCCGACCATCGAGGTCTTCCGGCCGCACGTCGCCAAGACGACGCGAGAGGCCACTCCGTACGTCTGGGCCGTCGGCTACGACCGCGCGCCCGACTACTGGTTCCCCCGGCAGTGCCCGCGCGCGATGGCGTGGGTCGGACCCGCCACCACCACTGACGACCGTGACCGCATCATCGGCGTCGGCTCCGGGACTCGCGTGCACGCGGTCGAATACGGCTGGCTGGATGCGATGCGCTCCGTCGAGCTGTACGCCTATCGCCTGCCGGCCAAGCAGTTCGACGAGTTCGACGCGGCGTTCGTCGCGACCACGGAGGTCCGGCCACTCGGTCCGCCCGAACGCGTCGGCGACCTGTTCGAGCTGCACGACGAAGCCGGCATTCAATTACGCGTCCTGCCCCGCCTGCACGACTTCTGGGCGGAGACCACCACCAGCACCCTCGAGTGGAGCGGCATCCGGCTCCGCAACGCCCGCCCGTGACGCAGTACGGCGATCTGGGCGAAGCGGCGTGGACCTGGGCGCTCCAGCAGGTCCAGTGGGACGACGACGGGCCGTGGATTCCGGAGGCGGCCGGTGGTGAGAAGCCGACTGAGTACCGCGACGGCATGCACAGCGGCATCGGCGGCATCGCCCACACCCTGGCCGAGATCCACCTCACCCGCCCATGGACCGCCGACGAGCAACGCCTCGCCTCAGCCCTCGCCGACCGCATCCGCACGACGATCCCGTCGGACACCTCGATCACGTACTTCGACGGCCTGGCCAGCTCGATCGGCGTCCTCACCGCGCTCGGCGAGCCTGGTTCCGGCGGCGCGGTCGGGCGCGCGCTGGAGATCGCTACGAAGGACGGCTGGCCCGAGGGCTTCCTCGAGGCCGAGGACACGTACTACCAGGGTGCGGTGGCCAACGACGTCACGCTCGGGACCGGGGCCGTGCTGATGGCCGCGTTGTGGGCCCTCCGCCGCGGCGAGGACGCCCGCCCCCTGGCCGATCGGTCCGCGGACCTGCTGCTGGGCGAGAAGGAGGAGTTGCCCACCGGTCTGAACTGGCAGTTCGTGTCGCGACGGTTCAAGACCGAGGAACCGCTCGAGATGCCGAACTTCTCGCACGGGCTGGCAGGGATCGCGGCGGTGCTGACAGTCGCCGGGGTTGAACTGGAGCGGCCGGAGTTCGTCGACGCGGGACGGCGTGGTGCCGAGCATCTCGTGACGCTGGGATCAACGACAGCAAGGGATTCCGGGTGCCGCGGGTGATCCCGTGGGCAGAGCGCCATGGCGACGAGTACACGTACAACTGGTGCCACGGCGGCGCCGGTACGGCGTTGCTGTTCAGCGCATTGGAGTACGCCGGCGTGGACCAGGTTGCCGGTGAGTCGCCGACGATCTGGCGCCGACGGTGTCTGGACAGCGTCCGGTACTCCGGGATCCCCGAGCGACTCCACCCAGGCTTCTGGGACAACGACGGACGCTGCTGTGGTACGGCGGGAGCCGGCGACGCGTTCCTGGACGCGTGGCAGCGCGATCGTGACCCGCGGGACCTGGAATTCGCCGTACGGCTCGCGGATGCCGTGGTGGATCGGGCGATCCATGATGGCGGGTCAGCGTACTGGCGGTTCGTGGAGCACAAGAACGAGGATCCGCTGCTGCCACCGGGTGTGGGCTGGATGCAGGGTGCGGCCGGGATTGCGGCGTACCTGTTCCGGATCGAACGGGTGCTGGGCGGCGGTCAGGCCGCAGTGGAGCGGATGGACAACTGGTGGGCGCTCAGACGGTGATGACCACCTTGGCCCGGGCGTGGCCGGTCTCGATGTGGCGGATCGCGTCGGCGGCGGCTGCGAGTGGGTAGGTCCGGTCGATCACCGGCGTGAGCTTGCCGGCCTCGGCGAAGTCGCGAAGGGTCGCCAGATTGCCCCGGCTCGGGACCGCGGTGAAGAGCGCCACTCGCTGCGGCACGAAGGGGGCTGACAACTTCCCTCTGACCATCAGCCCTAGCGGACCGAAGAGGCTGCCACCGGTGAACAGCCCGCCCCCGGACATGAGGAGGGTGCCGCGGCGAACCAGCGCCCGGCGGAGGGCCGTCAGGGACCGATTCCCCACCAGGTCGAGCACGATGTCGTACTTCTGACCGGTCCGGCTGAAGTCGGTCTGCCGGTAGTCGACGACGTCGTCAGCGCCGAGTGACCGGACCAAGGCGACGTTCCCTGTGCTGCAGACTCCGGTCACCTCCGCGCCGAGGGCTTTGCCGAGCTGGACTGCGAACGTCCCCACGCCGCCCGATGCGCCGTTGATCAGCAGGCGCTGGCCAGGCTGGAGCTTCGCCGTGTCGCGCAGGCCGATCAGGGCGGTGTTCGCGGCCAGCGGGATGGCCGCGGCCTGCTCGTGGCTGAGGTTGGTGGGTTTGGTCTCGAACGACTCCACGTGGACGGC
Source organism: Kribbella sp. NPDC050281 (assembly GCF_040655855.1). Lineage (NCBI taxonomy): Bacteria > Bacillati > Actinomycetota > Actinomycetes > Propionibacteriales > Kribbellaceae > Kribbella > Kribbella sp. NPDC050281. The sequence goes on along the minus strand of NZ_JBFAKS010000031.1, from coordinate 56,340 downwards.
GACGTACTCGGCGAATGCTCCGTTCGCTTCGCCGTACACCTCGTCGCCGAGCTGCACCCCGGTCACCGCGGGGCCGAACGCCTCGACGGTGCCGGCGAAGTCGGTGCCGCGGATCGGGACGTTGGGCCGGCGCCAGCCGAGATCGGCGGACGGGCGGGCGACGTACGGATCGCCGCGCAGCACGTGCCAGTCGCGGGCATTGACCGACGCCGCACGGACCCTCACCAGCACTTCGCGATCGGCCGGCACCGGCTGCTCGACGTCGGTGAACTCCAGAACGTCCGGCGATCCGTACCGGCGTTGAACGATGGCTTTCATCGCATCCACCCCCAAGTTTCTTACGTCGTAAGGCTGCCTTACGACGTAAGAAAATGCAACAGTTCGCGAGGAGGCGATCTACTTGAGCCGGTCCAGACCGTCGAGGATCAGGTCGAGGGAGAACTCGAACTCGGCCTGGTCGTCACACCAGCCCAGCGTGGACTCCGGGTCGTCGTGGGCGATCTCGGACAGCATGCCGACCAGGTTCGGCAGTTGGTCCGCCAGGTCCACGATCATCCGCTCGGACTGGTCGCCCGCACCGCCGGCGGACGGATCGAACAGCTCCTGGGAGAACCCCAGCGCCCGACTGCCCAGCGCGTGCAGGGCGTGGTGGGCAAGGTCGTACGAGAATCCTCCGGACCGCATCAGCCCGACCAGGCGATCGTGGTACAGCACCACTGCCGGGCGCATCGCCGTACGGCTCTCGAGCAGTCTCGGCGCCCACGTATGCCGCAGCATGACGTGCCGGGCGATCAGGATCCGTCGCCGCATCGCGGCCTTCCAGTCGCCCGGCGCACCGTCATCGCGGTCGACGGTCTCGTTGAGCTCGGCCATCAGTACGTCGACGATGCCGTCGAGCAGGTCGTTCTTGTTCGCGACGTGGTAGTACAGCGACATCGCCTCGGCGCCGAGTGCCTCGCCGATCCGCCGCATCGTGACGGACTCCAGCCCGTCGGAGTCGGCGATCGCGACCGCGGCCCGCAGTACCCGGTCCCGGCTCAACGGGATCCGGGGTTCGGAGTTCGCCTGCAGCGCCACGCGGATCCCCTTCCTACGCTTGATTCGTACAGCGTAAGGCAGGGTTCAGCGCTGCCAGACCTCGGCGGTGGTGAGGAACGCGGACGAGCCGGGCTTGTCGGGCGACCCGTCGACCTGGACGAAGCCGGGCACGGAGGCGCCGCCGATCGAGACCGTCGCCGACCGGACCGGGGCGATCACCAGGCTCAGGCTGTGGCTGCCCTCGGCGAGCGGGAAGTCGTCGGTGGCGAACAGCCGCCGGTCCAGTACGCCGCCCATCTCGATCTGGATGTCGGCCGCCTTGGCGCTGAGGCCGTCGGCCAGGTTCATCGACACCTGGACCAGGTCGCGCTCGACCGCCGGCTCGTGCCACGGCAGACCCTGCACCTCGATGAACGAGCGAACGAAGTACCGCTCCAGCCAGGAGGCGAGATCGACGTCCTCCGACACCACCCGGACGATGCCGTCGAACCAGAGCACGACCGCCGTACCGGAGCCGCGGATGGACCAGTCGACCATCCAGATCGAGGCGTACGCCGTCACCTTGCCGTTCTCGTCGAACAGCCGCAGCCCAGGGTTGGCCCCCGCCAGGATGATCCGGCGGTTGCTGCCAGCCGACGACTTGGACATGGGAGGACGCTTCCGGGAGGGGGCCGAAGAAGCCTTGATTGTCTCAATCTCCGGCTGGGACGCAATGTAAACGTCCAAAAGCTTGACGGGGATATGCCCGGGGCGGTGACAGAGGCGGTGTCAGATCTTCTCTACCGGCGCGTAGCGCAACAACAACCGCTTCACACCTTCGGACCCGAAGTCGATGTCGGCCTGCGCCTGCTGGCCGTCGCCGCGGACCACCACGACGGTGCCCATCCCGAAGCTGTCGTGAACCACCCGGTCCCCCGGGTTGAGGCTGATCACCGGCTTGTCGGACGCGGTACGACGGGCCGGCTCGTAGCGACTGGGGATGCCGCTGCCGGTCGACGTACCGGTGCCGGACCAGCGGGTGATGGCCGACTCGTCCCGGCGCCAGTCGAGCAACTCGGCCGGGATCTCCTCCAGGAACCGCGACGGCGGGTTGTGCTGCGGCGCGCCGTACGCCGAACGGACCGCGGCGCGGGAGATCGCCAGTCGCTGCCGGGCCCGGGTGATGCCGACGTACGCGAGCCGGCGCTCCTCCTCGAGCTCCTTCATGTCGGTCAGCGACCGGGAGTGCGGGAAGACGCCGTCCTCCATGCCGGTCAGGAACACCACCGGGAACTCCAGGCCCTTCGCGGTGTGCAGGGTCATCAGCGTGACCACGCCGCCGTCGTCGGCCGCGTCCGGGATCTGGTCCGCGTCGGCGACCAGGGCGACCCGCTCCAGGAACGCCTGCAGGTCGGCGGCCTCGCCGGCAGCGGTGCGCTCCTCGACGAACTCGCGGGCCACCGAGATGAACTCGTCCAGGTTCTCCAGCCGGGTCTCGTCCTGCGGATCCGTCGACTTCTGCAGCTCCTCGTAGTACCCGGAGCGGTGCAAGGCGACGTCCAGGATGTCGTCCGGCGGTGCGCCCGAGTCGACCATCGCGGTCAGCTCGTCGAGGATGTCGACGAAGGCCTGCACGGCGTTCACGGACCGCGAAGCCATCGCCGGCGCCTCCTGGGCCCGGCGCATCGCCTGCGCGAACGAGATCCGGTCCCGCGCGGCCAGCGACTCGATCGCCGCCTCGGCCCGGTCGCCGATACCGCGCTTGGGCACGTTCATGATCCGGCGCAGCGAGACGGTGTCCTCCGGGTTCACCAGCACGCGCAGGTACGCGAGCGCGTCGCGGACCTCCTTGCGCTCGTAGAACCGGACGCCGCCGACCACCTTGTACGGATGGCCGGTGCGGATGAAGACCTCTTCGAACACCCGGGACTGTGCGTTGGTCCGGTAGAACACCGCCACGTCGGACGGCTTCACCCCGTCGGCGTCGGTGAGCCGGTCGATCTCGTCGGCGACGAACTGCGCCTCGTCGTGCTCGTTGTCGGCGACGTACACCGCGATCTGCTCGCCCTGGCCCTGGTCGGACCACAGGTTCTTCGCCTTGCGGCCCTCGTTGCGGCTGATCACCGCGTTCGCCGCGGACAGGATCGTCTGGGTGGAGCGGTAGTTCTGCTCCAGCAGGATCGTCTCGGCGTTGGTGAAGTCCTCCTCGAAGGCGAGGATGTTGCGGATCGTCGCGCCACGGAACGCGTAGATCGACTGGTCCGCGTCGCCGACCACCATCAGCTCCGCCGGCGGCGCGGTCGGGCCCATCCGGCCCGGCTCGTCCTCGCCACAGAGCTCGCGGATCAGCGTGTACTGCGCGTGGTTGGTGTCCTGGTACTCGTCGACGAGGACGTGGCGGAACCGGCGGCGGTAGTACTCCCGGACCTCCGGGAAGGCCTGCAGCAGGTTGACCGTGGTCATGAGCAGGTCGTCGAAGTCCAGCGCGTTCGCCTGGGCCAGCCGCTCCTGGTAGATCCGGTAGCACTCGGCGTACGTCTCCTCCAGGTGGTTGGAGGTCTTCGCCGCGGCGGTCTCGTGGTCGATCAGCTCGTTCTTCTGGGTGCTGATCCAGTTCAGCACGGCGCGCGGGTTGTACCGCTTCACGTCCAGGTCGAGCTCGCGGCAGACCAGCGTCATCAGCCGGCGCGAGTCGGTGTCGTCGTAGATCGAGAACGTCGAGTTGATCCCGAACCGCTTGATGTCGCGGCGCAGGATCCGCACGCAGGACGAGTGGAACGTCGAGACCCACATCAGCTTCGCCCGCGGACCGACCAGGTCCACCACCCGCTCGCGCATCTCGGCGGCGGCCTTGTTGGTGAACGTGATCGCCAGGATGGACCCGGGGTGCGCGTCGCGGGCCGCCAGCAGGTAGGCGATCCGCCGGGTCAGCACCCGGGTCTTGCCCGAGCCGGCACCGGCGACCACCAGCAGTGGCTTGCCGCCGTGCACGACGGCGGCGCGCTGCTGCGGATTGAGCCCCTTGAGCAGCGCCTCCGGATCGGTCCGGTGCGTCGTGGGCTCCTCCAGCGGCACCGGCAGCTCATCAGGCGAGAACAGCGTAGTCATCACCAACACCTTAGGCGCTCCCGCCGACAGTTACCGAACGCCGGTTCGAATCGGGTGTCGGCGTTCGTGGTTGACAGCAGCCCACGGATGGGCCTTGGGTGGCATCGATGAGTGAGCGGGGGTCGCATCCGGTGTTCGCGCGGATCTACGCGCGCGTCCGTCCGGGCCTGGACGAGCACGGCGTGGCCGGGCACCGCAAGCGGCTGCTGGACGGACTGGCCGGCGAGATCGTCGAGATCGGTGCGGGCGACGGCGGGAACTTCGCCCACTACCCGGGCGAGGTGACGCGCGTGATCGCCATCGAGCCGGAGCCGTATCTCCGCTCGAAGGCCGAACGGCAGGCCGCGCTCGCACGCGTCCGCGTCGAGGTCGTGAACGGTACGGCGGAACGCCTGCCGCTCGCGGACGGTTCGGTCGACGCCGTGGTGACTTCGCTGGTGTTGTGCTCGGTCCCGGACCAGGCGGTCGCGCTGGCGGAGGCCTTCCGCGCGCTGCGTCCGGGCGGCGAACTCCGCTTCTACGAGCACGTCGCCGCCGCACCCGGCCGGATGGAGACCGTCCAGAAGGTCCTCGATGCGACCATCTATCCGCGGGTGTCGGGCGGCTGCCATCTGCATCGGGACACGACTGCCGCCATCGCCACCGCAGGCTTCACCATCACCGAGCTCGACCACTTCAAGTTCCCGCCCACAGGTTCCAACCCGGCCGCCCCGCACATCCTCGGCCGCGCCGTCCGCCCCGAGGACTCCTGATGCACAGCGCTGAAGCCCGGTACACCGCACTGGTCGATCAGGTCGAGGTGCTCTACAGCAACGAGCAGTTCAGCACGGCGCTCGGCCTGATGGAGGCCGAGAGCGGCGGACTGGACGAGTGGACCGCAGAGCTGGCCCACCTCAAAGCCTGTCTGTACGGCGCTTCCGGAGATGCGGACTCGGCACTGCGGACTCTCCAGGCGGCGAGCGCCACAGGGGCATGGTGGCAGCCGTCGATCCTGACCGATGACGACGATCTGGCCGCGCTTCAGGAGCGACCTGAGTTCCAGGAGTTGGTCGCGGTGTCGGGTGAGCGGGCCGCGGACGACCCGCTACCTCCTCTCGTCGTACTGCCCGCCGTGCCGGCTGTTGGTGTGGTGGTGGCGTTGCACGGTGCGGGACTGCGGGCGACGCATTCGGCGCAAGACTGGGCCGGAGTGCTCGAGCTCGGCTACGGGCTGGTGTGCGTGGAGTCGTCGCAGCGGATGTCGCCGATGTACCGGACTTGGCCGGATCGGGAACGTGCCGCCGACGACATCGCCCGCGCGCTCGACCAGTTGCCCGCCGAGCTGAACGGCGTACCGGTGATCGCGGCGGGCTTCTCCGCCGGCGGGCGCGCTGCCCTCGACTGGGCACTGACCGCACGTCCGGTCAAGGTCTCCGGTGCGGTCCTGGTGGCTCCCGCCATTCGCGGGCTCCCGACCACCTCGGCCGAGACGTTGTCTCCGGCAACGATTCTGATCGGGACCGACGACGACCTGCTCGAGGTGGTCAACGAGGCCGCCGTGCGGCTGACCTCGTTCGGCTTCACGATCGAGCGGCTGCCCGGCCTGGCTCACACCGTCCCCACCGACTTCTCCAGCCGGTTGGAGAAGATCCTCAGCTGACGGTCAGGACAGCTGGCGGGTCAGGTGGAGTTCCACCGGGATGGCAGCGCCCAGCCACAGCATCTTGGCGGTGTGGTCGTCGCAGGAGGTGACGCGCAGGCCGGGGACGCCTTCGATCGTGCCCTCGTAGTCCTTCGCGGCGAGGTGGCCGACGACGTGGGCGAGCTCGGGGCCGTCCAGCCACTCGACCCGGGCCAGGTTGTGGCGCGCCCGCCACATGTCGACCCAACCGGCCGGATCGTCGCCGAACAGCATCGTACGCAGGATGTCCGAGACCGCGCCGAGCAAGGTGGCGGACGGAGTGGCCATCAGTTCCAGCAGGAGGCGTTCGGAATCGGACAGGTCGTCCGCCACCAGGATCGCGTTGTCGCCCAGATTCACCCGCAGGAGCCTGCCACAGGAACAGCTTTGCTCTGAGCAGACTTGCCGTCAGCAGAAAAACTGGGGTGGGCCGGTTCGGCCGGTCAGTGTTGAGGGCATGGCTGAAGACAACAAACCTCCGCTGTTCAACGAGACCACGCGGCAACGGCTGCTCGCGCAGCGGATCGTCGTCCTGGACGGGCAGCTCGACGACGACAACGGGACGCTGCTGGCGACCCAGATGCTGACGCTTGCGGCCGAGGACCCGAAGACCGACATCGCCTTGTGGATCCATTCCCTCGGCGGCTCGGTGCCGTCGATGCTGGCGATCCGCGACGTGATGCGACTGGTGCCGTGCGACGTATCGACGCTGGCGATCGGACTGGCCTGCAGCGCCGGGCAGTTCCTGCTGTCGGCCGGTACGCCGGGCAAGCGCTACGCACTGCGGCACGCGCGGGTCCTGATGCACCAGGGCTCGGCCGGGATCGGCGGGTCCGCGGTGGAGATCGAGATCCAGGCCAACGACCTGCGGCACATCCGCGACACGGTCCTGGCACTGATCGCCGAGGACACCGGGCAGTCGTTCGACACCGTGCACGAGGACTCGCTGCACGACCACTGGTACACCGCCGAACAGGCCCGCACGTACGGCTTCATCGACCACATCGTCGAGACCTTCGACCAAGTCATGCCCCAAGCAAAGGCGGCCGCCTGATGAGTACTTACACGATCCCGAACGTCATCGCTCAGCATCCGCGGGGCGAGCGGATCATGGACGTCTACTCGCACCTGCTCAGCGAGCGCATCATCTATCTCGGTACGGCGATCGACGCGGGCGTGGCGAACGCGCTGATCGCGCAACTGCTGCACCTGGAGGCGGACAAGCCGGACCAGGAGATCAACCTCTACATCAACTGCGAGGGCGGCGACATGACCGCGATGCTCGCGATCTACGACACCATGCAGTACATCCAGGCGCCGATCTCGACGTTGTGCGTCGGGCAGGCGATCGCGGCCGGCGCGGTCCTGCTGGCCGCCGGCGAGCAGGGGCGCCGGGCTCTCCTGCCGCACGCCCGCGTGGTCCTGCACCAGCCGGCCGCCCGCGGTCAGGGCACCATCCCGGACCTGATCCTGCAGGCCGACGAGGTGGTCCGGGTCCGCGGACAGGTGGAGTCGATCCTGGCCGAGCACACCGGTCAGTCGATCGAGCGGCTGCGGCACGACACCGACCGGGACCACGTGCTGACCGCTCAAGAGGCCAAGGAGTACGGCATCGTCGACCAGGTGATCCAGCACCGGGTGTCAGTGGCCGCCTTCGCCTGAGGCTGTGGTCCCGGGCGAGGTGAGGTCAGCGGCGGCGAGGACCGCGTCGGCGACAGCGGCATGGTGAGCCATGTCGACCTTCGGGCGCCCGAGCCGGTCGGTCAGGTACGCGTAAGCGATCCGCCGGTCCGGGTCCGCCCAGCCGACACAGCAGTTGCTGCCGTTGTGCCCGAACGCGCGCGGGCTGCTCGTCGTGCCGAGCGACGAGATGGCGTCCGGCAGGAACCGCGGACCGCCGAGCTGGAAGCCCTGCGACCACCGGATCGGTGCCCGTACGGTCCGGTCCAGCTCACCCTCGCTGGTCGGCTCCACGGCCACGGCCAGTGACTCGGGCCGCAGCACCCGCCCGGCCGGACCGACTCCGCCGTTCAACAGGGCCCGGTAGAACACAGTCAGATCCCGTGCGGTGGTGGAGATCCCCGCCGCCGGTACGACGGCCTCACGAGTACTGCGCCGGTTCAGGACCGACTGGATGAACGGACCGGCCGGTCCGGACACCCGGACCGGGACGTGCCGGTCCCACTGGTCGGCGGGCAGCCCGAGATAGGTGTCGGCGACGCCCAGTGGTTCGAGGACGAAGCGCCGTACCAGCTCGTCGATCGGGAGACCGCTGCACCGGTGTGCGACCTCGCCGAGGATGAAGCCGAAGGCCAGCGGACTGTAGGCGACGGTGCCGAGCGGCCAGCGCGGTCCGGCTTCCTCGATCCGCTCCAGCGAGCGCTCCCAATCCGCCATCGCGCGCACGTCTCCGAGGTACGACTTGCCCACGGTCAGGCCGGAGCGGTGCTGCAGCACCTGGCGGACCGTGATGTCGCGCTTGCCGTTGTGCGCGAACCCGGGCCAGTACGCCGCCACCGCATCGTCCAGGTGGAGACGGCCGGACTCGACCAGCTGGTGGATCACGACGGCGATGTACGGCTTGCCGGCCGAGAACAGCCAGAACAGCGCGTCGGGTGGACAGCCGAACGACAGGTCGACGGCCACCCGGCCGTCCCTGACCACACACAGCTGCGCGACCCCAGAACGGCCCTGGACCAGCTGGATCGCCTCACCCAGCCGGTCGGGGTCCAGACCGGCGTCGCGCGGTTCGCAGTCGCCGCCGAAATCCATCGCCTTCACCTCCCCCTGTCAACCAGCTTGCCGCGCAGGACAAGTTAGGGTCGATCAGGTGAGCGTGCCTGAGGGGAATCCGCGTCCGGACAACGAGATCGAGCGGGTGCTGGTGGTCGTGGCCCATCCGGACGACATCGACTTCGGCGGCGCCGGCACGGTGGCGCTGTGGACCAAGGCCGGCATCGAGGTGCAGTACTGCATCGTCACCGACGGCCAGGCGGGCGGCTTCGAACCGGATCGGGACCGTGCCGAGATTCCCGCCGTACGACGGGCCGAGCAGACCGCCGCCGCGCAGCACGTCGGCGTCCGGGACCTGCACTTCCTCGGCTACACCGACGGCGCGGTCGAGCCGACACTCGAGCTGGTCCGCGACATCAGCCGGGTGATCCGCAAGGTCCGTCCACAGCGCCTGCTCACCCAGTCACCGGAGCGGGTGTGGTCACGCCTGCAGGTCTCGCACCCCGACCACCTGGCCGCGGCGGAGGCCACGGTCCGGGCGTTCTACCCGGCCGCCGGCAACCCGTACGCGTACCCCGACGTTGCCGAGGAAGCCTGGGACGTCGACGAGCTCTGGATGATGGACCACCCGGAGATCAACCACTACGTCGACATCACCGACACCTTCGACCAGAAGCTGGCGGCGTTGATGTCACACACCAGCCAGCACCGCGACCCCGAGGGCCTCCGCACCGGAATCCGGGCCCACTTCGCCCAGGTCGCCACCGGCGCGGGCATGCCACCGAACCACTACGCCGAGGACTTCACGGTCATCCGGCTGCGCTAATTACTTTGCGGGTAGATCGGCGAGGAGACAGGGTGCGGGCATGACGATCAATCATTGGGTGGTTGGAGATGGGCCTGCGGTGCTGTTGGTGCACGCGGGCGTGGCGGATGCGCGGATGTGGGCGCGGCAGGTCGAGGAGCTGCGCCAGGACCACCGGGTGATCACGGTGGATCTGCGCGGGTACGGCGAGACTCCGCTCGAGGTGGGCGCGACGTACTCCGACGCCGGCGATCTGCTCGCGGTGCTCGACGAGGTCGGCGCCGAGTCGGTGGCCGCCATCGGATCGTCGTACGGCGGGTACGTCGTGCAGCAGGCGGCGAGCCGGCAGCCGGGGCGGTTCAACCGGCTGGTGCTGCTCTGTGCACCGACTGATGACGTGCAGCCGACGGACGACCTGCGCGCGGTGTGGGCCGAGGAGAACGAGCTGATCGAGGCCGGCGACGTCGAAGGCGCCACGGACCTGATGGTGCGGAGCTGGATCGGGCCGGACGCGGACGACGACGCGCGGGAACTGCTCCGGGCGATGCAGAAGCGGGCGTATGAGCTTCAACTCGCCGCGGGTGACGTCGACAACGAGGAGTACGCCGTCGAGCCGGAGAAGCTGACCATGCCGGTGCGGTTGATCACCGGTGCGCACGACTTCCGGTTCTTCGCGGACTGCGCGACGTACCTGGCCGAACGGCTGCCGAACGTCGAGCGGATCGACCTGCCGTGGGCCGGGCACCTGCCGACGCTGGAGCGCCCCGGCGAGGCCGGGGCGCTCATCAGCTGACGGCCTGCCTCAGTCGGCCAGGGCGCCCATCGGGTCCCAGGCCGGGAGCACGATCGGCTCGTCGTCGAGACGCGCCTGCAGCTCGGCCGGCAGGGCGGAGCGGCGGACCGCGATCTCGAAGACGTGCTCGGCGTACCACGAGTCGTTCATGGTCCAGAAGCCGCTGTCGGCCTTCTCGTCGCCCCAGCTGTTCTCGACCCGCCAGCGGCGCGGCTTGCCGTCGACCACGTCGACACCGGTGAACAGCATCGCGTGCGTCATCAGCGTCTCGTGGTGCACCAGCCGCTCGGCCTTGTCGAGCGAGAACACGGTGTCGTAGACGGAGCCGTAGTCGTACAGCTTGGCGTCCCAGAAGCCCAGGTCACCGCTCATCTGCTTGCCGACGTCGCAGCCGAACCAGACCGGCTCACCGCCGACGATCGCGTCCTGGGTGAGCTGCTTCATCAGGTCGATGTCGACGTTCAGGTACACCACCGGCGGCGCGTCGATGACGTTGCCGAGGTAGTCGACGGTGAAGGTCTTGCCGACCGGGCTGGACTCGCGCGGGTCGTGCACCAGGCAGACGTAGTCGTCGACCGGCAGTTGCACGTACGCCGCGGCGAACTCGGCCGGCGTGGTCCAGCCGTCACGGTGGAAGCCCTTGTCGCTGTCCTTCCACTGCCAGAGGAACTTCTGCGGCGGCGTACCGAGGTGGATGCTCAGCACCCGGTGCACGGTGGTCAGGATCTCCTGCTTGCGGTCCCGCTGCGCCTCCAGGCCGTCCAGCGCCCGCAGGTCGCGCGCACCCTGGCGCAGCAGCTTGCGGAGCATGTCGTTCATCTGGGCGGTCGCCGACGAGCTCTCGGTCTCCGGCATCGCCGTCTTCGGCACCAGGCCGTGCTTGCGGACCAGCGCGACGAACATGTTCCACTGGCCGCCGTCACCGATCGGGTCGGACAGCAGGTGCGCGACGGTCCGGTCGTCGGCGTCCCGCCCGGCGGTCTCGATGATCGCCTCGAGGAAGAAGTTCGAGCGCTCGAACTTGTCCCAGAACAGGACGTAGTTCTGCGAGAACTCGAAGTCCTTGACGCCCAGCTTGCCGGCCGCGCCGACGCGGAGCAGGTTGAGTCCGGCGAACAGCCAGCAACGGCCGCTCTTCTTCTGGTTGGTCACCTTCCAGTCGTCCAGCAGGTTCGACACCGAATGGTCGATCGAGGTGACGACCTGGCGGTCGAGGGCAATGGTGTTGACCGGCGTCTGCGTGACGGCGTTCTGCATCACCCGGTACTGCGGGTTCGATGCGAACTCCTTCTCGAAGAGCGCGAGCTGTTCGGCTGTGAGATTCCGCTCCATAGTTGTCGACGGTATAACAGCGACCAAGCCGGTAGCGCCTCCGCCGGGGTGGCGAATCAATGCCCTGTCCAAAACCCGCCACCCGCGAGGCCTTGCGTTATGCTAAATGAAAACGACATTCAAATAAGGAGGAAGGCAGATGCCCCGACGTCCGGCCCCGACCGGCAAGCGCAAGCCGAAGCAGAATCCGCTCGACCGCGACGGCATCACCTACATCGACTACAAGGACACCGCGCTGTTGCGCAAGTTCATCTCCGACCGCGGCAAGATCCGCTCCCGCCGCGTCACCGGCCTGTCGGTGCAGCAGCAGAAGCAGGTCGCCCGCGCGATCAAGAACGCCCGGGAGATGGCGCTCCTCCCCTACACGTCGGCCAACCGGTAGGGCAGTTGCCGGCGGCAATCAGACCAGGCGGCGGTCGGTGGCCCAGCGGGTCAGCTCGTGGCGGTTCGACAACTGCAGCTTGCGCAGTACCGAGGAGACGTGGGTCTCGACCGTCTTCACCGAGATGAAGAGCTCCTTGGCGACTTCCTTGTAGGCGTAGCCGCGGGCGATCAGGCGCAGTACCTCTCGCTCGCGCTGGGACAGGCGGTCCAGGTCCTCGTCGACCGAGGCGATGTCGATCGCGCCGGAGAACGCGTCCAGGACGAAGCCGGCCAGCCGCGGCGAGAAGACCGCGTCACCGTCGGCGACCCGGTTGATCGCGTCGACCAGTTCGGTCCCGCTGATGTTCTTCGTGACGTAGCCGCGGGCGCCGGCCCGGATCACGCCGATCACGTCCTCGGCCGCGTCCGACACCGACAGCGCGAGGAACTTGACCTCCGGATGCCGCTGGTGCACCTGCTTCATCACCTCGGTGCCACCACCTCCGGGCAGGTGAACGTCGAGCAGCACGACGTCCGGCTCGGTCCCGACGATCGCCTTCACGGCGGTGTCGACGTCGGATCCCTCCCCGACGATGTCGACCGAGGCGCCGATCTCGCTGCGCACCCCGGCCCTGAACATGTCGTGATCGTCGACGACGACAACGCGCCTGTTGCTCATCTGTCCATCTCCAGTCGCACTTCGGTGCCTGTCTCCGGATCGGACCGCACCGTTGCGCGGCCGCCGTGCCGTTCCATCCTGCCCATCACACTGTGCCGCAGGCCGAGCCGGTCGTCCGGCACGCCGTCGACGTCGAACCCTTTGCCGCGGTCCCGGACGAACATCTCCGCCCGGTCGCCGTCCACCTCGACGAACACGTCGATCTTGGCCGCACCGGAGTGCTTGGCCGCGTTCACCATCGACTCCCGGGCGGCCCGGACCATCGCCGACAACCCTTCGGTCATGTCGCAGTCGCCGACCGTGACCACCTCGACCGGAACCCCGTGCGAGTCCTCGACCTCGGCGGCGGCCCGCTTGGCGGCTCCCGCCAGCGTCTGGTCGGTCTTGTCGTCCTCGTCGTACAGCCAGGACCGCAGTTCACGCTCCTGCGACCGCGCCAGCGTGGCGACGGCGCGCGGATCGTTCGCCTGCTTCTGGATCAGCGCCAGCGTCTGCAGCACCGAGTCGTGCAGGTGCGCGGCCATGTCGGCGCGTTCCTGGGAGCGGATCCGCTCGGACCGCTCGGTGTTCAGGTCACGGGTCAGCCGGTGCACCCACGGCCCGGCGATGACGCCGATACCGACGACCGCGAGCAGCAGCGCGATCAGCACGTCGCCCACCATCGAGAGCCGGCCGTTCTGCACCAGGAACACGGTCACCGCGGTCCCGAGCAGGATGACGCCGATGCCGATCCGGATCAGCGACTTCCAGCCGCCCTTGCCGAGCAGGATGCCGAGGAACGAGAAGCGCCCGTAGTCCCGGGTCCAGGCGGCCTTCTGGCTCTCGTCGGCCTGCCGCCAGATCAGCGCCAGACCAGTGACGGCGAACACCAGCGGCCAGAACATCTTCCCGGCGATTCCGAGCCCGGCCACCTGCAACAGCAGCAGTAGTCCGACACCGATCGCGACCAGGGCCGTCACCTGGCTCTTGCTCTTCTCCCGCCGCCGCGCCTTGGCCTCGGTGACCGGGGGCGGCGCCTCGTCGGACCGCAGTCCGCTTCGGGTGTGTGCGGCCAGCCCCGGCGCCGCCGGCATCCCCGGGGGCGCCAGCGGCATCAGGAACCACAGCGCGGCGTAGATCAGGACGCCGAACCCACCGAACACAGTGGTGGCGATCAACACGAGGCGTACGACGGTGTCCGAAACGCCGAGGTGGTCCGCGATCCCACCGGCCACACCGGCGATGATCCGTCCCTCGGTACGGCGGTAGGCCCGGCGTACCGGTGGCGCATCCGGCGTCGGGCGGGTCTGCTGGCCTGCTCCGGCGTACGCGGCTCCCGTGGGACCGGAGTACGGGCCCTGGCCGGAGTACGGCGGGCCGGCGTACGGCGGGATCTGTCCGGTGTAGGCGGCGTACGGGCCTTGGTACTGTCCAGGTCCTTGCGGGCCCCAGCCCTTGTACTGCCACTGGCCGTCGTTCTGCTGGCCCGGTGCCTGTCCCTGTCCCGGCGCATGCGTCGGCTCGGGTGGGGTCCCGGAAGTGGAGGACCCGCCCGACGGCGCGGCTGCGGCTGGATGACTCATCCCCACGATCGTCACACGCCGGAAGGGCCGGCACCAGCAGGCTTGTCCCGGGCCGGCTCCTCAGAGGCGGTCCGCCAGGCTCAGGGTCGGCTCGGGGAGAACCCCTAACCAGTGCTCGACTCCTGGCGACTCCGGGGGTGCTCAGGGGGTATCCCCGATGTTGTACCGGCGCCGAGCGAGCCAGTATCGATGACATGGAGCAGAACTCGAGCGGGCCCGGTGGGTTCGACCGCAGCCGCCTGCAGGACGTGCAGACCTGGCAGCGTAGCCGGTCGGACCGGATGGTGGCCGGTGTCTGCGGCGGGATCGGCCGCGCGCTGAACATCGACCCGGTGCTGATCCGCGTGGTGATGGCGGTGCTCATCATCAGCGGACCGGGGATCATCTTCTACATCGCCGCCTGGGTGCTGATGCCCGACGAGGGCAGCCAGCGCTCCGCGGCCCAGGGTCTGCTCGGCGACCGGATCCGGCCGGACCACCCGTGGCTGTGGCCTGTCATCATCGGCGTCTGCGTGTTCGTCGCCATCGCGATGATGTCGTCGTTCAACATCGGCCGGTTCGTCCCCGGGCCGCTGATCGTGCTCGCCGTGATCTGGCTGGTCGCGCGGCACCGCCGGAGGGATCGGCGTGGCCGGCGCGCAGGCTGGGCCGGTCCCGGCACGCAGTGGCAGGGCGGCCAGCCCACCGCACCGCGTCCGCAGGACTCCACCGCGGCGAACCATCAGCCGACCGGCACCTCGGCGTACATGGCACCCCAGAACGGCCCGTCAGCTCCCCCGACGGGTCCGTCGTCCTCGGCCACACAGAGACCCCAGGACCGCACCGTCGAACCGGTCCAGGCTGTGTGGACCGAGGACGACCCCCTCGGCCTGTACGTCGACGAGCCGCCGGCCGGACCGCCGTCGGAGCCGGCCCGGTCCGCGAAGGCCGAGCCACCCGCCAAGGGGATGCGCGGGGTCAAGTCGATCATCGTCGTGCTGACCGGTATCGCGATCGCGATCGCCGCGGCCGCCGGTGCCTCGACCGCCACGATGCTGATCATCGGCCTGATCACGCTGGGTGGCGGCATGCTGGTCGGTGGCTTCGTCGGCAAGACCGTCGCGCTGCTGCCGCTGGGCATTCTGCTCGCCGTCGGCGCGATCGTCAGCACCGTGTTCACGGAGGTACCGCGCAACTTCGCCGACACCAACTACGTCGCGCCGACCGGTGAGAAGATCGGGGCGACCGGGCAGTCGTACACCTTCGACGCCGGATCGGTACACCTGGACCTGACCAAGGCCACCTTCGCACCGGGTGCGAAGGTCGAGGTGCACGGTGGCGTCGGCGAGGTCGTGGTGAAACTGCCCGAGACCGTTGACATCGACGGCAACCTGGCCACCAAGATGGGTGACGTGACCTGGCTGAACGAGCACCACGGCGGCCGGAACGCGGAACTGACCATCAAGGACCTGGGACCCGACGGCAAGGCCGGGCCGCAGCAGGTCACCCTCGACCTCGACCTCAAGGTCGGCAGCATCACAGTGGAGCGCGGATGAGGAAGACGAAGCCGGATGTCCCGGGCGTCATCGCGGGCACCATCCTGTCCGGCGGCGCCACCGTCTGGATGCTGACCGACAACGGCGTCCTGCAGACCGACGACCTCGGCCTGACCGCGGCCCTCCTGCTCGTCGCCGCCGGCGTCATCGGCCTCGCCGCCTCCCACCGCGGCTGAATTCGATCGACCGCCGGCGTCACCACCGCGGGACGGTACGCCGACCGACGCGGCAACCGGATGGTGTTCGTTGCCGGTGGCATCTTGCCGGCCGGATGGTGCGTGTTCGCCCTGACCGAGTCCGCCCCCGTGCCGGGGTCTCGGTTAGGCTTGTGGACCGCTGATCGGCTTCGGCCGGGGCGAGTACCCGAGGGGCCCGGCTGAAGCGGGCCCCGCTGTCAAGGAGTTCCGATGGTGCGCGGCACCGTGAAGTGGTTCAACGCCGACAAGGGCTATGGCTTCCTTGCCGTCGACGGACAGGACGACGTCTTCGTCCACTGGAGCAAGATCGTCTCCGACGGCTACAAGACGCTGGAGGACGGTCAGCAGGTCGACTTCCAGATCGTCGACGGGCCGAAGGGCCGCGAGGCCGACACGGTCACTCCGGTCTGACCACGCGAAGGACCTACCGCGCAAAGCTGTTGCCCCCGGCCCACGCCGTTCCCCGCTTTCCGGACTGCACCGGGAGTCGTCAACCGATAACCTGACCACCTCACCTTGGGAGGGTCAGAGACGTGACAGAGCCGGTACCCGTCATCCGCAGGCTCGAGCAGGCGCTGGCCGACGACGACTTCGCCTGGTCGCTGCTGCTCGTCGGCGAGGACCAGACCGACAAGCTGGCCACGCTGACCGGCGACCTGCGCGGACCGTACTCGACGACGGGCGACGGCAAGCAGATCACCTCGGGCTTCTCCTACTGGGGTATCGGTCCGACGATCGCGTGGGCGAACGCGACCAACGACCCGTTCTACCTGGTGATGAAGGCCGGCGCGGAGTCGTTCCTGCGGCACTGGCGCAAGGTCCGCCCGCATGTCGAGAACGGCGGCTTCCACCTGGTCAGCCTCGGCGTCGGCACCGGTGTGAAGGACCGCACCATCCTCGGCGACATGCGCCGGCAGAACCGGGGCATGTACTACATCCCGGTCGACATGAGCTCGGAGATGCTCCGGATGGGCACGCTGGAGTCGGTCCGCGGCGTCCGCTTCCCGATGTCGCAGGTGCTGCCGGTGCAGCTCGACTTCTCGATCGACGACAACATGAGCGAGCTGGCCCAGATGCTGGCGCGGCTGGTCGGCAAGGACCCGCTGCTGTACACGTTGACCGGCAACACGCTGGCGAACTTCGAGAGCGACGAGGACCTGCTCCGCACCATCACCCGGGGCCTGCGCCCGCAGGACCGGCTGCTGCTCGAGGTGGCCAGCACGAGCAGCCTGGATCAGGACGCCGCCAAGGCGGCAGCCGACGAGTACCACCAGACCCGGGCGTTCGCCGAGTTCGTCACCAGCGCCCTGCGGTACAACACCGACCTGAAGATCGACAACGACCGGATCGACTTCCGCGGCGAGGTCGAGACCGACGACGCCCTGCGGGTGAAGATCGTCTGGCAGAACAACACCGGCGAACCGATCGTGATGGGTCTGCCCGACCACACCGAGGTGGTGCTGGACCCCGAGGACACGATCCTGCTGTACACCACCCGCAAGTTCTCCACCGAGCGGCTGAAGCGACTCACCGCCGCCTGTGACCTGACGCCGATCGAGCACGCGCACTCCGGCTTCCGGCACACCCGCCGGCCGAGCCCGTTCGGCCTCGATCTGCTGCTGCTCGCTCCGGGCACCGTCGAAGGCCCGGCCATCACCACCCTCGCCGACGACATCTGGTCGACATGATCCCTGCCAGTGCGCGGCGGACGGTGGTCACCGCACTGAGCTACGGACTGCTGGGCCTCGCGTTCTCCCTCGGGGTGATCTGGTTCTTCTGGCCGGAGAACTCCCGGTGGGAGCCGGCGGTGAACTCGCTGACCCTGGTCGCCGGGCTGACCGGTATCTTCGTCGAGCGCCTGACCGCCGAGGCTGAACGTCGTACCGAAGTACTGCGGGCGGTCGCGGACGAACTGCAGGAGAACAAGCGGCTCCTGAACGACGAGCGGTTCTCCCCGGCGACGCCGACGACCCGGCAGGTGTACCCGCGGCTCGTGGTGTCCGCGGTGGACCTCGCGCTCGTCTCCGGCGCTCTCGGGTTGCACCGCGACTCGGAGCTGGTCGGCCTGCTGCACCGGTGGCGCGACACCGTGAACCTGTTCAACCGGCGGCTCGATCTCACCGAGATCAGCACGTTCTCGAACAGCATCTCGTCCGAGGAACTGGCCGCCTTCCATCGGGCCCTGCACCGGGAGAACAGCTACTTCGCCGCCACCCGGGACAAGCTCGAGACCCTGCTCACCCGGCTGCCTGCGTCTTAACGGCCGAGGCCGTAAACGGACCGTCCGCATTTGGGCTGAGCGGTTGACTTGGCCACATGCCCAGGGCTTCACTTTCGGACAGGACCGTAAATACGGCACCCCGGAGGCCCCTCGCATGCGATCAGCCCGCTCGCTCATCGCGGTGGCACTTGCCGCCGTACTCGTGACGACCCTGACCACTCCCGCCCAGGCGAACCACCAGCCACCGACAGGCAAGCTCGTGTCACTCGGTATCCCGCTGTCCGACGTACTCCTGATCGGGGGCACCGTCGCCCCCGGCCCGAACGGCAAGACCGCGATCTGGAACGTGTCCACCGGCAGTCCGGCGTACCTGAACGCCATCGACCCGGCCACCGGCGAGAGCCTGCTGTCCGCGGCACTGCCCGGCGCCGACGGCAGCTACGCGGTCGCCGCGACCCCGGACGGGACGATCTACGTCGGCACGTACAACAACGGCCACCTGTATCGTCTGCGTCCCGGCTCCGGGACCACGGTCGAGGACCTCGGACGCCCGATCGCCTCCGAGACGTTCATCTGGCGGATCACCACCGACGAGCAGGGCAATGTGTACGGCGGCACGTTCCCGAACGGCAAGGTGTTCCGGTACGACGATCAGACCGGCGCCGTCCGCGACTACGGCCAACTGAAGGCCGGCCAGCCGTACGTCAAGAGCATCGACTACGCCGACGGCAAGATCTACACCGGCTCGCTGCCCGACGCGCACATCATGGAGCTCGACGTCGCCAGCGGAGCGATCACCGAACTGCCGTCGCCACCGGGGCTCGGCGACCCGACCGACAAGGTCGTGTACGACCTGAACGCCCGCGGGGGCCGCGTATACGCCCGGATCAGCACCGCCTTCCCCGGCCCGCTGTACGTCTGGGACATCGCCTCTCGCACCTGGGTGGACGAGATCCCGAACGCGCACGGCCTGGACATCTCCCCGGTCGGCGCGAACGGCGAGATCTACCTGATCCAGGCCAGTGAGCTGAAGAAGTACGACCCGGCGACCAAGACACTGACCGGGACCGGCCTCACCTTCACCGGCCGGATCCAGAACGCCCGCGCGATCGGGTACGCCGACCTCGACCTGCCCGACTACCCGGGCACGAGTGTCGTCGGCACGCTCTGGCGCGGCGAGGAGTTCCGGTACAACCCGCAGACCGGCAAGTCGGAGATCTTCGAGACCAAGGTCCGCCGCGAGCCGATCGAGATCCTGTCCGTCGCCGGCGGCAAGTCCAAGGTGTACGCCGGTGGGTTCCTGAACGGCGGCGTCTCCGTCGTCGACCCGGCCACCGGCGAAGCGGCGTACAACAGGTTCTCCCAGACCGAGGCGCTGATGGAGGGCTCCGACGGCAAGCTGTGGATCGGCGCCTACCCGGAGGCCCGGCTGTACTCGTACGACCAGACGCAGCCCTGGAGCAGCCCGGAGTACTCCCCCGGACCGCCCGGTACGCCGGACAACCCGACGCTGGCGGTCAATCTGCACTCCGAGCTGCAGACTCGCGCCCGCGCCCTGGCCGAGGTGAACGGCAAGATCGCGGTCGGCACCGTCCCCGACGGCGACCGGCTCGGCGGCGTGCTGGCCATCGTCGACCCGAAGACCGGGACCACCCAGTCCTTCCGCAACGTGGTCCAGGACGAGAGCATCTTCGGCCTGACCGCCCGCCGCGACATCGTCTACGGCGGTACGTCGATCGTCGGCGGACTGTCCACCACCCCGCCCACCCGCGACGCGGGCACCGTGTTCGCCTGGGACGCGGCCAGGTCCCGCAAGCTGTGGGAGACCGTGCCGGTGCCCGGTGCGGCCACGGTCTCGTCGGTCACCATCGGCCCGGACGGGCTGCTGTACGGCGTGGCCGGCAAGACCGCGTTCGCGGTGGACCCCCGAGACGGCAAGCTGGTCAGGTCCTTCACGCTCGGGACCACCACGTCCAGCGGCGACATCGTCGCCACCAACGAGGCGGTGTACGTGAGCATCGACCTCAACAGGGTCTACCGGATCGCGCCGGGGAACAAGCAGACCCCGACGCTGTTCGTCGAGCACGCCCACCGGCGGCTCGGGGTCCGGGGAGATCACCAGCTGCTGCTCACCAGCGGCTCCGAGCTGTTCCGAGTTGATATCAGCCGTTGACAGCCGAAATTCGACCCAGCTACTTTCGGTCCTGACCGTTATTCGGCGATCTACTTTCCGGCCCTGACTTCCGGACACCCTGGGGGTGCGATGTCTTCCATGCTTCACACGACCGTCCGCCGCATCGCGGCACCACTCACGGCGCTCGTACTGGCCGCCGCACTCTCCTCGTGCGGCGGCGACTCGGGCTCGTCGTCGACCGAGACCAAGAGCATCACGCTCTGGATGTATCCGGTGATCGGCGACCAGGCGGCCAGCGACGCCTACTGGCAGAAGGTCGAGAAGGACTTCGAGGCCGCCAACTCCGGCATCGACCTGAAGCTTGAGATGCAGCCGTGGGCGAACCGGGAGGAGAAGCTCGCGGCGGCGTTCTCCGGCAAGAAGGGCCCGGACGTCCTGCTGATGATCCCTGACCAGATCCCGCAGTACGTCACCAACGGCTCGCTCGAGCCGGTCGACGACGTGGTGACGCCGGACAAGGACAAGTTCCTGCCGGCCGCGATCCCGGGCCTGAGCGTCGAGGGCAAGGTGTACGGCGCACCGATCTACCACACCGTCACCTCGACGATGTACAACAAGACGATCCTGACCAAGGCCGGGATCACCACGCCGCCGGAGACCTGGGACGAGATCAAGGCCGCGGCGCCCAAGATCAAGGCGGCCGGGTTCTCCACGCTGGACTACTCCGCCTCGCCGGAGGCGTCGCTGAACCTGAACTTCTACCCGCTGCTGTGGCAGGCCGGCGGCAAGGTGTTCGCCGACGACGGCAAGTCCGTCGCCTTCAACCAGGCTCCGGGCCTGGACGCGCTGACCTTCCTGAAGTCCCTGTGGGACGAGGGCGGCATCCCGAAGAGCGCCCTGAGCAACGGGAACACCGTCGCCGACTCACCGCTGGGCAAGGGCCAGGTGGCGATGGCCTTCACCAGCACACCGGCCGACGCGGGCACCGTGGCGAAGACCTGGGGTGCGGCGAACATCGAGATCGGTACGCCGCTGACCGGTCAGAAGCAGGTCGGCTTCGGCCTGCCCGGCGGGCTGGTACTGAACGCCGCCTCGGAGAACAAGGACGCCGCGAAGAAGTTCATGTCGTTCATGATCCAGCCGCCGCAACTGGAGGCGCTCAGCAAGGCGTCCGGGTTCTACACCCCGCGCACCGACGTGAAGGCGCCGGCCGCGGACGCGACCGCGGCGAAGTTCGCCGACGCGCTGCAGTACGCCTTCCCGGGTGAACCGAACCCGGCCGCCCGGCAGGTGAACTCGCTGCTCGGCGTCGAGATCCAGGCCGTACTGACCGGCAAGAAGCAGCCGCAGCAGGCGCTCGACGACGCCGCCAAGCAGGCCAACGACCTCCTGTCGAGACAGCGTTGACCGTCACCCAGCAGGTGCGGGACGGCTCCCGCCGCCGCTCCGTCTTCTCCCGGTCCGCGTCGCCCACAGGGCGGCGCGGACCGGGGCGGCGCCCTTGGGTCGGGCTGCTGTTCGTGGCCCCGATGCTGGCGTTGTTCCTGGTGTTCCGGTTCCTGCCGGTCGTCGGCGCTTTCCTGCTCTCGCTCACCGACTACCGGCTCAGCGGCCGCTGGACTTTCGTTGCCGTGGACAACTACACGCGGCTGCTCCAGGACGACCTCTTCCGGCAGAGCCTGGTGGTCACCCTCACCTACACGGTGATCTTCGTCCCGCTGACCGTGCTGCTGTCGCTGGGCACCGCGATCATGTTGCAGCAGGTGGTCTGGAACCGCGGCTTCTTCCGCAGCGTGTTCTTCCTGCCGTACGTGACCAGCATCGTGCTGGCCGCGGTCATCTGGAAGTGGATCTACGACGCCCAGGACGGCCTGCTGAACGCGGTCCTCGGGCTGGCGTCGGTCGGCCCGGTGGACTTCCTCGGCCAGTCCGGGTCGGTACTGCCGTCGATCGCGGTGACGTCGGCCTGGAAGGGCTTCGGCTACTCGATGCTGATCCTGCTCGCCGGGCTCCAGGCGGTGCCGAAGTCGTACCTCGAAGCAGCCATGATCGACGGCGCCGGCAGCTGGCAGCGGTTCCGCTACATCACGCTGCCGCAGCTGCGCCCGGTGCTGTTCTTCGTGCTGGTGATCGAGACCATCGGCGCGTTCCAGGTCTTCGACGCGATGTACGTGATGACCGGCGGTGGACCGGTCCGCTCCAGCTACTCGCTCGTCTATCTGCTCTACGACAGCGGATTCAAGTACTTCGACTTCGGCTACGCCAGTGCGATCGGACTGGTGCTGTTCCTGATCGTGCTCATCGTCTCGCTCGTACAGCGACGGCTCGTCGGGAGGGACGACTGATGGTGAACCTGCTCGAACGACCCAAGGTCCAGGACCGGACCGAGTCGCCGCGGGTCGACCGCCGCCCGGTCGCCCGGCTCACCCTGCCGACGCTGCTGGCACTGACCGCGATCGTCACCGTCGTGCCGTTCGCGGCCATGGTCCTGGTCGCGTTCGCTCCGCCGAGCGGCCGGACCTTCCCGGACGCGCTCAACCCGGCCAACTTCACGTTCGAGAACTTCGAGCGGGTGCTGTCCAGCTCGGACATCCCGCGCTGGACGGTCAACTCGCTGCTGTACTCGCTGGTCTCGGTGGTCTGCGTGCTGCTGTTCGCCTCGATGGCCGGCTACGCCTTCGCGAAGAAGCGGTTCCCCGGCCGGGACATCATGTTCTGGGCCTTCCTGGCCACTCTGATGGTGCCGTTCCAGGCGACGCTGATCCCGTCGTACATCCTGGTCTCGCGGCTGGACTGGGTGGACAGCTTCTGGGGTCTGATCGT
This sequence comes from Kribbella sp. NPDC050281, assembly GCF_040655855.1. Taxonomy (NCBI): domain Bacteria; kingdom Bacillati; phylum Actinomycetota; class Actinomycetes; order Propionibacteriales; family Kribbellaceae; genus Kribbella; species Kribbella sp. NPDC050281. The sequence goes on along the minus strand of NZ_JBFAKS010000031.1, from coordinate 33,378 downwards.
GCCGACGCTGGCGAACTCGCAGGCGGTGTTCCTGCTGCGGCAGTTCATCAGCCAGCTGCCGGACGAACTGTTCGAGGCGGCCGAGATCGACGGTGCGCCGGAGTGGCGGATCTTCACCCAGATCGTGCTGCCGCTGATCCGGCCCGCGCTGGCGACGCTCGGCATCTTCGTGTTCCTGTGGCACTGGAACGACTTCCTCTGGCCGCTGGTGATCGGCCAGTCGGCGGAGATGCAGACACTCACCGTCGGCCTGGCGACACTGCAGACGCAGGCGGTGCCGATCAACCAGGTGATGGCCGGCGCGACCATCACCGTCGTACCGAGCCTGCTCGTGTTCGGCCTGCTGCAGCGCTACCTGACCGACAGCATCGCGATGTCCGGGCTCAAGGGCTGACCTCCGGCCCGGTCTCCCGGATGACGCGCATCTCGTCGCCGTGGACGGTCAGCGCCCAGATGACCAGGATGTCGACCGCGATCATGATCATCGACCAGATCGGGTACGCCGCGAGGAACGCCACGTTGACCATGACGCTGACCACCGCCAGGACCACGCCGACGATACGTCCCCACAACCGGCCGTTCAGCAGCCCGATCCCGGCCGCGATGACGACCAGCCCCAGGAACAGGTGGATCCAGCCCCAGCCCGTGTAGTTGAGGTGGATGGTGAGACCGCGTCTGCCGACCAGGAAGTAGTCGTCCTCGAACAGCGCGATGAACCCCTGGAACGCGTGGAACATGCCGAGCACGATCATCATCACGCCGGCGAACAGGATCCAGCCGACCCACCGGCTCGGCCATTCCGGAACCTCGGGCTCACCCGGCGCCGGCGGTTGCCGGTGCCTCGCCGCGGTGGGGTTGGCATCAGTCTCCGACATCGTGACCTCCTACTCGTGGTGGCGGGGGTTGCACGGCCTCCGGATGGGCGGCGCGGTAGTCGGCGACCGGGTGGTACCGGTCGTAGAGCATGGTCAGGATGCTCACCAGGAAGACGAAGAAGAGGGTGTCGGACAGTCGCAGATCGCCGTTCCCGCGCCGCAGCAGCACTTCGGCGATGACGACCAGTCCGACGTTGACCGCGAAGACGACGGCGAAGGAGATCGCCGCGGAGTCCCACCCGTAGCCCCGCCGGGCCGACCAGAGCCCGATCGCGGAGTTCAGGATGACGAAGACGGCGATACCGAAGAACAGCCGGAGATCGCTCGTCTCGACCCCCGGCAGCACCCGTGCGTAGATCACGCTGATCAGGCCGATCAGGAAGATCTTCTCCACCGACGCCAGGTCGAACACCTTGCGGTGCGCGGCCTGGTACGCGGCGCGCTCGCTGGCCTCGTCGATCTCGACCGGCAGCGGGTCGGCCGCCAGTCGCAGTGACCAGTCGGCCGGACTGAGTCGGGGCCGGACCACGAACCACAGCACCGCGGCGAGGGCGAGGATCGCCACCACCAGGACCGGCAGGAACCACGGGACGTCCCGGATGGTGTCGGTCAGGTCCAGCTGGGCGATGTGGATCCAGTACTCCTGCGGCAGTTTGATGAAGATCCAGATCCCACCGGCCACCAGCACCCAGAACCGGAACGAGTAGCGCAGCGGATTGCGCCGGGCGCGGACGAGCTCGTAGGCGATGAAGAAGTACTCGAACGTATTCGGGAAGAGCAGGAGCAGGAACCTGGCGCCGCTGAGCTCGAAGGCCACCACGCCGATCTGGCGGTAGAAGAACAGGAACCGGCTGATCTTGACCGCCGACAGGTTGGTCCAGTTCCGCAGGCTGGCCAGATACGCGACGGACAGGTAGAACACGTCCATCGCCTTGTCGTAGCTCTGGTAGTTCGGCGGGTCGAAGCCGAAGGTCTGGAAGATGGTCTGGTCGACGCCGTCCAGCAACAGGCAGGCGACGATCGCCGGCAGCGGGAAGCGCGGGATGAGCAGCGGCAGGAGGAACCGCGCCAGCACCACCGTCCAGAAGACAACGTCGACGCTCATGTCCGCAGAGACCCGGTCAGGTGGTGATCATTCTCGGCCGGGTCAGGGCCCAGATCACCCAGACATCGAGGGCGATCAGCAGCAACGACCACACTGGCGCGTAGGGGATGAAGAAGAAGTTGTCGATCGCGCTGAGGATGGCGAGGACCAGTGCTGTCACCCCGGCCCAGGTGGCCCGGTAGAACAGGCCGAAGCCCGCCACCACCATGAGCAGGCCGAGGAGCATGTGGATCCAGCCCCAGGCCGTCGTGTCGAGGTGGAAGGCGTACCCCTGGGCGGTCACGAAGTACCGGTCGTCGATGATCGCGGCGAGCCCGACGATCACCTGGAACGCCCCGAGCAGGACCATCATGGTCGCGGCGAACATGACACCGGTCATGGCGAACACGGACTGCTGTCGCCGGTCGTTGGTCTCTTCCTGGGTCATCTGCGCCCACCCCTCAGTGGTCGGCCACCCCGAATGGGTGCCGAGTGCTCATCGAGACTAAGCGCGCACAGGCGGTCAAAGGATCATCCGACTTGGGTGATGTCTCCGAACGCTTCGATCGAGCGGAGTACGTCGGCCTGCGGCATACCGGGCGGCTGGATCCGGAGGATGATGCCGTCGGCACCCATCTCCTCGTAGTGCGCCAGTCGCTCGGCGCACTCGGCCGGGGACCCGATCACGCTGCGTGCGGCGATGTCGTCCCAGCCCTGCGTGTAGCGGCTCACGTCCGTCGAGGTGCGCTTCCAGCCGGTGTAGGCGTCGTACAGGTCGCGCAGCGGCTCCTCCAGCGCCTGCCGGGCGTCCTGCGAGGTCGGGGCGCAGAAGCCCTCCCGGCAGAGGATCACCTCGGCGCCGAGCGTGCCCTCGCCGCGCGGGTACGACAGGTACTCGGCGATCTTGTCCGGCAGGTCGGAGTCCAGTTCGTTGAACGACGTGGTCCAGCCGTCGCACATCCGCGCGGTCCGCTCGAGGACGGCGGACACCCGGCCGCCGTTCCACAGCCGCGGCCGCGGGCTCTGCACCGGACGCGGCGAGAGGTACGCCTCCCGGATGCTGGTGAACTTGCCGTCGTACGAGACCTCGTCCTCGGTCCAGAGCCGGGTGACGATCTCCAGGCACTCCTCGAACCGCGCGACCCGCTCCGGCTGGGTCACGCCGTACAGGGCGAACTCCTCCGGCCGGTAGCCGAGCACGAAGCCGGCGGTGACGCGGCCGCCGGACAGTACGTCGAGGTGCGCGAGTGTCTCGGCCAGGACGACGGGGTGGTAGAGCGGGGCAACGATCCCCGCGGTGGCGATCCCGATCCGCTCGGTCTTCGCCGCCAGCCAGGTCAGCGAGCTGAGGATCTCGTGGTACCCGGGCCGGTGCAGGTGCCGTTCCCCGAGCACGATCCACTCGAACCCGGCCTGCTCGGCCAGCCGCGCCTGCTCCACCGCGTCCGCCAGCAAGGGCCGCTCGCCGGGGGTGCCGTAGAGGTTCAGATAGAGACCCAGCCGCATCGGGGGTGCCACCTTCCGTTGACAGAGAGCGCTCGCGGTATTTACGGTCTTGACCGTAAATGCTTTTGCGTGAGATTGCGACCCTTAGGAGCCGGAATTGAGTTTGGCATCGCATCCGGTCGGGGTGCCCGCCGGGACGGGCTCGGGGCCGATCAGCGCGATCAAGACCCGAGTGGTGAGCGCGCGGTACCGCCGGCCGTTCCGGATCAGCAGCGGGACCAGCACGGAGCTGGTCAGCCTGGTCGTCGAGGTGCACACCTCCGACGGTGCCGTCGGCATCGGTGAGACCTCCCCGATGACGGCGTACACCGGGGAGACGCTGGCCGGGGTCACCGCCGCGATCGAGGAACATCTCGCCCCGGCCCTGATCGGCCACGACCCGCTCGACCGGGCCGGGGCGCATGTGGTGATGGACACAGTCCTGCGCGGTCAGCAGGTGGCCAAGTCCGGCCTCGACATCGCGCTCTTCGACCTGGCCGGCCGGATCAGCGGCTGGCCGGTGCACACGCTGCTTGGCGGCAGCGTCCGGGACCGTGTGCAGACGACCTGGGTGGTCGGGCTGGGCACGCTGGACGAGATGGCGGCCGAGGCCGCCGAGTACTCCGCCAAGGGCTTCAGCCACCTGAAGGTCAAGGGCGGCCACGTACCGGCCGACGACCTGGAACTGATCCGCGCGGTCCGCTCTGTCATCCCCGCCGACGCCGAGCTGTGTCTCGACGCCAACGAGGGGTACGACGCGACCGCGCTGCCGTACCTCGCGAAGATGGCGGACGCCGGCCTGACACTGCTGGAGCAGCCGCTGCCGCGCTGGGACCTGGACGGCCTGGTCCGGCTGCGGGAGCGCCTCGACGTACGGCTGATGGTCGACGAGAGCATGCACTCGCTGCACGACGCTCTCGAGATCGCGCGGCGTGGTGCGGCCGACGTACTGAACATCAAGATCCTCAAGGTCGGCGGACTGCACCGCGCCCTGCAGATCGCGAACGTGGCCGAGGCTGCCGGGCTGGCGGTGAAGGTAGGCTCCATGCCGGAGCTGGGCGTGGCCACACTGGCCGCGGTTCACCTGGCCGCCGCCGTACCGGGTGCCACTGTCGCGGCCGATCTGGTCGGTCCGCTGATGGTGCACGAGGATCCACTCGCTCCGACCGTCTTCGCCGACTGTGACGGCTGGATCGACGTACCCAAGCGACCAGGCCTCGGCCACGACGTCTGAGAGGTCCCATGCACGCACTCGTCTCACGGCTCCGCGGCACGCTGCTTCCCGCGGTCGTCACTCCGATGTCCACCGAGGGCGTCGTCGCGTACGACGTACTGGCCTCGTACGCCGGTGCTCTCGCTGCTCAGCCCATCGGCGGGCTGGCCGTCTGGGCTCACACCGGGCGGGGGCTCTACCTGACGGCAGCTGACCGGTCCAAGGTGCTGGAGACGTGGCGACAGGCCACGGACCTCCCGATCGTCGCGGGAGTCGGCGTACCCAGGTCTGAATCGGCTCAGAGCCTGCAGGAGGCTTCCGACGCGACTGTGGCGATGGCACAGCAGGCGGCGGCGGGCGGAGCCGATGCGGTGATGGTCTACCCGCTGGCTGCTCTCGGAGACCTGCCGGACGGGCATGCGCAGGCGGTGGCGCTGCACGAGCGCGTGGCGGCCGAGAGTGGGCTGCCGCTGGTCGGCTTCTACCTGCACGGGGAGGCGGGCGGGTACCCGTACTCGCCTGAGCTGATCCGCGACCTGCTGAGCCTGGACTCCATGCTCGGGGTCAAGACGGCCACTCTGGACCGCGCCATCGGCTGCCAGGACGCCATCTGGGCCGGGCGCGGCACTGGCAAGCTCCTGATCACTGGCGAGGACCGGATGTACGGCCCGTCGTTCATGTGGGGCGCTGACACGGCCCTGGTCGGGATCGCCGCGGCTCAGGTCGAGCTGTCGGCCGCCGTACTGCGGAGCTGGACGTCAGGCGACCACAGCGGCTTCCTGACGGCCTCCGAACGACTGGACCGCTTTGCTGCGGCGACCTTCTACGCACCTATCGAGGGCTACGTGCAGCGGATGCTCTGGGCGGCCGTGTGGGAGGGCCTGATCCCGGAGGACGCGGCCCATGACCCCTACGGGCCGGAACTGCCGGCGAGTGAGCGCGACCTGGTGATCCGCTGCCTCGAGGAACTCAGCCACTATCCTGCGATTTAAGGGCCAGACCAGAAGTCTTCGAAGGAGTGCCGTGCAGATGAGCTCAGCCCCTGGCGCGGTGGCCTGATGGCCCTTTCCGTCGGCGTGGTCGGCCCCGAGGACCTGGTGCAGCGCGTCATCGCCGTCGGTCCGCCGAGCGGCGCGAATCTGCTCCCACTGCCCTACCGGCACGAGACCGAAGCGGTCGAACTGGTCGAGCAGGCGCACGAGAAGGTCGACGCGCTGCTGTTCACCGGCGTCGTGCCATACACGATCGCCACCGAGGCCGGCGTGATCGACCGGCCCGCGATGTACGTCTCGTACGACGGCGCCACGCTGCTGCGTGCCCTGGTCGAACTGCTTCGGCTCGGTCACAACGTCACCCAGTTCTCCATCGACACCCTGCGCCGCAGCGAGGTGATGGAGACGCTGATCGAGGCCAAGCTCCCGACCGACCAGATCCAGGTGCTCCCGTACCGGCCCGGCCTGACGTCGGACGACATCGTCGAGTTCCACCGGACCGCGCGGGACAAGCACGACACCAAGGTCGCGATCAGTTGCCTCGGCTCCGCCTTCCACCTGCTCGAGAACGAGATGCCCTCGGTCCGGCTCGCACCGTCGCGGTACTCGATCCGGTCGACGCTGCAAGCGCTGGTTCTGACGACGACCGGCCAGCACGTCGGCGACGCGCAGGTCGCGCTCGGCGTCATCGACCTGCCCGAGCCGGACGACGCCCTGGCCGCCGACCTGATCACGCTCGGTGGCAGCCTGGCCGCACTCCCCGACGGCCGGCACCTCGTCGTCACCACCCGTGGCCTGCTCGAGCAGGCGACCGAACAGTTCTCCCGGATGCCCCTCCTCGACCACCTCGCCGCACGGCACAGCACGGCGTACGTCGGCTTCGGCGTCGGACGTACTGCGGCCGAAGCGGAGGCACTCGCCCGTCGCGCGGTCAGCCGGGCGGGCTCGATCGGCACGGTCGCCGGGGTGGTGTCGATGTCCGACGACGTGGAGATCGTGATCGAACCGTCCGGTGATCACCCGGCCGCCGCACGCGGCACCGAAAGCCTCCCGCTCCTGGCGCGACGGGTCGGCCTCAACACGCAAACCCTGGCCCGGATGCGCGAGCTCACCACCGCCCTCCCCGACGGCCTCACCACCCAAGACGTCGCCGACCACCTGGCCGTCCAGCTCCGCACTGCCCGCCGGGTCCTCAAACGCCTCGAACGAGCCGGCCTCGCCGACCCCATAGGCAGCCAGCAACACGGCCGAACCGGCCGCCCACCCACCGTCTACCTCATCCGCTTGTAGCCGCCACCCTCCCCCCCCGTCTGCCTGGCTGGCCAATCAGACAGTGGGAGCTTGTAGCCGCCACCCTCCCCCCGTCTGCCTGGCTGGCCAATCAGACGGTGGGTTCGCCCATGGCACGCAGTGGGCCAACCCACCCGCTGATGGGTCAGCCCATCAGCGGGTGCTGGGGTGGATGACGGTGACGCCGGCGGGGGTGCCGGTCGACAGGGCGGCCAGGGCGGCCGGAGTTTCGTTGAGGGTGATGGTGCGGGTGATCAGGTCGGCGGGTTTGAGGTTGCCGGTGGCAACTAAGCCGAGCATTTCGGGATAGGCGTGCGCGGGCATGCCGTGGCTGCCGAGCCAGTGGAGTTCCTGGCCGATGAGGCGGCCTACGTCCAGCTGCACTCCGGACGGCAGGAGGCCGACCTGGAGGTGGCGGCCACGCGGTTTCAGTGCGTGCAGCGCCTGCTGGACGATGTCGTTGGAGCCGAGGGCATCCATGGTCACGTGTGCGCCACCGAGGTCCCGGATCTCCTGCACGGTGGTCGACCCCGCTTGCAGGGTGTCGGATGCGCCGTACTCGCGGGCGAGCTTCAACGCATCGGGATTGGTGTCGACCGCGATCACCCGCGCACCGAGAGCCGCCGCGATCATGACGGCCGACAGACCGACGCCGCCGCAGCCGAAGATCACCACGTTCTCCCCGGCGACCACCTTGCCCACTTGGTGGATTGCGCGGAACGACGTCGCGAAGCGGCACCCGAGGCCGGCAGCGGTCGCGAAGTCCAAATCGTCGGGCAGCCGGACCAGATTCACCTCGGCGTAGGGCACCGCGACGTACTCGGCGAACGAACCCCAGTAGTTGAACCCGGGCTGTAGCTGATTCGGGCAGACCTGCTGATTCCCCTCGCGGCACTGCTCACACACACCACACGCACAGATGAACGGCGTCGTCACCCGCTCCCCGACCTGCCACCCCTGTACGCCGGACCCGACCGCGGCGATCGTCCCGGCGAGCTCATGCCCCGGCACATGCGGCAACACGATGTCCGAGTCGTGCCCCATCCACCCGTGCCAGTCGCTCCGGCACAACCCGGTCGCCTCGACCTTCAGAACGACCGAACCATCCGCCGGCTCGGGCCGCGGAACCTCTTGTACGACGGGCAGTACGCCGTACTCCTCGATGACGACAGCGCGCATGGCGGCATCGTAGTCAGCCAACGCAGAACTCGTTGCCCTCGGGATCGAGCATCACGATGTGGCCGAGTTCGGGGCCGTAGAAGTCCTCTCGTACCTGGGTCGCGCCCAGCTCCATCAGCGCGGCCGCCTTCGTGCGCATGCGCTCTGCGGAGGCGGCGTCCCGCTCGCCAGGCCCCGCCACGCGGATGTCGATGTGCAGCCGGTTCTTCGAGGTCTTGGGCTCGGGGACGCGGCCGAAACAGATCGCCGGCCCGACGTCGTCGGGATCGATGATCCCCGCCATGTCCGGCTCGTCGAAGCCGGGCTCGATCACGTAGCCGAGGGCCGCCGCCCAGAATCGCGCCAGCTTCTGTGGGTCGGCGGCATCCCCACCGATGGTCCATTTCGTCGCCATGCAGGCGACGGTACCGGTGGTTCCGGACGAACGGCGCCCGGAACCACCGGGAAGATCAGCCGCCGGCGACCGCGGGGATGATGGAGACCTGGCCGCCATCCTTGATCGAGGTCTGCAGGCCGTCGGCGAACCGTACGTCGTCGTCGTCGACGTACACGTTCACGAACCGGCGCAGCTCACCCGACTCGTCCAGCACCCGGCCCTTGATCCCGGGGTAGGAGCTGTCCAGCGAGTCGAGCACCTCGACCAGTGTCGCGCCCTCGGCGGACACCTCGGACGCGCCCTGGGTGTAGGGCCGCAGGATGGTCGGGACCCGTACGCTCACGCTCACTGCAGGCCTGCCTTCACGAAGGCGTCGTACGACGCGGGGATGGTCACCTTGGGGCCGACCCGGTCGGCCACGGCGTCGAGCGTCTTCAGCCCGTCGCCGGAGTTGATGATCACCGTCTCGGCCTCGGGGTCGAGCTGACCGGTCTCGATCAGCTTCTTCAGCGTCGCGACCGTCACCCCACCCGCGGTCTCGGTGAAGATGCCCTCGGTCCGGGCCAGCAACTGGATGCCCTCGACCACTTCCTCGTCGCTGACGTCCGCGATCACGCCGCCGGTACGGCGGGCGACGTCCAGCACGTACGGTCCGTCGGCCGGGTTGCCGATCGCCAGCGACTTCGCGATCGTCGACGGCTTCACCGGCTTGACCACGTCGTGGCCGTCGCGGAACGCCTGCGCGACGGGCGAGCAGCCGGTCGCCTGCGCGCCGTACACCTTGTAGTCGGTGGCGTCGACGAGGCCGAGCTTGCCGAGCTCGGTGAAGCCCTTGTCGATCTTGGTCAGCTGCGAACCGGAGGCGACCGGGATGACGATCTGCTGCGGCAGCCGCCAGCCGAGCTGCTCGGCGATCTCGAAGGCCAGCGTCTTGGAACCCTCGGAGTAGTACGGGCGGACGTTGACGTTGACGAACGCCCAGCCCTCCTCCTCGCCGGCGATCTCCGAGGCCAGCTTGTTCACGTCGTCGTAGTTGCCTTCGACGGCGACCAGGGTGCCGCCGTACACGGCGGTGGTGATCACCTTCGGGCGCTCGAGGTCGTGCGGGATGAACACGACCGAGCGGATGCCGGCCCGGGCGGCGGCCGCGGCGACGGCGTTGGCCAGGTTGCCGGTGGAGGGGCAGGCGAAGACCTTCAGGCCGAGCTCGCGGGTGGCGCTCAGGGCGGACGCGACCACGCGGTCCTTGAACGAGTGGGTCGGGTTGCCCGAGTCGTCCTTGACCCACAGCTTGCGCAGGCCGAGTTCGCGGGCGAGGTTGCCGGCGTCGATCAGCCGGGTGTAGCCCGGCTCGGTGTTCGGGAAGCTGGCCACGTCGACCGGGACGGGCAGCAGCGGTTGGTAGCGCCAGATGTTCTTGGGTCCGGCCTCGATCTGCTCGCGGGTGATGGCCGGGTAGTCGTACCCGACCTCGAGTGGACCGAAGCATTCCATACAGGCGTAGAACGGACCGAGCGGCGACTTCGCCCCGCAGGCGCGACAGCTCAGGTGCGTACCGTTGCCAAAGGCACCTTCACGGATCGTGTGGGTGGCGGTCAGGCTCATGAGTGAGGTTCCCCTCTCATCTTCCCCGGGAGCCGGATCTCGGCGCGGGACGGATTTGGCACCGTTCCGCCGCGAGGGCCCCGGACTGGGACCTCAACGGGGAGGGTTGCCGGGACATCAACGGGCCGTTTCCCTCAGTCCCTCTGGATGAGCTCCCCCGAGATTACCCAATCGGGTCCATATTGTGTCTTCACTTCCCACCATCCGAGACGGCCGATCTCAGCGCTAACTCCGCTGTTCCAGAAAGCGCATGACCGGTGTGGCGGCGATGCCATGCAGTACGACGCTCAGGACCACGGTGAAACCGAGCGTCGCCCACAACCACGGCAACTCGGAGCTGAAGTGCGCGCCGACCGCGGCCAGGTAGTAGATCGACGACACCCCACGGACCCCGAAGGCCGCAGTCGCCCAGCGCTCCGACCGGTCCAGCTCCGTGCGCGCGAGCGACAGCCAGGCAACCAGTGGGCGCACCACCAGCACGAGCAGTACGCCGATCGCTGCGCCGGCCGGCGTGAGCGGCTTGAGCAGACCGCCGGTGATCGCGACACCGAGGAGCAGCAGCACTCCCCAGGTCAGGATGTGTTCGAGCTCACCGATGAAGTCGTGCAACTCCTCGTGGAAGTCATGACGACGCTCGGCTGACCGGAGCGTGAGCGCCGCGACGAACACCGCGATGAAGCCGTAGCCGTGCAGGACCTCGGTGAGCCCGTACACGCCAAGGGTCATGGCCAGCGCCAGCACCGGCTCGCGAGAGTCCGCCAGGCGGAAACTCCGCGCCGGCGCCGAGAAGGTCATCCTCCCCAGCAACCAGCCCGCCCCGAAGCCGACGGCGACTCCGATGACCGACTTGCCGACCACGTCCCAAGCCAGCCACTCGACCGGCGAGAAGCTCTTGGTGGCGATGAATACGGCGAGGTAGACGAGCGGAGCGGCCAGACCGTCGTTCAGGCCGGCCTCCGAGGTCAGCGCGAACCGCACTTCGTCGTCCTCGTCGAGCTCGGCGTCCTCCCCGGTGGTCGGCCCGCCGACCTGGACGTCGGACGCCAGCACCGGGTCGGTGGGCGCCAGGACGGCGGCGATGAGCAGCGCCGTCGCCGGCGCGAGGCCGAGCAGCCAGCCGACTCCGGTCAGTGCAGCGACCCCTGCGGGCATCGCGACGAACAGCAGTCGCCAGGTGACTCTCCACTGCAGCAGGCTGATCGGGCGGTCGATGGCCAGACCTACGCCCATCAGGGCGACGATCACTGTCAGTTCGGCCAGGTGCTTGGTGACCTCGGGTTCGGCGATCGGGCTGAGCTCCCGGTCGCCGACTGCCAGGCCTAGCAGGAGGCCGGCGCCGAGGAACGCGATCGGCGCGGAGACGGCGTACCGGCGGAGGAGACGCGGGAGCACTGCGCCGAGCAGGAGAGCCAGCCCCGCCACCAGGTAGAGCCCGTCCCCGTTGATCGTCATGGTGGCGCTCCAGTGCCCCGGCGACGGCTACCTCAAGCGGTGGGTCGCGCCGGGGGTGTGCGTGGGCAGGGACTTGCGTGGGCCGTAGCGCGGGTGGCGGATGCCGGCCATCTCGAGGAGCCGCTGCACCCGGAACCGGTGGCCGCGGTACGGCTCGATCAGCTCGGCGCACCCGTCGTCGTCGAGTTCCTCGCCGATCAGCGCGTACGACACGTCGCGGGACACGTGGTAGTCCGCGAACGAGAACGCGTCGGCGTCACCGTGAGCCCGCTGCCGCACCTCGGCCGCGGTCCACACCCCGACGCCCGGCAGCGACCGCAGTCGCCGCTCGATCTCCGCCGAGTCCGTCAGCTCCAGCGTCCGCTCCAATGCCTTGGCCCGGGTCGCCGCCGTCACCACCACCCGCGAGCGCCGGCCCTCCACTCCGGCCCGCAGCCACTGCCAAGACGGGATCTGCCGCCACTCCTCCGGCGACGGCGGGACCATCATCACGCGCCCATCCCGTGTGCTCGGGCCCGGCGCGGGCTCGCCGTACTCACGCAGCAGCAGCCGCCAGGCTCGGAACGCCTCCTTGCCGGTGACGACCTGCTCGATCCCCGCAGCCGCCATCGCCTCGAACACCGCCCGCGTCCGCGGCACCCGAACGTGCGGGAACCGCCGAGCCGCATCCACCAGCGCCCCATGCTCCGGCAACGGCTCGAACCCGTCCCAGCTGTCCGCCTCGCCCAGCAACTCCGGCACCCCGTCGAGCACCCAGGCCGACCCCGGCCCCCACGCCTCCGCCTCGACTTCGCCGGCGTACGGCGTCAGTCGAAGGAGCACCGGCCCGTCCGGCGTCCGCGTCGCCCGCCAGACCGTCCGACGACCACCCTCGAAGTAGTACGCAGGGTCGCCAGGCCCCTTCCGCAACCCTCCGATCACCGAATGCGGATCAACCATCCGCCCAGCCCGCCAAACCCGCACCACCGAACTCACCCACCAAGTCTTACTCACCCCACGGACAGAACCGCATACTGACCGCATGGGTGGGTGGCAGTGGGTGAAGGTGGTGGGGAACTTCGTGAATCTGACGACGGTTGCCGGGTTGCTGGTGGGGGCGATCGGGCGGGCTCGGGTCAGTCGGGGGCCGCGGGGGTTGTACTTCGCGAACGGGTACCGGATCAAGTTCCCGGTGGCGGGGGCGTTCACGATCGGGAACGTGGTGCTGAGCAAGCACGAGCGCTCGTACTTCGACGACGAGGCTCTCGTGCGGCACGAGGAGCGGCACTCGTGGCAGTACTTCTGGCTGCTCGGGTTGCCGATGCTGCCGCTGTACGTCGTCGGTGTGATCGTCTCGTTCCTGCTCACCGGCGATCCGGCGTCACGCAACCCGTTCGAGCGGATGGCGAGCCTCAAGGACGGCGGGTACGTCGAGCGGCCGATCCAGCCGATCGGTCAGACCCTGACCCAGGCGTTCAGCGGGCTGCGATCGCGTCCGAAAGGGCCGTGAGGACCGTCACCACGCCGGTCGGATCGTCGACCACGATGTCCGCGGCTTCGATCAACTCGGTCGCGCCGGACGACCGGGTGGCCAGGAGCACCGCGCGCAGTCCGGCCTTGCGGTGCTCGTCGATCGCCCGGAACGCCGCCAGGTCGCCGAGGTCGTCCCCGGCGTACAAAACCGACTCAGCACCGGTGGACTCGATCAGACCGCGCAGCGCGACGCCCTTGTCGATGCCGGGCGGCCGCAGCTCGAGCACCAGGTTGCCCGGCTCCAGCCGCAGCTCAGTGGCGGCGGCCAGCTCGGTCAACGGCGTACGCAGGAGCTCCAGCGCGCCGACCGGATCCGGCAGCCGGCGGGTGTGGACAGCCAGCGAGCTCTCTTTGTCCTCGACGAAGGCGTCCGGCAGACCGGCCTCCTGCAGCAGCCCCGGCAGCCGCGAACGGGCCACAGCGACACCCTCAGGCACCGGCTCGCTGGTCACCCGCCCGGTCGACGCATCCCACCGCTCCAGACCGTAGTGCCCGAGTACGACGAGACCCCCCAAACCAGCGTGGCCGGTGACACCCATGAGCTCGGTCGCCACCAGGGCCGGACGACCGGTGACGATCGCGACCTGCTTGACCGACCGGGCCAGCCGGGCCAGTGCGTCCAGGGCGCCGTCGACCGGACGGGCTCGCGCCGGGTCCTCGACCAGCGGCGACAGCACCCCGTCGAAGTCCGACGAGATGACGGCTCCGGCCGGGTGGGCGACGATCGCCTCCCAGCCCTCCCGACCGGCGTCCGTCTGGATGACCGGCGTACTCATCCGGTGTAGTCCGAGGTGAGGATCACGGTGAGGCGGTCCTTCTTCATGTTGTCCAGCGCGCCCTTGGTCCGGCTGATGCCCAGATCGCGGGCGAGCTGGTTGGCGGCGTCGAGCATGCCCGGCGGGTAGTACACGGTGCTCTCGGCGATCTTGCCGTGCCAGTTGTCGGCACCGGCGACGGTCCAGCCGGCCTGCCGCGCCCGGCCTGCGACCGAGTCGGCCAGGCCCTTGCGCCCGGTGTTGTTGTAGACCTCGACCGCGGGCCGCTCGGCCGGCGGGATGGCCGGCTCGGTGGCCGGCGGCGGCGCGGTGGTCGTCTCGCTCGACGGCGGCTGCGTCGGCTCAGGGGTGGGCGCACTGGTGGGCTCGGTCGTGGGAGGTCCAGGCGTTTCGGATTCACCAGGCCGCGGCACGCTCGCGACGATCGTCGACGGCCCGGTCGTCGGCTTGGTGCTCGGCTTCGGGCTGGTCGCGCTGGACGGCTGGTCCGCGGTGCTGTCGCTGCCGCGCGTGCCGAACAGCACCAGCAGGCCGGCGACGATCGCGACGACGGCGAGCACGGCGACGAGGGACGAGAGGACCTGGCCCCGTTCGTCCGTCGGGCGGGACATTCTCAGACCTCGATGCCCAGCCGGCGTGCGGAGCGGGCTCGCTGCCGGGCGGCACGCAGGCGGCGCAGCCGTTTCACCAGCAGTGGATCGTGGGCGAGAGCCTCGGGCCGGTCGATCAGTGCGTTCAGGACCTGGTAGTACCGGGTGGCCGACATCTGGAACTGGTCCCGGATCGCCTGCTCCTTCGCACCGGCGTACTTCCACCAGTGCCGCTCGAAGGCGAGGATGGCGCCGTCACGCTCGGAGAGCCCGGCGACAGCCGGCGGCGCAGCCTCGGCAGGACCGGGAGAGCTGGCGTTGGCGCTGTCCATCTGTTGATGACTCCTGTGCGGTCGGTGATCGTCCGTCCGCGCTCCACTGTACGTGCTGAACAACAGCGATGTCATTCACCGGCGACCGACACGAAGCGTGTCGTTGAGCGGACAGCCAGACGTGGCCAACTCTGGCAGGATCGACCGTGTGAGCTCAACTCTCTCCAGCGTGGCGCTGGTAGAAGAGCTGCAGGCCAGGAGCCGTGAGGTGGACCCGCTGGTCAACGCCATCTGCACGCCGAACACTGCCGCTCTCACCCATGCCGCCCAACTCGACACAGAGCGTGACGATGGGCGTGTCCGCGGCCCGCTGCACGGCGTACCGATTCTGGTGAAGGACAACATCGACACCGCCGACCTGCCGACGACCGCCGGCTCGCTGGCGCTGGCCGATCAGCCGCCACCACCGGAGGACGCCCCACTGGTCCGCCGGCTGCGTGCGGCGGGCTGCGTCGTCCTCGGCAAGACCAACCTGAGCGAGTGGGCCAACTTCCGCGGCTCGTCGTCCTCATCCGGCTGGAGCGCGTACGGCGGCCTGACCCGCAACCCGTACGCCCTGAACCGCTCGGCCGGCGGCTCCTCGAGTGGATCCGGCGCAGCCGTGGCCGCCGGGCTGGTGGACTACGCCATCGGAACTGAGACCAACGGGTCGATCGTCTGCCCCGCCGCGCTGAACGGCATCGTCGGTCTGAAGCCCACGGTCGGCCTCGTCTCGCAGCAGGGCATCGTGCCGATCTCGCACTCGCAGGACACGGCCGGTCCGATGACGAGGACCGTGTTCCAGGCCGCTGCCCTGCTGACCGTGCTGACCGGTGGTGGCACCGACTACACAGAGCACTGCCGTGGTGACGATCTCAGTGACCTGCGGATCGGCGTACCGCGAGGACCGCTGTGGGGGTACTCGACCGGCCTCGACGAGGTCAGCGAGCGGGCTCTGGAGATCCTCAGCCGCTGTGGCGCCACGCTGGTGGACCACTTGTCGCTGCCGACGCCCGGTGGCGAGGAGGACCAATTGCAGGTCCTGGCTCACGAGCTGAAGGTCGATCTGGCTGCCTACCTGTCCACCCGCGTTCCCGGGGGTCCACGCACGCTGGACGACCTGATCGCGTTCAACAAGGAGCATGCGGACGTCGAGCTCCAGTGGTTCGGTCAGGAGCTGTTCGAGCGGGCCGCGGAGACCGAGGGCCTGGGCTCCCCGATCTATGTCGCTTCCCGGCTGACAGCGCTGCGGGCCGGCCGGGACGGCATCGACAACCTGCTCCAGGACAACCAGCTGGACGCTCTGGTCTCGCCGTCGTACTCGCCGGCCTGGACGATCGACCTGGTGAACGGCGACCACGTGCTCGGAAGTTCGTCCTCACATGCCGCGCTGGCGGGCTATCCGCTGCTCTCGGTGCCGTCCGGAACGGTCTCCGGACTGCCGGTCGGGATCACCTTCAGCGGTACCGGCCGGAGTGACGCCACGCTCATTCGCTTGGCTCATGCGTTCGAAACGGCGAGAATCAAGGCAGACGGACCGTTTCCGACCCCGGAGTTCACACAGTGGGTGTAGATCGCGTCAGGTGGGGCGTTGTTGCTACTGGCAACATCTCGACGTCGTTCACGAGGGACCTGAAGCTACTCGCCGACGACGCCGTGGTCACCGCTGTCTCGTCCCGGTCCCAGCAGAGCGCGGACCGGTTCGCCGCCGAGTTCGGCATCGACCACGCGTACGACGACTATCGCCGACTGATTGAATCCGGCACCGTCGACGTGATCTACATCGGTACACCGCACCCACAGCACTACGCGATCGCCCGCGCCGCACTGCAGGCCGGTATCGCGGTCCTGTGTGAGAAGCCGGTCACCCTCACGGCCAAGCAGGCCCGGGACCTGATCGCCGTCGCCACCGAGCACAACACGTTGTTCGCCGAGGCGATGTGGATGCGGACCAACCCCGTGATCCAGGCGATGTTCGCCGATCTGCACAGCGGCGTGATCGGCGAACCGCGGCAGGTCGTCGCGGACTTCGCGTTCTACAAGCCGTCGCTGCCCGCACGCCTGCTCGACCCGGCGCTGGGCGGCGGTTCGCTGATGGACGGCGGCATCTACCCGATGACGTTCACCTACATGACCCTCGGGCGACCCGCCGAAATCAAGGCGGTCGGCTCGCTCAACGACGACGGCATCGATCTGAACGTCGCCATGGCCTGGCGGTACGACTCCGGCGCGGTGGCCGCGATCACCTGCGGCCTGCGTTCTCAGAACCCCTGGACAGCCTCGGTGAGTGGCCCCGAGGGCAGTCTGCAACTCCCACACCGCTTCCACCACCCGGAGTACTACGTGCGCAGTACGGCTTCCGGCCCGGAGCGGATCGACGTACCGACGCATGGGCTTGGGTACCACTACGAAGCCGCCGCAGTGATGCAGGCGCTGCGCGATGGACTGGTTGAGGTCCCGTCGCTGCCGCATGCCGCCACGGTCGGGATCCTCGAACTCCTCGACGAGACACGGAGACAGATCGGGGTCCGTTACCCCGGTGACGACGACGACCTGAGTGGATGAACTGAATATGCCGAACGGACGAAGTTCCTTCGTAGTGGTGGCCAACCGGCTGCCGGTCGACCGGATCGAGATGCCCGACGGCAGTACGGCGTGGCGGCGCAGCCCAGGTGGTCTCGTCACCGCCCTGGCCCCGGTGATGCAGCGGGCCCACGGTGCGTGGATCGGCTGGACCGGAAGCGCCGACGAGAAGGTCGACCCCTTCGAGAACGACGGCATGCACCTGGTCCCGGTGATGCTGTCGGCCGAGGACGTTCAGCTGTACTACGAGGGCTTCTCCAACGCGACGCTCTGGCCGCTGTACCACGACGTGATCGTGGCGCCGGAGTTCCATCGTGAGTGGTGGGAGTCGTACGTCGCGGTGAACCGGCGGTTCGCCGAGGCCGCGGCGGACGCCGCCGAGGACAACGCCGACGTCTGGGTGCACGACTACCAGCTGCAGCTGGTGCCGGCGATGCTGCGCCGGTTGCGTCCGGACGTCCGGATCGGCTTCTTCCTGCACATCCCGTTCCCGCCGACCGAGCTGTTCGCGCAGATGCCGTGGCGGCGGCAGATCCTGGACGGGCTGATGGGTGCGGATCTGGTGGGTTTCCAGCGACCTGGCGCCGCGTCGAACTTCGCCCGCCTGGCCCGCAACCGGATGGGGCTGCGGACCCGCGGCGACCGCATCCATCTGCCGGACGACCGGATCGTCCGGGCGAAGGCGTTCCCGATCTCCATCGACGTCGGCGAGCTGGAACAGCTGGCCCGCCAGCCGGAGACCGAGCAGCGCGCCCGCGAGATCCGCAAGGAGGTCGGCGATCCGGCGCACATCCTGCTCGGGGTGGACCGGCTCGACTACACCAAGGGCATCCGGCAGCGCCTGCGCGCGTTCGGTGAACTACTGGACGAGAAGCGCATCTCCGTCGACGACGCGGTGTTCGTCCAGGTGGCGACGCCGTCGCGGGAGCGGGTCGAGCAGTACCGGGTGCTGCGCGACGAGATCGAGCTGCTGGTCGGCCGGATCAACGGTGAGCACGGCCGGATCGGTACGCCGGCGATCAACTACCAGCACACGTCGTACTCGCGGACCGAGATGGCCGCGCTGTTCCGGGCCGCCGACGTGGCCGTGGTGACGCCGCTGCGTGACGGCATGAACCTGGTCGCCAAGGAGTACGTCGCCTGCCGGTACGACGACACCGGCGCGCTGGTACTGAGCGAGTTCGCCGGCGCCGCGGACGAGTTCCGGCAGGCGTTCCTGGTGAACCCGCACGACATCAACGGCATGAAGGACACCATCGTCGACGCGATGAACACCGACGACCGCCAGCTCGGCCGCCGGATGAAGGCGATGCGCAAGCACCTGGCCGCGCACGATGTGAACGTCTGGGCCCAGTCCTTCCTGAAGGCCCTGCATGACGACGACTGACGGCCGGGTGCTCGCGCTCGACTTCGGGACGTCGTCGGCGCGGGCCCTGGTGCTGACGGCCGGCGACGCCGCGCCGGTCCCGGGCGCGCTGGCCCGGCACAAGATCTCCCCCACCTACGGCACCGGCGGTTCGGCGACTCTGGACCTGCACCAGTACGTCGAGGGCATGCTGAGCTGCCTGGACGAGCTCCAGCAGAACGGGCACCTGGACGACATCGGCGCGATCGTGGTCTCGTCGCAGTGGCACTCGATCGTTGCCCTGGACAACAAGGGCGACGCACTGACGCCGGTCGTCACCTGGGCGGACACGCGGTCGGTCGACCTCGACCTCGGCTCGTCGTTCGACGAGCACGCCTTCCACGCGCGGACCGGATCCTGGCTGCACCGCCTCTACTGGACGCGGCGGATCCCTTGGCTGCTGTCCGAAGGATCCCCAGCCGGCTTCGCCGGCCTGCCCGACCTCGTGATCGAGCGGCTGACCGGCGAGCGGGTCACCTCGGTGTCGATCGCTTCCGGCACCGGGACCCTCGACCTCGCCACCGGCGAGTACGACGACGAGGCGCTGGAGATCGCCGGGGTCAAGGCCGACCGGTTGCCGTCGATCGTGCCGACCGGCTGGACGGCTCGCCTGTCCCCCGAGTACGAACGCCGATGGCCCGGGCTCGTCGGCGTACCCGTCCATCCGCCGACCGGCGACGGCGCCGCGTCGAACGTCGGAACCGGTGGGTACGACGAGACGACCGCTGCCGTGACCGTGGGGACATCGGCCGCGGTGCGGGTGGTGCATCCGATCGACGGCGCGCCGGAGCTGCCGTGGGAGCTGTGGCGGTACCGCGTCGACGACAAGCGGGCGGTGACCGGGATGGCGTTCTCGGCCGCGGGGAATCTGCATGCGTGGCTGACCGGCGTACTGCGGCTGACCTCGGACGAGCCGACCGGTGTGGAGATCGGGGCGACGCGAGTGATCGCGATCCCGTTCCAGGCCGGGACCAGGCCGCCGGCCACGGTGCCGAGCGGATCCGGGGTGTACTTCGGCCTGTCCTTCGACGACACCGCCGCGGACCTGTTGGCCGCCTCGATGCAGGGCGCCTCGCTGGAGGTCGACCGCGGGCTGCGGATGCTGGACTCGCTGTTCGGGCGTGAGCTGTCCGTCGTCCTCGGTGGCGGCGGCATCGACGCCTCTGCCTGGTGGCGTCGATGCCTCACCGCGACCTTCGCCCGGCCCGCCACGGTCTGCGCCGAAGCCGAGGTCGGCGCGCGCGGCGCCGCGGCTGTGGCCCTCGGCCTGTCACCACAGCCTGGCGGCGAGCACCTCGACCCAGTGCCGGCCGACGTGGACCGCGTCGCCGCGCTCCGTCCGCGCTACGAGGCGCTCCGCGAACTGGCCGTGCAGGCCTCCGCGCTTAGGCCGTGAGGATCTTCTCGGCCAGGTCGGCGTAGCTCCAGCCGTGGGCGGCGGCCGCTCGCGGGACGAGGCTGACCGGGGCCAAGCCGGGGAGAGCGTTCACCTCGAGGCAGTGGGGATTGCCGGACGCGTCGCAGCGGAAGTCCGCCCGTGAATACGCCGGGGCGCCGAGCGCATCGTGAGCGGTGCGCGCCAACTCCTGCAGCCGCGCGGCGAAGTCCGGCGTCACCTCAGCCGGGCAGATCTCCCGCGCGGCGCCCGGCTGGTACTTCGTCTCGTAGTCGAAGATCGCCGTGGACAGCTCGATCTCGACCACCGGCAGGACCTGGTCGCCGACGACGCCGACGGTGAACTCACGACCGGGCAGGAACGGCTCCACCAGAAGGTCGGTCCGCGGTGTGATCGCGGCGAGCTCCTCGAGGGTACGGACCTGGCGGACGTCGACACTCGAGCCGTCCGCGATCGGCTTCACGACCACCGGTCCGGCGTCCAGGAACTCCTTCACCCGGTCCGGCAGCCCGGCACCGGGCCGGAGCACGACTCGTTCGGCCACCGGGACGCCGTACGCGCCGAGCAGCGCCTGGCAACGGTCCTTCTGCCAGCTGAGCGCGCAGGTCGCACTGCCCGCACCGGTGAACGAGATGCCGGCCATCTCCAGCAGCGCCTGGACGTGACCGTCCTCGCTCCAGCCGCCGATCAGCCCCATGAAGACCCGGTCCGCCGCGCGCATCCGCCGCAGTACGTCGCCGCCGGTGAGAGCGGCGTACATCCGCTCCCGCCAGAGCGGCTGCTCGTCCATCACAGGCGGTGTCTTCGGGATCGGGTACGACGTTCCGTTCCCCTCCACCCTCTCCGCGAGCACCGGCTCGGCTGCCGCCGGGTCGATCACCGATACCTCGTGGCCGCGCTGGGTCAACGCACCCGCCAACGCCCAGCCACCAGACATCGAGACGTCTCGCTCCGAGCTCTCGCCACCACACAGCATCACCACACGCATGAGCCGCCCTCCTCTGGGACAGTCTGACGCCCTGGACATCTCAGTAGTTGGGTGACCGCCGCCACTGACAGGATCCGGGCCTGCCTGGATCATGACGCGCATGCTGCGCGAAATGATGAAGTCCAAGGTCCACCGGGCGACGGTGACGCAGGCGGATCTGCACTATGTCGGGTCGTGCACGCTGGACGCGGACCTGATGGATGCGGCCGATCTGCTGCCCGGCGAGAAGGTGGACATCGTCGACATCACCAACGGTCAGCGGCTGTCGACGTACCTGATCGAGGGACCGCGCGGGTCCGGGGTGGTGGGGATCAACGGGGCCGCGGCGCACCTGATCCATCCCGGCGATCTGGTCATCCTGATCGCCTACGGGATGTTCGACACCACCGAGGCCAAGGTCTTCGCACCGAGCGTAGTCTTCGTGAACGAGCACAATGCGATCACGCGCATCGGCTCGGACCCCGCCGAAGCGCTGCCTGACACCGGCACGCTGCGGGGCGACCAACTGCACACCCCGCGCTGAGACAGGACTGGTCCAGGATGACCGAACCCGGCGAGACCACCGCTGACACCACCGCCGCCACGACCGGCGAATCCGCACCGAAGACCGCGTCGCACGACAACGAGCCGAACCCGAAGCTGCGCGCGTTCATGAACTCGGGCTGGGCCGACTCGGAGCGACACGACGTGACGCTCAGCGACGTCGGTGTGTGGGCATCCAAGCGGCGGGACGCGCTGTCGCAGGCGTTCCCGGGTGAGCGACTGGTCATCCCGGCCGGCACCTACAAGGTCCGTTCGAACGACACCGACTTCGTCTTCCGCCCGCACACCGACTACGTCTGGCTGGCCGGCGACCAGACCTCCGACGCCGTGCTGGTACTGGAGCCGAACGGCACCAGCGGCCACGACTCGGTGCTCTACTTCCGGCCCCGCGCGGACCGCAGCGAGGGCGAGGAGTTCTGGCGCGACCGGATGTACGGCGAGCTGTGGGCCGGCCGGCGTCCGTCGCTGACCGAGACCGCCAAGGAGTTCGGGATCGAGACCCGGCACGTCGACCAGCTCGCGGACGCGCTCAAGGGCGACGTACCCACCCGGGTCCGGCGCGACGAGGACGAGTCGATCGCGTCGCTGCTGAGCGGCGCCCGGACCGACGACCTCAAGGACAACGAGCTGGCGGCCACGCTGTCGGAGCTGCGGCTGGTGAAGGATCCGTTCGAGCTCGAGCAGCTCCGGGACGCGGTCGCGATCACGCACCGCGGCTTCTCCGACGTACTGGCCGAGATGGACAATGTCCGCGAGTACGGCGAACGCTGGATCGAGGGCACGTTCTTCCGCCGGGCCCGGGCCGAGGGCAACGATCTCGGCTACAGCTCGATCGCCGCGTCCGGTCCGCACGCGACCACGCTGCACTGGATCGAGAACGACGGCACGGTCGACAACGGCACGATGATGCTGCTCGACATGGGCGTCGAGAACCGGCAGCTGTACACCGCGGACATCACCCGCACGCTGCCGGTGAACGGCGAGTTCACGCCGCGCCAGCGCGAGCTCTACCAGCTGGTGCTGGACGCGCAGAACGCCGGTATCGCGGCGGTCAAGCCCGGCGCGCGGTTCCGCGCCGCGCACGAGGCGGCGATGGAGGTCATCGTCCATGGCCTCGACGCGATGGGCCTGCTGCCGGTCTCGGCCGAGGAGGCACTCGACCCGGAGAGCATGCTCTACCAGCGCTACACGCTGCACGGCGTCAGCCACATGCTCGGCCTGGACGTGCACGACTGCTCGGCAGCGCGATCGGAGAAGTACCGCAAGGGCGAGCTGAAGACCGGCTACGTGCTGACGGTCGAGCCGGGGCTGTACTTCCAGGCCGACGACCTGACCGTGCCGGAGGATCTGCGCGGCATCGGCATCCGGATCGAGGACGACATCCTCGTCACCGACGACGGCGCCGAGAACCTCTCCGACGCGATGCCGCGCGACGTCGAGGGTATCCAGAACTGGATGGCTAAGTAGAACAGCCGAAGGGGCCGCACCAGGATCGGTGCGGCCCCTTTCGCTTGTCTGCTACCAGATCCGGACGCGTTCCTCGGGGGCGAGCCACATGCCGTCGCCTTCGGTGCTGTTGAAGGTCTGGTGGAACTGGTCGATGTTCTTCACCACCGCGTTGCAGCGGAACTCGGGCGGCGAGTGCGGGTCGATCGCGAGCCGCCGCGCGGCCTCTTCCGGCCGGGTCTTGGTCGACCAGGCGTGTGCCCAGGAGATGAAGAACCGCTGCCCGTCGGCCTCCGCCGGCTCGGCGCCGTCCAGCGACAGCTGATAGGCGACGTACGCGATCGACAGGCCGCCCAGGTCGCCGATGTTCTCGCCCAGGGTGAGCTTGCCGTTCACGTGCTGACCGGGCGTCTCGGCCGGCTCGAGGACGTCGTACTGCGCGACCAGCTTGTCGGTGCGCTGCTCGAACGCGGCCCGGTCGTCGTCGGTCCACCAGTCGTTCAGGTTGCCGTCGCCGTCGTACCGCGAGCCTTGGTCGTCGAAGCCGTGGCCGATCTCGTGCCCGATCACCGCGCCGATCGCGCCGTAGTTGACCGCGTCGTCGGCTTCGGCGTCGAAGAACGGCGGCTGCAGGATGCCGGCCGGGAAGACGATCTCGTTCATCGGCGGGTTGTAGTACGCGTTGACCGTCTGCGGCGTCATCTTCCACTCGGTCCGGTCCATCGGCTGACCCAGCTTCGCCAGGTCCCGCGCGGTCTCCACCGCGACCGACCGGCGGACGTTGCCGAACAGGTCGGCCGGGTCGATCTCGAGCGCGCTGTAGTCCTTCCACTTGTCCGGGTAGCCGATCTTCGGCATGAAGGTGCCGAGCTTGTCGAGCGCGCGCTGCCGGGTGTCCGCGCCCATCCAGTCAAGCGTTTCGATCCGCTGCCGGTAGGCCTCGACCAGGTTCTGCACCAGCTCGACCATCCGGGACTTCGCGGCCGGCGGGAAGTGCTCGGCGACGTACAGCTGACCGAGCGCCTCGCCCAGCGCCTGCTCGACCACACCGACGCCACGCTTCCACCGCTCGCGCAGCTCCGGGGCACCGGTCAGAGTCTTGCCGTAGAAGGCGAAGTTCTCGTCGACGAAGGCCCTGCTCAGCAGCGGCGCCGCGCTGTGCACGATCCGCCAGCTGAGCCACTCCTTCCAGCGGTCCAGCCCGGCGTCCTGCATGGCCGCGGCGGCTCCGGTGAAGAAGTCCGGCTCACGGACGACGACCTGCTCGAAGGCACTCTCCGGTACGCCGGCTCCCGTCAGCCACACCGACCAGTCGAACTCCGGGGTCAGTGCCTCCAGGCCGGACCGGTTGACCTTGTTGTAGGTCAGCGTGACGTCGCGGTTCTTCACCCGGTCCCAGTGGTGACCGGCGACCCGCGTCTCCAGCTCCATGATCCGCTCGGCGGACCCGGCCGGATCGGGCAGTCCGGCCAGCTCCAGCATCCGCGCGACATGCGCGACGTACGCCGTCCGCTCGCCGGCGAAGTTGTCCTCGCGGTAGTACGACTCGTCCGGGAGGCTGAGGCCGCCCTGCATCAGGTACACGACGTACTCGTCGGACTTCTTCGCATCCGCGTCGACCCAGTAGTGGAACAGGCCCGGCACACCCTGCAGCTCGAGCTGCCCGAGCGCCGACACCAGGCCGGGGACGTCCTCGATCGCGCGGACCAGGGCCAGCTGCTCGGCGATCGGCTCGGCGCCGAGACGCTCGATCGTGTCCTCGTCCATGAAGCTGCCGTACAGGTCGCCGATCTTGCGCGCCTCGCTGCCGTCCGGATGCCCGGCCGCGACGGTCTTCTCGACGATCGCGCGGACGTCCTGCTCGGCGGTGTCCCACAGCGCGTGGAAGGCGCCGTAGATGGCCTTGTCCGCCGGAATCTCGTGCTCGGCCAGCCACTGCCCGTTCGCGTGCCGGTACAGATCGTCCTGCGGGCGCACCGTGCCGGAACTGTCGATCCCTGCTGTCATCCCTGCCCCTTGTTCCCGAAGTCGAGTTGCTGCCAGTGACAGTACCCGCTTGCACGGACCAGGATTTGAACCATCCACAGGGATGCGCCGTTGTCCCTGTAAAGGACATCGGATCAGGAGGGCCCGCCCATGTCTAACCTTGTCCGCCGGCTCACCACAGTGCTGAGCGTGCCCGCTCTGCTACTGGTCCTGGTGAGTTCGCCGGCCGACGCCGCCCCGGCCACGACCCAAACCACGACCCAAACCACGACGCAGACCACGACCAAGTTCCCGGCCCACATCGATCTGCCGGCCGGGTTCCAGCCGGAAGGCATCGCGATCGCCGGCGGTCAGGCGTTCTTCGGCTCGCGGGTGGACGGTGACATCTACCGGGCGGACCTGAGGACCGGGACCGGGAAGGTGTTCAGCCAGGGACCAGGCACCGCGTCCCTGGGGATGAAGGTGGACCGCTCCCAACGGCTGTGGGTAGCCGGCGCCGGCGGCGGCAACGGCCGTGTGGTCGACCTCCGCACCGGCCGCATCCTCAAGAGCTACACGTTCACCACCTCGACCATGACGTTCGTGAACGACGTGATCCTGAGCAAGGACGCCGCCTGGTTCACCGACTCGCAGCAGCCGGTGCTCTACAAGGTTCCGTTCGGCCGCCACGGCCGGCTGGCGGGACAGTCCGCGGTGAAGACCGTCCCGCTCAGCGGCGCCTACCAACACACGCCCGGCGTCACCAACGCGAACGGCATCTCGCTGACCCCAGACGGCCGCGGCCTGATCATCGTGCAGTCGTCGACCGGTTTCCTCTTCCGGGTCGACCCGCGCACCGGCGTGACGACGCGCGTCGATCTCGGCACCGAGGTGATGACGAACGGCGACGGCCTGCTGCTGATCGGCAAGACCCTGTACGTCGTCCAGAACCGGCTGAACACGATCGCGGTCGTCAGCCTCAACTCCGCCGGCACCAAGGGGATGGTGGAGCGGCGCATCACCAGCGACGACTTCGACGTACCAACCACAGCGGCGGCGTTCGGGAACCGGCTCTACCTGCCGAACGCCCGGTTCACCACACCGCCGACGCCGACCACGGAGTACTGGGCCACCGCGGTCCAGATCTCGCCGGTCAAGCACTCGGCCGACGACGGCCAGTGCGACCCTATCCGCTTCCTGAAGGGGTAATCGGGGGTCAGGAAACGGTTCGGAGGTCTCCTCGTGCGGCAGCCTTGAGGCGGCTGCCGCACGAGAGGCGCACGGAGTAGCCGGCCGGGATCGCCAGCGGTTCGCCGGTCTGCGGGTTGCGGCCGGTGCGCGGTGCGCGCAGGACCCGCTCGATGCTCAGCAGACCGGTCAGCGACACCTTGTCGCCCTTGTGCACGGCCTCGGTGACGACGTCGCCCAGCGCGTCGAGGACCTTCTCGGCCTGGTTCCGCGGGATGCCCGCCTTCTGCGCCACCCCGGCGACCAGCTCGTTGCGGTTCACGGCTCTCCTCCGATTCGCTAACCTTCGACCGGAACCGTAACCGAAATGATTGTCGTTAGCGAGAAGCGCCCGGAATCCGGTCGACTGCTCCGGAGCGGGAACTTCGCCGGCGGGGTCGGCGTCTAGAGTCGCTCAGAGTCCGTCCTGGTCATGCCAGTGGTTCTGCCAGCGCGCGTCGACGGCGTCGTCGGCCCGTTGGTAGCGAATGTCGGTGGAGAGCCGCATGTCCGTCGACACGTTGTCGAGCGCCGCGTGGATGGTGTGGGCGGTGTGGATCACGACGTCTCCGGCCGCATAGTCGGTGACCAGCCAGTTGGCGTCGTACTCCTCGGCCAGGCCCGGCAGGTCGGCGGTCATGGAGGCTGCGGGTCGCTTGAGCCGTCCTGAGGCCTCGTCCGCGAGGACTCTGTGGTGGCTGCGCTCCAGATAGGTCAGGCCGCCGCGGCTGACCGGGCAGTCGCCCAGTGGGATCCACGCCGACAGCACCTGGTCGCTGCCCCCGCGCAGGTAGACCAGGTCGTAGTGGGCCTGCGTCGCCGTACCGATGCCGTTCTCGCCCGGTGCGGTCTGCCGGATGATCTTCCGCTTGTGCAGGAAGGGGTCACCACCCAGGAACCACTCGAACCACCCCTTCAAGGCCGGCTGCGTGCAGAAGGCGGCGTACTCCGACCCCGGCACGATCTGACCGAACAGCACCTTCCGGTACGTCGCCCGCTCGGTCACCGACCCGATGAGCCCGAAGTAGTAGCGCCGGAACGCCAGCACTTCCTCGGGATCCAGCAGCCCGGTCAGGAACAGATACCCGTCCCGCTGCAACCTCTCCCGCAACCGCGACCGGTCCTGACGCTCCCGCTCCGGCACGACGCTCAGCTCACCGAGCCGCCGCTCATCCAGCACATACCCGTTCGAAGTCAGCACACGTCCATTGCATCCGGGCCTGCGGCCGCTCCGGAATGGACAGCCGGGACCCGATTCTTGGACTCTTGTGTCATGCCGAACTGGTCGATCTACCTGACCCCTGGCGCTCCTGAGCGTGAGCTTGGACTCTTCTGTCTCGGAGCCGGCGAACAGGACCACCCGCCTGGGGCACCTCCGGAGCGGGCCCTCGGGTGCCACGCCCTGGTCTGGATCAAGGAGGGCCGCGGGCAGTTTCTGCACGGCCCCGACCGCCGGCTGCACGAGGTCAAGGCACCCGCGATGCTCTGGCTCTATCCCGGCGTTCTGCATGGCTATAGACCGACGACCAGCTGGCGTCAGGAATGGGCGCTGTTCAGCGGTCCGGCCACCGCCGCACTCACCACACTGGGGCATCTCGACCCGTCCGAGCCCGTACGACGGTACGCCGACGCGCGACCGGTCGACCGCGCGTTCACCCGACTGCTGCGAGTCAGCAGGACGCATGACGCCGTACAGACAGTGGCTGCGCTGTATGAGCTTCTCGCGGCAGCGGCACCGCCGCGTGCTGATGATGTGGCCGGGCGGTTGAGCGAGTTGGCGTGTACGCCGATGAGCATTCAGGACTACGCCACTGAGCTCGGGCTCACGGTGAAGGAGTTGCGCGAGGCAGTCCGTCGTACCACTGGCTCCACACCGCAGGAACTGGTCCTGACCACAAGACTCAACACTGCAAAGGTTTTGCTCGCCGAGGAGGACCTGCCTGTTGCCGTAGTCGCCCGGCAGGTCGGGTATGACGATCCGGCGTACTTCACGCGCTTGTTCACCGCCCGGGTAGGGCTTTCGCCCGGCGGCTTCCGGCGTTCTGGTTCGGTTTCGGGCCGGATTTCCTCCTTCCGGAGGAGGCGGGATCGACTTTCCGCCATGTAAAACCGTTCAGTGGGGTGACGTGCACCAGGACCCGGCACCGCTACGGTCGTGGGTATGAGTCAACCGCAGCCCATCGACCCACGCTACGTGAGCCGGCCGCCGCAGGCACGACCGAAGAAGCGGCGTAACTGGTTCCTCCGGACCGTCGGACTGATCGTCCTGCTGTTCATCCTCATGCTCGTCGCGGTACCGCTCTACGCCTGGAGCCGGATCGACAAGATCGACGCGATGCCGACCGGCGACCGGCCGGCCGAAACCCCTGGAACGACGTACCTGATGGTCGGCTCCGACGCCCGCGAAGACCTCAGCCGTGCTGAGCGGGCCCGACTGCACACCGGCTCCGAGGGCGGTGCCCGGACCGACACGATCATGATCATGCACGTGCCCGACTCCGGACCGACGGCGCTGATCAGCGTTCCGCGCGACAGTGCCGTGACCATCCCCGGGATGAAGGGCAAGCACAAGATCAACGCTGCCTTCAACAAGGGCCCGGCACTGCTGATCGAGACCCTCGAGAACGCGACCGGCCTGCGCATCGACCACTACGTCGAGGTCGGCTTCGGCGGCTTCGCCTCGGTCATCGACAGTGTCGGCGGGATCGAGATGTGTTTGCCCAAGGCAATGAAGGACAAGGACGCGCACATCAATCTGCCGGCCGGCTGCCAGGAGCTCGACGGTGTGAACGCGCTCGGGTACGTCCGGTCCCGGAAGGCCGACGGCAACAACGACTTCGGCCGGGTGGAGCGGCAGCGCACGATGGTCGGTGCGGTCGCGAAGAAGGCCAGTTCGCCGTCGACGTTCCTCAACCCGGTGCGCTACTTCAACGTCGCCACCAAGGGTGTGGACGCGTTGACCGTCGACAACGACATGAGCCTGTTCGACTTCATCCGCTTCGCCCGCGGGATGCGCGCGGTCTCGGGCAGCGGCGGTGTCACCCTGACCGTCCCGATCGGCGACGACAACTACCGCCTGTCGGACGGCAGCGTCGCGGTGAGGTGGGACCAGAAGAAGGCGCTGGCGCTCTTCAACTCCCTCAAGCAGGA
Organism: Kribbella sp. NPDC050281; assembly: GCF_040655855.1. Classification (NCBI taxonomy): domain Bacteria; kingdom Bacillati; phylum Actinomycetota; class Actinomycetes; order Propionibacteriales; family Kribbellaceae; genus Kribbella; species Kribbella sp. NPDC050281. The sequence goes on along the minus strand of NZ_JBFAKS010000031.1, from coordinate 3,935 downwards.
CGACACGAGCGGCCTCAAGAGCGCTTGACCGTCCTCGTCCATGCTGTCGTGAGCCTGGGCATGCTCGTCGTCGTACCGCTCGGTCTCACTCTCCTCCCAACGCGAACCACCAGCACGCGCTGGTGGTTCGCGTTCGCCATCCCCGGAGCACTCGCCCTCTGGCTCCCGCGCGGCCCGGTCTCGATCGCCCTCGCGTCGATCTATCTCGCCGGCACGCTCGTGCTCATCGCGCTGGCTGCTCGCCATCCCCTGCAGTACAAGGCGATCCGCCCTCGCGAGGTCGCGCTCTACACGGCGTTGGCGACGCCGTCCATCGCCGCTGTCGCGTTGGTCGCCGAACGCTCGTCGTACGAACTGTTCGGCTTCAGCCTGACCGTCCTCACCCTGACCGTCGCCCACTTCCACTTCGCCGGTTTCGCGGCCGCGCTGATCGCCTACCTGGTCTCCGATCGCCCGGGCACGACAACCACCGCCGCCGCGATCAGCGTCCCGCTCGGCACCGGGATCGTCCTGCTCGGCTTCTTCCTCGGCGATGCGGTGGAACTCGCGGGTGCCGCCGTACTGACCGCTGGGATGTGGTTGGTCGGGTGGAATCTCTGGCTTCGGTCTCGGCAGGCCGGGCGAGCCACCGCCGCCCTTTTGATCGTCTCCGCGTCGACCCTCGTGGTGACGATGGTGTTGGCGTTGACTTGGGCCGTGGGGCATGTCGCTGGTACGCCGTACCTACCGTTGGAGTGGATGGTCGCGACACACGGCCTGGCGAACGCGGCCGGGTTCGCGTTGTGCGGGGTACTGGCGTGGCGACGGCTGAGGGAAGGGGTTCGATGAGGCTGGAGGATCTGGCCGGGTTGCGGTTCAACTACGACGCGGTCGGTTCGACGCGGTACGACGAGACGCCGCAGGGATACCACCGGCTCGAGTACCGGGAGCGGATCGGCGAGGGAGACGAGGTCTTCCTGCGTGCTGGTGAGGCGCTGCTGGGCTGGCGCATGCACCGTGCGGCGGGACTGCCGATGACGGCGACCGACACACCGCCGGCCATCGGCACGAACAGCCTCGGCCGGCTCGGCGCCGGCATGCTCGTCGGCCGCCTCCGCACCCTGTCCCCGGTCGGCCTGCTCGGATTCCCCGTCCCGTGCCGCGTCGTCTGGACCGTCGACGAACCGGACCGCACCGGCTTCGCGTACGGCACTCTCGAAGGCCACCCGGCGTCCGGCGAAGAGTCCTTCGTCGTCACCCGCGACCCCGACGGCATCCACTTCACCGTCCGCGCCTACAGCCGCCCCGCCACCTGGTACACCCGCCTCGGCGGCCCCGCCACCCGCAAGGCCCAACACCTCGCCGCCCGCCGCTACACCCAAACCCTCCGCCGCCTGGCCACCCGCTGACCAAAGCAAAGGCCCCGCAAGCTCATACCTTTGCGGGGCCGGGTCCTTTGTACCAGCGGTCTCAAGCCGCCCAGATGACCAACACGCCAACACAGCAAGTCGATCAACCAAGTGCTCAGTGTGAGCGGCGGGGCAGCAACTCGCTCCGTGGTTGCAGTTGCGGTTGCAATAGGACTCATCCCCACAGCGCCTTCCCCATCCGGTCCGCAGCATCGCGCGCGAGGCGGGACGTCACGTGGGTGTACCGCTTGGTCATGGCGAGCGACGAGTGCCCCAGGATCTCTTGCACGACCCTGATGTCCACGCCCTGTTCGAGGAGGAGAGTGGCAGCAGTGTGTCGAGCATCGTGCAAACGGGCGGGCGGAACACCCGCTGCCTCAAGAAGCGACTGCCAGGAGCCCCAGTCATCGCGAGCATCAATCGGCCGGCCATCCGGACGGCAGAAGACGAGATCCCGGTCCTCCCATGCACTGCCCGCCGCCAGCCGTTCGGCCGCCTGGGCGGCCTTGTGAGCCCTCAGCAACGGGATCAACGGTTCAGGAATCGGCACCGGCCGAGTCTTGCGACCCTTGGGCTTCCTGAATTCCCACTCACCGCCGCCGCGCTCAGGACAGTAACGAGCATGACCGACACAGTCAGGGCCACAGGTGTCCTTATGCCTCGTTTGGACGCAGGCCACTGGATCTCCACACCCATGAGCGAAACCACGCCGTTTCAGCTGGAAAACGCGCAGCTGCCCCTTCTCCAGGTCAACGTACCTCCACCGCATGCCCAACGCCTCGGCCTGACGAAGGCCCAACGCAAAGGCAACGGACCATCGTGCACCGTTTCGGAGGGCGCTGGCCTGATCCAGTATCGCCCTGGCATCCTCTTGGAGTAGCGGTTCGATCTCCGTGTCAACATGACTCGGTGCATCAATCATGGTCGCGACGTTGACGGTGACGAGCTTCCGTCGGTGCGCCATTTTCAGCGATCTGCTGATCATGCGGTGATAGTCGAGGATCGTCTTCGAGCTCAGACCAGATCGCTTCAATGCGGAGTAGAACACTTCCAGGTGTTCAGGCCCCAGTCGATCAAGGCGATGCTCACCGATTCCGGGAATGATTCGATTGATGACCTTCGGTCGGTAAACATTGATGATCGTCGCCTCACTAGCCGTGAGCGGAGCGATGTTCTCAAGCCAGAACAAGAACCACTTCCGCACCGACGGCTTCTGACCAAGGGCTGGTGCTCTGCCCTCGTCTCGCATGCGCTCAAGGTCCTCGACCTTCTTGGTGACGATCGTCTTCGTTGCACCGCGCCGATGACGGCGATCCGGCTTGCCGTTCGCCTTGACGCCAACAGTTACCCAGCCGTGCCAGACACCGTTGGCGTCTTCGTAGATCGACGATCGTCCGTTCGCGTTTCGCGACATAACAGTTCTCCTGTCAGGCAGCGGGCTGCTGCAACAACTTTTCGGCGTACTTGTGAAGTGCGTCGACCGGAACCCGACGCGAGCGACCGATTCGCACCGACTCGATCTCGTGCTTTGCGATCAGGTCGAACATGCGAGTCCGACCGATACGTAGTGCAGCAGCGGCTTCCTCGACCGTCAGAAAGATCTGAACCTCAGCCATCTTTTCCCTCCTCTCGTTGACAGTTACGTGTCACTCATCGATTGGCGTCTCATCGATCACGTCTTTCAGCAGGCGCCGGTGTTCGCGTGCTTTGGCGGCGGCGGTGTTGGCTAGGAGTGTGTCGCCGATGGTTTTCCAGCCGGTGCCCGCGTAGGTGAAGTTGCCGACGATGAGCGTGGTTTCGACGTCGGTGTGGTCGGCCGTCCGGTGGTGGTCGCGGCGCCAGTTCGCGCGGGCATCGCGGAGCGCCTTCAGCGTGGTGGAGTACTGGCGGCTCTTGGTGGAGAAGTGGCCACCGAAGCCGAGCATGTGTGCCCACCGCTGGAGACGCCGGTAGGAGAGCCGCCCGGAGTTCTTGGCTGCTTCTGCTTCGTCCAGGTCGGATCCAGGGCGTCCGAGGCGCCAGCAGGCGTCGACCAATCGGCCGGCATGGGTGCGCTCGGTGGCGTAGCGGCGGACCGTGGCGTTGGTGAGCCGCGTCGACGAGTGGCCGGTCGCCTCAGCGCCCTTGGTGGCGTACTTCGCGAGATAGCCAGCCACGGCCGTCTCCGTGATCGCGCCGTCTACGGCTTGCCGGACCGGGCGTACGTCGAGCTGTGTCCCCCACTCAATCAGCCAGCCATCCGGGTTGTCGGGGTGCGGCAGGGACCGGAACCGGATGGTAGTGGCGGCGCGGCGGACGGCGTCGGCAAGCATGGCGAAGGTCGCGGCACACGCTGGCGGCTCGATCAGCGAGGGGTCGAGCGGGTTGACGCCGTCGAGGCGCATCAACGCGTGGAAGTGAGCCACTCCCCTGGCCTGCATTTCGGCGACCTTGCCGTAGGACAGCTTCACGCTGGCGCCGTGCTTCTTGGCTTCGGCGCGGAGGATCTCTTTGGCGCGGTCCATGGTGCGGCGCCACAGTTCGCCGGACAGCGCGTTCCAGACGACC
>NZ_JBFAKS010000030.1:0-116598 GCF_040655855.1 Kribbella sp. NPDC050281 | reverse complement strand
GCCCCCAACCCCGCTTTGTGGGATTGATTGTTGCGCGCGGCCCGGGGCCCCCCCAGGGCGCCCGGACCGGCTGCTCTCCTAGTCGTTGTCGGTGATCGTGGCCTGCAGCGTCTTCGGGAGCTTGACCTCAGCCCCGTCGACCGCCCCGACGACAACGGTGAACGTCTCGCCCGGCTCCTTCACTGTGTCGTCGACGAGGGTCACCGAGACCTCACCGGCCGTCTTCCCCGGCTCCACATACCCGTCCAGCGAGCGGTTCGCCGGGTCGGACCCGTCGTCGTAGGCCCCCTTGTAGTCCTTCCGGAGTACCGCCGTCCCGTCCTTCAGCTCACCGAAGATGTTGACGATCTTGTCGCTCGGCGCGGACAGCTTGACCGGGAACTTCACCTCCCCGGCCTTCTCGGACGCCTGCGCGTTCCCGAGCGTGAGCGTCGGCGTCGGGTCGTCGTCGATCACCAGACCGTGGCCGAACGACTGGTCCAGCAGCCCGTCCCGCGGCACCGACAGCACCAGGTCGAACGGCAGGTCGTAGCTGTCCAAGGTGTTCGAGTGGATCGGCACGCTCACCTTCTGTCGGACCTGCCCCGGCTTGAACAGCAGCTTCCGCGTCACATCCCCCACGGTCTCGCCCAGCTCACCGCTCGTCTCGGCGTACACAGTCACGGGCCGGATGCTCGGCCGCGACATCGTCACCCAGAAGTCCGCCGAGTTCGTGCCCTTGTCACCCTCCTTGACCTTCACGTTCGACGCCGACACCTTCGGCAGCAGAACAGCCGGCGCCGACAACCCCACACCGGGCGACGAGAACGCCAGATCGCTCACGTACGCCGACCCACGCGCCATCCGGTCCGTCCGCAACTCCACGGCCCGTACGTCGCGCAGGTCCACACCTTTGAGCGACCCGACCGGGATACGCACGGTCCGCAGCAGGTTCTTCGGCAGTCCGTTCGCGTTGCTCCCTGGCATCCGCACCAGCGCGTCGCTCACTCTGGACACCGGTACGACGGCCGCCCGTCCGTGCCCGTCGACGACCCGGACAGTCAGATCGGTCTTCGGCGTACCAGCCGGGTCCGGTGCTGCCCGGAACGACAGCGCGGCAAAGCGCCGTACGTCGCGCTGCCAGGCGGGCAGGCTGAGCCGCAGTGCGCCGTCGGTCCCGGTCCACGTCAGTTTGGTGACCGCAGTGGTCGGTGTCCTGGCCGCGAACCACGCAGTACTCCAATGCGGCGTGTTGCCGAAGTCAGCAGTGGACATGCAGGTCGGAATCGCCGCGCCGGCAGCAGCCCGAGCCAGACCGGTGTTCAACTCCTCAACACCCGCACACACGGTCGCGGACGCCTTCCCACTGACCGCTCCGGCAGGCAGCGGCTGGTCCAAACGATTCACATCCCGCCGCGACGCCAGTGGCGCCTGAGCCACTACTCGTACGACGGCCCGCCCGGCCGAGGCAGCCCGTGAGTCGGCCCCATCCAGGAGCGGCAAGAACTGCGTCTCATGCCCCAGTTGCAACCGGAAGAACCCCGCGATGTACGCCGTACCGACCGCCTGCTGCTCCTTGGCCGTCAGCCGGCCCGAGTACTTCGCACCGCACGGCGACTCCTTCTCCTCACCGAACCAGTCGTCGCCCGACGGCGCCTCGGACTGGCCTGGAGTCCACTCAGTGTTGAAGAAGTTGTGGTTGGCACCGAGCACCGTGATCGTCGACCGCGGCGCGGTGTCGCCGGTGACGGAGTAGCGCGTGTCGTCGTAGAACTTCTGCCCTTGCAGGTCGGACACATCGCCGTCGCAGTACGGCAGCACCACACTCATCGCGACACCTGGCACGGTTGTCCGGGCGAAGTCGGTCGGTGCGAGCGGCAGGACCGCGCGGATCCCGTACTGGCCGCCGCGGTCGGCGTTCAGCACCGCGGCCCGCGCGACGCCGTCGCCGCCACGGGAGTGACCCATCAGGCCGACGTTGCGCAGGTCGATCCTGCCGACGAACTTGCGGCCGAACGGTCCGCCGCCGAGGGTCGACCACTTCTTCCACAGCGCCAGATGATCAAGTATCAACTCGGCCCGCGCCTGCGCGCCGGCGTCGTAGGCCGCACCGTCCCACGCGTTGATCGCGTTCGCGCTGATCGACACGACCTGGTAGCCGTTGCTGGCCAGCGCCGTCGCGGGACCGTCGTACCCGCGGTAACTCGGCACCGGCTTCAGGCCCGCGGAGCACGGCCAGGGCTTGGCCTCAGGTTCCTCGCCGTCGCCGTAGCAGACCTGGTGCCGACCGTGCAGGAAGATCACCAACGGCCGCGGTCCGACGGCGCCGCGCGGCGTGTAGACCTTGCCGCGAAGCTCCGATCGTTGCCCGAGGCCCGGAAGGAACACCGCCTCGTCACCGAGGTCGTACTACGACGTCTCGACCTGATACTTGCCGACGGCACCGGGATCGTCGGTCAGCTCGGGTCCGCGCCGCGCCTTCAGCCAGTCGGCGTCGGTCGGGCCGGCAGCCTGGCTCCGCTCCTGGCCCTTGCCGGCTTCCTTGCCGAGGTCACCCGACCAGATCAGCCGTACGTCGTGTGCCTTCAGCACAGCCGGGTTCGTGGTGATCAACGTCAGAGTGCGCTGATCCGGCGACTGCTTCGCCACCCCCAGCGGCACGCCGTTGACGGCCAGCAACGGCAGCGACGCGCGCATCGGCGCCGGCGCGTCCAGCCGGAGCGTGAGCTGATAGCCGGACGCGACCGGCCTCACTTCCCAGTTGTTGCCTTGAGCAAGCGATGGCGGCGCTTGCGGTGTGGCGGATGCCGGCGGTGCCGGCAGGACCCCCACCCCCAGTAGTGCGACCATCCCCAGCGACAGGCTCTTTCTGACTCTGCCGATAACCCGCACAGTGGTCCTCTCGTTCGACGAACCTTCGATGTCGGTCCGACTTCGTGGGCGAGAGGAAAGTTGACCTGACCGGCTGCTCAGCCGTGTCTCAGTCCTGCGACAGCTTCGACTCGATCAGCCGCACCCCGTCCAGGCTCGACGGCTGAGGATCAGGCGATCAGTTGGCGGAACGCCCGGGCGACCTGGTCCGGGTGCTCCATCTGCGCGACATGGCCGGACTTCGGCAGGTAGAGCAGCCGCGCGTTGCGGAACGCGCGCTGCGCCTTGGTCCGGATCCGCGCGTCGACCAGCCTGTCCTTCCCGCCGTAGATCAGCAGCACCGGGCACTCCAGCTTCGCCGCGTCCGCCCACAGCGACCGGCGCGGCATCGCCACCGACGACCGCAGGATGCTCCGGGCGCCGTCGACCGTTGCCTGCCGCACCCACGGGTCCCCGTCACGCCGCCGCAACTCCGCCTCGTACGCCGCCCGCACCTCGGGCGCGAGCGACCGCGGATCGCCGAACACCAGCGCCAGCGACGCCTCGAACCGCCGGTCGAACGGCAACCGCCGGGTCCGATCCAGTACGGCGGGACCCAGCCGGGGCGTCGCGATCGCGGTGAACCACAGCGCGCTCGCCGACACCCGCGGATGCGGGAGCGCGGGCGAGATCAGGGTGAGTGACGCGACCAGGTCGGGACGCCGCCCGGCCATGGCGACCGCCGTCGCGCCACCCATCGAGTTCCCGAACAGGTGCAGCGGCCGGTCGAACTCACGCTCCACCAGTTCGATCATCAGGTCGGCCTGCTCGTAGATCCCAGCGGCACCGGACAGCGGCGTACGTCCGAAGCCGGGGAGGTCGGGGGCGATGCCGCGGACGGTGTCGTTGAGCATCAGGCCCAGAGCGGTCCAGTTCAGCGACGAGCCGTTCAGACCGTGCACGAACAGCGCGGGCGGCAGATCCGGCGCCGCATCCGGCACGTCCCGCACGAGCAGTTCCGCGCCTCCGACCGACACCTGCCGCGTCGGCCACTCCCGTACTTCCAGCGGGCCCTCAGCCCCAGTTACTCCCGCGTAACTCTCCACCTGACCCATGGTAGGACCCCTCGGCCGAGAGACTCTTCCGCATGACGCAGTACCAGCCCGGGCAACCTGCCCCGCCCCGTCGTGGCCGAGGCCGGCGCCGATCGCCTGAATGAGTAGAGCGGTTCGCCCGTTAGGACGCTGCGGAGGTGGAGACTGGGAGGCATGGCAGCCGCGCCGCAGCAACTGACGACCGAGGTCGACGGGCAGACGATGAAGCTCACCAACCTCGGCAAGGTGCTCTACCCGCAGACCGGCTTCACCAAGGCCGAGGTGATCGACTACTACCACCAGGTCGCCGAACTGCTGCTCCCGCACCTGTCCGACCGTCCACTCACCCGCAAGCGCTGGCCCGACGGCACAGGGGCGCAGTACTTCTTCGAGAAGAACGCACCGCGCGGTACGCCGGCCTGGGTGCGGACAGTGACCCTGCCGACGCCCGGCAGCTCGACCGGCCGGGACGAGGCCGACTTCGTGGTCGCCGACGACATCCAGACCGTGGTGTGGCTGGCGAACCTGGCCGCGCTCGAGCTGCACATCCCGCAGTGGCGGATCGGTCTGTCGGACAAGGGCAAGGACCCGCAGGCCGACCTGATCGTGTTCGACCTCGACCCGGGGCCGGGAGCGAGCATCGTCGAGTGCTGCGACGTGGCGCTGGCGCTGCGCGAACTGCTGGGCCACTACGGGCTGGAGGGGTGGCCGAAGACGTCCGGCAACAAGGGCATGCATCTGTACGTCCCGATCGAGCCGGCGTCGTCCCGGAGTACGAGCGCCTTCGCCAAGCTCCTGGCCGAGCAACTGGCCGAGGCGCTCCCGGAGAACGTCACCGCGAACATGACCAAGGCACTGCGTCCTGGCAAGGTCTTCATCGACTGGAGCCAGAACGCCAGCGCCAAAACCACACTGGCGCCGTACTCCCTGCGCGGAGCCGAAGAGCCGCGGGTGTCCACCCCGATCGACTGGGACGAGGTGGCCTCGGCAACCGACGCGGAGGAGCTCCGCTTCCTGCCGCACGAGGTGCTGGCCCGGATCGAGGAGTACGGCGACGTCCTCGAGGGCCTGTACGACGACCCGCGGCCGCTACCGTCGATCCCGTCGTAACTGTCCGTCACCGCGCGAAGAGGAGCAGTCGCATGACCAGTGAGACCGAATACGAGGGTCCCGGCTTCGGCAGCGTCCCCGACGACGCTCCGGAGGCCGATGTCCTCGAGCAACGGGAGGACTCCGCCGAGGTGGACGACTTCACTCCGGACGACGACGTACCCAGCGAGGCCGACCCCGTCGACGTGGAGGAGCAGCGCCACGAGGTGGGCGACTCCGGCGAAGACGACTATCGCTGACCGCTACCACGATGGAACGCAGACCGGCGGGGAAGCTACTGGCCGGGAGGACTGCTGGGTAGGATTCGGGGAACGACCCGGCGGTCGAGCCCGTGCTGCCGGTGCCGCACCATCGAAGGAGCCGACGTGTCGACGACACCCGAGACCGCGCCGAAGCGTGGCAGCCGCCTGCCGCGGCTCGCCCGCCGCGCGCAACTGCTCGAGGCGGCGCAGGAGGTCTTCGTCGCGAACGGCTACCACGCCGCCGCGATGGACGACATCGCTGACCGGGCCGGCGTCTCCAAGCCGGTCCTCTACCAGCACTTCCCCGGCAAGCTCGAGCTGTACCTGGCCCTGCTGGACAGCTCCTGCGACGCGATCATCGCCTCCGTCCGGGACGCGCTGAAGTCGACCGAGGACAACAAGCTACGAGTGGCCGCCACCATGCACGCGTTCTACGAGTACGTGGCGAACGCGCAGGGTGCCTTCCGGCTGGTGTTCGAGTCGGACCTGACCAACGAGACAGCGGTCCGGGAGCGGGTCGACCGGGTCACGCACACCTGCGCCGAAGCGGTGTCCGAGGTGATCAGCGCCGACGCCGGCCTGAACCGCGAACAGTCGATGGTGCTGGCCGTCAGCCTGGTCGGCATGGCCCAGGTCAGTGCCCGCTACTGGCTGGCCTCCGACGACCCGACACTGGCCCAGCAGCAGGCGGCCGACCTGGTCGCCTCACTGGCCTGGCGCGGCATCCGCGGTTTCCCCCGCACCGACTCCTGACCAGCGCCGCCGCGGGTACGACGTACCAAGGTTCTGCTCTGGGCGGACGGGTGAGAGCTGGGGGTCGGTAGCGGATAGGCTCGAACCGTCACCGGCGAGAGCCGCCGGTCGGATCGTGCCCGGAGGGTTTCGTGGAGGTCAAGATCGGCGTACAGCACGCCAATCGTGAGTTGGTGCTCGAGAGCGAGCAGAGCCCGGACGAGGTCCAGGAGGCGGTCGCGGCAGCGCTCAGCGGCAAGGCCAACCTGCTGCAGCTCACCGACGACAAGGGCCGCCGGGTGATCATCCCGGCCGACCGGCTGGCGTACGTCGAGATCGGCGAGGTGTCGATTCGCAAGGTCGGGTTCGGCGCGATCTGATCGCGGTCCGGACACAGTCGCGCGTGTCCCGGTTGCGGACTGCGACCCAGAGGGCACGATGGCAGTAAGACCTGCGTTGCAGTGGTCTGGTAGCACGGGGCGCCAGGCCGGAGCGCGGGTCAGCCATCCCTCATAAGGAGGAACCGTGTACTGGGTCTGGATGCTCATCGTCAGTCTCATCGCGGGCATCATCTTCGGGCCGCTGGCCCGGCTGGTGCTCCCCGGCAAGCAGAACATCAGCCTCGGCTGGACCATCCTGGGAGGCGGCATCGGCGCCTTCGTCGGCGGTCTGATCGCGAAGGCCTTCGGAGTCAAGGACACCCCCGGCCTGGACTGGACGCAGTACCTGATCCAGATCATCTGCGCCGTGATCGTCGTCGGCGTCATCGCCGGCTACCAGAGCAGATCGAAAACCTCAGCCTGACGACCTCACCTCAGCGGCCGCCACCCCGATCCGGGGCAGGCGGCCGCTCTGCGTTCACCCTCGCCCACCGTCTCGTGGGTAGGCCCACGAGACGGTGGGTTCGCCAGCCGCCTGCGCCGTGCCAACCCACAACCTGATGGGTCAGCCCATCAGAGGTGACGGCGACGGAGGCAGGCAGAGGGGTGAGGATGGCAGGTGGTGTCAGGCCTGGAGGCCGAGTGCGGTCATCCGGGCGGTGTGCGCCTCGGTGAGGCGGGTCAACATCCGGCCGATCGCGGCCAGGTCCAGTCCGGGCCGGTCGACGCTGCCGGCCAGCAGTGCGGCCAGCGAGTCCCGGTCGGCGGCGATCCGCTGCGCCTGGCTGAGCGCCTCGCCGACGAGCCGGCGGCCCCACAGCGCCAGCCGGCCACCCAGCTTCGGGTCCTCCTCGATCGCGGCCCGGACCCGGTCCACCACGAACTCGGCCTGCCCGGAGTCGGCGAACACCTCGAGCACCAGGGCCCGCGTCTCCGCATCCACGAACGACGCGATCTCACGGTAGAAGTCGTTGGCCAGACCGTCCCCGACGTACGCCTTGACCAGGCCCTCCAGCCAGTCCGACGGCGCGGTGTGGTCGTGGAACGCGTCCAGCGGCGTCACGAACGGCCGCATCGCTTCCATCGGGTCCACGCCGAGCGCGACCAGCCGGTCCCGCAACTGCCGGAAGTGCCCGAACTCGGTCGTCGCCAGCGCCGCCAGCTCCGCCTTGTCGTTCAGGGTCGGTGCCAGTTTCGCGTCCTCGGCGATCCGCTCGAACGCGGTCAGCTCGCCGTACGCGAGAACTCCCAGCAGATCCACCGCCGCGGCCCGGTAGGCGGGATCATCAAAGGCCGTCTGCTCCATGCCCGGCACCCTATCTGTCCACCGGCGGGAGTGGCGCAAACCACACGAAGCGGCGTTGACAGCTCATGCGGTTACACTGGTGGGCGATTCGCCGGTGACGCGCCCAGATGGGCAAGCTGGTGCGAGGTGCTTGCACAGTGTCCCCGCGCCTCACAGACGAGGCTGAAAAGCCTCTGGCGCCCGGCCACAGAGCACCTGTCCGTATCAAGCATGTTGAGAGGCGATCAGCCTGACCACCTTCCGAGAGCTCGGGGTCTTACCCGAGATCTGTGACGCGCTCGATCGCGTCAACATCGTCGAGCCGTTTCCGATCCAGGAAATGACGCTCCCGGTCGCCCTGATGGGCACTGACCTGATCGGTCAGGCCCGGACCGGCACCGGCAAGACGCTGGGTTTCGGCATTCCGTTGCTGCAGCGCACCATCTCCCCCGGCGAAGCCGACTACGAGGAACTGGCCGCCCCCGGGAAGCCGCAGGCACTGGTCGTCACCCCGACCCGTGAGCTGACCATCCAGGTCGCCAAGGACCTCACGACCGCATCCACCGTGCGTACGGTGCGGGTCCTGACCATCTACGGCGGAGTCGCGTACGAGCCGCAGCTGGACGCACTGAAGAAGGGCGTCGACGTCGTCGTCGGTACGCCGGGACGCCTGCTGGACCTGGCGAACCGCGGCGTGCTCGACCTCGGCCACATCAAGGTCCTGGTCCTCGACGAGGCCGACGAGATGCTCGACCTCGGCTTCCTGCCCGATGTGGAACGCATTCTGCGCAAGACTCCCGAGCTGCGGCAGACGATGTTGTTCTCGGCAACGATGCCGTCGGCCGTGATCGCGCTGGCCCGCACCCACATGCGGCACCCGCTGAACATCCGCGCCGAGTCGCACGAGGACACCGAGATGGTGCCGACGACCGCGCAGTTCGTCTACCGGGCGCACGACCTCGACAAGCCCGAGGTAGTGGCGCGGATCCTGCAGGCCGAGGACCGCGGCCGGGTGATGATCTTCTGCCGGACCAAGCGGGAGGCGTCCCGCCTCACCGACGACCTGCAGGACCGCGGGTTCAAGGCCGCCGCGATCCACGGCGACCTGAACCAGCAGGCCCGCGAGCGGGCGCTGACCCGGTTCCGCGGCGACAAGATCGACGTACTGATCTGCACCGACGTCGCGGCCCGTGGCATCGATGTCGAGGGCGTCACGCACGTCATCAACAACACCTGCCCCGAGGACGAGAAGGCCTACATCCACCGGATCGGCCGGACCGGCCGGGCGGGTGCGAGCGGTATCGCGGTGACGTTCGTCGACTGGCCGGACGTGACCCGCTGGAAGACCATCAACAAGGCGCTCGACCTGCCGTACGACGAGCCGCAGGAGATCTACTCGACGTCGCCGGAGCTGTACCACGACCTGGGCATCCCGACCGATGCGAAGGGCCGGATCAAGCCGGCCAAGGAGCAGCGCGACGAGAAGCCGGCCCGGGAGCCGCGCCGCAGCGAGGAACGCACCGAGGAAGGCGAACGTCCGGCAGCCCGGAAGCGGAACCGGACCCGCAAGCGCACTCGCTCCGGGCAGCCGCTCGAAGAGGGCGCCGACGTCACCACCAAGACCGAGGTCCCGCCCTCCGCGGAATCCGCGACGGAGGCCGCCGAGGCTCCGGCCGAGCGGAAGCCGCGCAAGCGGGCCCGCACTCGCAAGACTGCGGAGAAGTCTGTCGAGAAGTCCGTTCAGACGGCTGCTCCCGAGCCTGTCGCCACCGAGCCTGCCGTCGCCGAGCCTGTCGAGAAGGCTGCGCCGGAGCCGGGCACGAGCCCGACCGTCCCGCTGTTCACCGCTCCGGAGTGACCTGCCCGTCGCCCGACCGTGGCTGAACAGTGACCTCAGCCTGCAACACCAGGTCTCTCGTGGACCGTCCTAGGACGGAAACCACGAGAGAGGGGCTGGGTGATGAGGCGGATCAGGGGTGCCGTGGTCGGAATGGCGGCGCTGGGGGTCGTGTTGCTGGCGGGTTGCGGGGGCAACAGCAACGAAAGCACCGCTGAAGGGGTGTCCGGTCCCGCGCAGCGGCAGGATGGCGGCAGCGGTGCATCCGCGGGCGACAGCGGCAAGGTCGCGGAGGGCGAGTCCAGCAACGGCGCGCCGAAGGCCCAAGCGCAGCCGAGCGTGACCCGGGCGATCATCAAGACGGGCTCGCTCACGGTCGAGGCCGACGACGTGAACGGTCAACGGCAGAAGGCGATCACCGTGGTCACCGCACTACGTGGCCAGGTCGCGTCCGAGGACACCGGCAGCAATGCCGACGGCAAGATCACCCAGGCGAACCTGGTGCTGAAGGTCCCGACCGCGTCGTACGAGACTGCGATCCAGCGCCTGTCCGACCTCGGCAAGCGCGTGCAGATCCACCAGGAGTCCGCCGACGTCACCGAGCAGGTGGTCGACGTGGAGAGCCGTATCAACTCCCAGCGCGCGAGCCTCGATCGGATGCGAACCCTGCTCGCGAAGGCGAACACGATCGGCGAGATCGTCTCGGTCGAGACCGAGCTGACCCGGCGTGAGGCCGACCTGGAGTCCCTGCTGGCCAAGCAGAAGAACCTCTCCCTCCAGACCGAGCTCGCCACGCTCACGCTGACCCTGACCGAGAAGGGCAAGGCTCCCGTCGCGGAGGACCCGGATCGTGGCTTCCTGGTCGGGCTGAAGGGCGGCTGGAACGCGTTCGTCGCGACGTTCTCCGCCCTGGCGACCGCACTCGGCGCGGTTCTCCCGTTCCTGGTGCTGATCGCGCTGATCGGCGTACCGCTGTGGCGGAACCGGCACCGTCTGCGCCGTCAGCCTGCGCTTCCGCAGACTCCGGACGGCGGGCAGTAGGTCAGAGCAGCGCGCCGGCCAGAGCCCGGTAGGCCTTCGCACCGGGCGAGGCCGGCGCGGTGCTGAGGATGGTCTCCCCGATCGCCGGCGCCTCCGCGAACCGGATCGACTTCGGGATCGACGGCTGCAGCACCTCCAGCGAGTACGTGTCCGCGATCGTCTCCAGCACCGCCCGGGCGTGCGTCGTGCGGCCGTCGTACAGCGTCGGTAGTACGCCGAGCACATGCAAGCCCGGGTTGGTCAACCGCTGTACGTCGTGAATCGTGTCAAGTAGTTGCCCTACGCCACGATGCGCCAGAGTCTCGCACTGCAAGGGAATCAGGACCTCGGACGCCGCCGACAGCCCGTTCACGGTCAGCAGCCCGAGGGTCGGCGGACAGTCGACAATGATCCAGTCGTACGACGCCCGCAGCGGGCGCAAGGCGGTCCGCAGCATCTGCTCCGGGCTGGTCTCCTGCGCGATCCGCACCTCCGCGGTGGCCAGCTCGATCGTGGCGGGCAGCAGGTCCGCTCCGTCCCCGAGCTTGACCAGCACGTCCCGCGCCCTCACGCCGCCGAGCAGGACCTGGTAGATCGACGTGTCCAAATCCTCGGGGTCGATACCGACTGAGAACGTCAGGCACGCCTGCGGGTCCAGATCCACGAGCAGCACCCGTTGACCCAGCTCCGTCAGGGCAGCGCCGAGCGTCGCGACGGTGGTCGTCTTGGCCACGCCGCCTTTCTGGTTGGCAACAGCCATGGTGCGAGGCACCCGGCCATTGTGCCGTACCGGCGACTACCCTCTTGACTTGTGAGTACGCCGCGCACGTTGACGCTGCCCGACGGGGTCCACCCCGCGACCCTCGACACCGACCGGGGTTCCTTCGCCACGCTCATGGCGGTGCCGAAGTACGGTACGCCGCTCGGCACCGTGCTGCTCGTACCAGGGTGGACCGGCAGCAAGGAGGACTTCACTCCGCTGGTCGACCACCTGTGCCGGTACGGATGGCGCACGGTGGCGGTCGACCAGCGTGGTCAGTACGAGACCCCCGGGCCCACCGAGCGGTCGGCGTACACGCTGGAGGAGTTCGGCGCCGATGTGGTGGCGATGAGCAAGGCACTCGGCGGGTACAGCCAGTTGGTCGGGCATTCGTTCGGTGGACTGGTCGCGCGGGAGGCCGTGCTGACCGATCCGTCGGTGTTCTCGACCATCACGCTGCTGTGCTCGGGTCCGGCGGCGTTCACGGACGAGGCGAAGGTGCAGGGCCTGCAGATGCTCGCGTTCGGGCTGGACAACCTGCCGATCGAGCAGGTGTACGACCTGAAGCTGGAGCACGACAGCTTGGTGCCCGGGTACGTGATGCCGCCGGATGAGATCGCGGCGTTCCTCCGCAAGCGGTTCACCAGCAACAACCCGGCCGGCCTCGCCGAGATCACCCGCCGCCTGATGGACGCCGATGACAAGACCGACCGGCTGGCCAAGTCCGGCGTCCGCACGCAGGTCGCGTACGGCGCCTCCGACGACGGCTGGCCGATCACGGTCCAGGCCGACGTGGCGGAGCGGCTCGGCATTCAGGCCCAGATCATCTCCGACGCCGGCCACTCCCCGGCCATCGAGCAGCCCGCCGCGACGGCCCGGCTCCTGGTCGACTTCTTCCACGACCAGACCTTCATCGACTGACGCCGGTCGTCGCCGGCTGCGCGGTCAGGCGACTGGTTGCACCGCCGGCTTGACTGTCAGCAGGTTGAGGCCGACGGGCGTGAGCGCCGTCTTCACCGCCTCGGTGTAGACCAGGACCTCGACCTCGGCGCGGCCACCGCCCGGGGATGATGCGGACGCGGTCTGGATGCCGAGCTCCTGCTTCGCCGTGAGGTTGGTCAGGGTCTGGTAGATGCGGTTGACGTCGCCGCGGCTGAGCAGGGCCCTGAACACGCAGAGGTTGCCGTCGAACACCTTGTCCAGGGAGGTCCGGAACGCCCCCAGATCCCCGTGCGCGACGCCGACCTGCACGACGATCGGCTTGCTCCGGCCGTGACCGGCCGGGTACTGGATGAGCGGCTCAGAGATCTGGGAGCTGTGCGCGTCGAGGAAGGCCAGAACCGCGGGCGCGTTGAGGTTGTTCGGCTGCGACACCCAGCCGCCCTGCGGGGCCTTGCACGGCAGCGGCGGGATCTGCGGTGCGGGTGATGCGACGAACGCCTTCTGCTCCTGGACGTCGATGGATCGGTTGCCCCAGATCCCGATCAGGGTCGCGGTCCCCTGGCGTACGTTCTTGACCGTCCGTGCGTCGCCGAGCCGGTCGAGGTCGACGCCCTTGAGCTTGACGGCGATGGTGGCCGGGCAGCTGGGAGCAGGCTCCTGACCGGGCGGATAACCCACCAGGTCTGTCGGATGCGACGGGCAGAACACAGGCTCCTGACCTGGTACGGCGATCACCTCGCCGCTGGCCTGGACCTTGTCACCGGCGCGGACCAGCAGCTTGTCGTTCACCGGATCCGGTTGGGTGGCACCGGGCATCGGCCTGGCCGCCTGGTTGCCTTGGGCAAAGGCTTGCTGGATGTCACCGGTTGCGGGCGGGACGGCAGCCGGGTCCTGGCCGCCGTCCGGGAGGACGGTGAGCGCGGCGGCGGCGATCGCGGCGACGCTCGCGGCGGCCAGCGCCGGTACCCAGCGACGGGGATGGCGGCGACCGCCGAGAATATGGTCCAAGTCTGGTTCGGGGGCCGACGGCTGGTCCGCGCGCCACCGCGAACCGGCCCGCGTCAGCAGGTCGTCGACCTCGTCGGTCGGGTTCATTCGCTGACCTCCAGCAGGGTGCGCAGGCGGGACCGCGCATCGGACAGGGTGGACTTGACGGTGCCTTCGGAGCAGCCCATCACCGCGGCCGTGTCGGCGATCGACAGGTCGGCGAAGTAGTAGCAGTCCACTGCGAGGCGCTGTCTTGCCGACAACGAGGTGAGCGCGTGGTCGACGTCCATCCGGGCATCCAGGTCCGGCCGCGACACCGGCCGGTCGTGCTCGTCGAACTCCCCGGCCGGCCGCGACCGCCGCGCCGCCTTCCGGGCCTGGTCCGCGGTGATCGCGAGCAGCCACGCCGACGGCGCACCCCGGCTCGCGTCGTACTGACTCCGCTTCGCCCACGCCCGCGCCAGTGCGTCCTGCACGATGTCGTCCCGGTCAGCCCTCACCGCGAGCCGCCCCGCCAGCCGGGCCATCGCGGGCAGATACGGGCGCACCCACTCGACGAACCCAGCCCCGTGCGCCGGCGGACCCACCACCACCGCAGGCTCATCCGTCATCGTCGGCATACCCTGTCTACCCCCGAATCCCACTCCCGGTTGGGTCCCTACCGCAGTTCAACGACCCCACCACCCCCAAGTCACACCCCACCCCACTTCGTAACCTCCCCGAGTTATCCACAATCCACGAAACCCACCCCACGATCGCTCCCCGCCCGACTACGGTCAACGAATCATCAACCTGGCACAGACGACGGGATCGCGGGATGAAGCTCTACCTGGTGAAGGAGGAGGAACGTCTGGTCTGGGTCGCCGCACTCGCTCACGAGAAGATGTATGCCTACGTTGCCAACACCCGCAAGTTCCACGACAACAACGCCCTGCGCAACGACTTCTACCTCGAACGCTGGTTCACCTACGAGGAGATCGGCCCGGCCGAGGCGAGGCGACTGATCAACGCGGGCGTCGGGACGCTGAGCGAGACCGACCACTCCGAGGCGCTCGCCCGGTGGCGCACCGACCCCAACCCCCAGGACCCCACGGATGTCTTGTCCATGAGTGCCGGCCACAACCCCTGATCTCCATGAGTTATCCACAGATCGCTGAAACCCGCCCCATGACCGCTCGGCGAGTCACTACGGTCGGAGGAACGACGAGCAGAGTCTGGGGAAGAGATGACCATCAGTCTGGGTGACCTTCCGGAGCCCACCGCATTGCACGCCTGGCTGAACGCACGGCGCCGTCTCGACTGGGACGAGCTGATCCCGACCAAGGCGCAGATCGCCGGCCAGTACGGCGTGGACGCGACCGCACGGAGTCTGACCTTGCTGACCCAGGCGGCACGAGTCGAGCGGGAGATCACGGAGGATCTCACCGTGTCGATCGGTCCCGGCACGACGGCGTACCAGTTGGAGAGCCGGTTGAAGTCGCCGCAGTCCCTGGCCCGCAAGATCTTCGTCCGCACTGGCACGGCTTTCGACCAACTACCGCTCGATGACGTCGTCCGCTACACAGTCCTGACCCCTGAACCAGACGACCTGGTCCGGACAGCGACAGACGCCTGCGATTCGCTCGCCGGCCGGGGCTGGGAGATGAGCGGCGCGATCCACTCGTACGTCGAGGGAAGCAGATACAAGGGACTGCACCTGTTCCTGTACAGCAAAGCCGTACGCGTCGAGGTGCAAGTGCATTCGCAGGAGTCGATCGACGTCAAGACCCGGACGACCCCGCTCTATGTGGTGGAACGAGACCACAGACAACCGCGTGAGAGGCGCACGCAAGCACGCAACGAAGCCATCGCCTTGTCGGGACAGATGCGGCAACCAACTGGGATCGACGACCTCAAGACCCTCGGCGGCGTACCGGTCGCGATCCGCTTCTACGGTAGGAGAAGCAGCCAAGCACCCGGACGCGAGGAGGGCGATGCCTCGTCGCAGGGCCAGCAGGGCGCCACGCAGCGATTGGCACAACGGACTTCGACGAAGGAGAGGTCGCTATGACGCGGCTGTTGTTGGTCAAGCAGGGAGAACGGCGGGTTTGGGTGGCCGCGTTGGTGGATGAGGATGTTTGGACTTATGTCGGGAACACGGGGAAGTTCCATCGGAACGAAGGGGTTCGGGACGACTACTTCGGGGGCAACGAGGCGGAGTACGGCGAGGTCGGGGTTGCCGAGGCCAGGCGGTTGATGGCGGAAGGCGTTGGGACTGTTGACGAGGGGCGGCTTGCCGACTCGCTTGCGCGGTGGCGGCAGGATGCGGATGCGATGGACCCCGAGGTCGTCTTCGCGTCGATGGTGGCTGACCTGGCGTGAGGATCAGTGGTGGGTGGGGGTGTAGAGCTGGGTTATGACGGACTCGATGGAGGGTTCGGCTACGGAGAGGTCTACGAGGGGGTAGTTGGCGGCTATTTGGGACAGGAGGGGGGCGGCGCTGGTGGTGGTGGGGAAGGTGAGGTGCTGGCGGGGGCCGTCGACCTTGACGACGGTGGCGCCTTGGATCTCGATGGGTGGGAGGGAGGTGGCGAGGTCCACGACCAGGGTGCGAGGGGCCGACTGGCTGGCGCGGAGGCCGGTCAGGGTGCCGTCGTAGATCTGGTGGCCGTGATCGATGACCATGACGCGGCTGCACAGGGCCTCGATGTCGTCGAGGTCGTGGGTGGTGAGGATGACGGTGGTACGGCGTTCCGCGTTGACCTGGGCAAGGAACTCGCGCAGCCGAGCCTTGCTGATCACGTCCAGCCCGATCGTCGGCTCGTCGAGGTACACGATCTCCGGGTCGTGCAGCAGCGCGGCCGCGATGTCGCCGCGCATCCGTTGACCCAGCGACAGTTGACGAACAGGTACGTCGAGCAGTTCGCCGAGGTCCAGCAGTTCGACGAACGTCGCGAGGTTCTCCCGGTGCCTCGCGATCGGGACGTCGTACATCTTCTGCAGTACGGCGAACGAGTCCTTCAGCGGCAGGTCCCACCACAGCGTGGTGCGTTGCCCGAAGACGACGCCGATCCGTTTGGCCAGCTTGAGCCGGTGGCGGGACGGGTCCACCCCGGCGACGCGGATCGTGCCGCTGCTCGGGACCAGGATGCCGGTCAGCATCTTGATCGTTGTGGACTTCCCGGCGCCGTTCGGCCCGATGTAGCCCATCACCTCGCCTGGTTCGACGGTGAACGTCATCCCGTCCACGGCGCGCACTTCCCGGCGGGTACGGCGGAATCCGTTCCGCGACGTGACGGTGAAGGTGCGGGACACGTTCGACAACTCGATGACTGCCACTGCTCAGCTCCCTGTACTGCGGTAACGACGGAGACCGCCCCGCCACGCCAGTGACGCCAGCGCAACCATCGCGACGGCGACCAGCGGAGACAGCAGACCGATCCAGGACGGCAGGCCCAGCGGGGCCGGCTTACCCAGCACGAACAGCACCGGGTAGTAGTTGACGAAGGCAAGCGGTACGAGGAATGTGACGGCCCAAACGATCTCCTTGCCGAAGACCGCCAACGGGTACTGCGTCAGCGTCTGACCGCCGTACGTGAACGAGTTGGCCAGCTCGGCGGAGTCGATCGCGAGGAACTGAAAGGCGGCGCCGAGCACGAAGATCGCCGCGAAGATGATCGAGCCTGTGATCACAGACAGCACCAGCATGACGATCCTGGCTGCCGTCCAATCGATGTGAACGTTGCTGAGGGCAAGTGCCAGCACGAGGCCGGCCTGCAGCGGCCGGCCGATCCGGCGCAGCGCGAACCCGTCCGCGGCAGTCTGCAGGAACGTCGGCACAGGCCGGATCAGGTAGACGTCGAGCGACCCGGTCCGGATCCGCTCGCCGACGCGCTCGATCGATCCGGTGAACAAGTCGGCGATCCCGAGCGTCATCGAGGCCGTTGCGTAGAGCAACGCCATCTCCCCGATGGTGAACCCGCCGAACGTGTCGATGTGGCTGAACATCAGCACGATCGCGACGAAGTCGGTCACGGTGAGCAGCATCGAACTGAACAGCATCAGCACGAACGACGCCGGATAGGCCAGCGACGACCGGATCCACATCAGGACGAGCATCCAGTACTGCGCGGGTGCCCGGCGGAGTCGCTCAACCACCCTGGATCACCACCTTCCGGGTCGCCACCGACGTGGTGAGCTGCCCTGCCAGCAGCAGCACCAGGAGCCAGCCGAGCTGGAACATCAGCGCCGATGCGATCCCTCCGGGGTTGCGGCCGAGCCAGATGTCGATCGGCACCTGCAGCGTCGCGGCCCACGGCGTCGCCCGCGCGAACTCGCCGAGCCAGCCGGGGAACACGACCAGCGGCAGGATCGTCCCGGAGAAGAAGCACGACAGCAACAACGCGAGCTGTTCCATGCCCCGCGTATCGGTGATCCAGAACCCGGACAACGCGACCAGGTAGCGGATGGTGAAGCTCACCAGGATCCCCAGCACCAGCCCGACCGCGACGGCGAGCCATGTGATCGGGTCGCTCGGGAACTTCAGGTCGAACACCAGCGCACCGACCACCAGCGGCGCACCGCCGCGGACCAGCAGCTGGAACATCGCGCGCCCGAGGTCGACCGACAGCCACCACAGCAACAGATGCGTCGGCCGGTACAGGTCGACGGCGATCTCACCGCTGCGGACACGCTCGCCGAGCTCGACCGTGGTGGTGGCACCGAAGATTCCGATCGGCATCAGCAGCCCCTGCTGCAACCACACAAACGTCAGCGCATCGGCGACGTCGTACCCGCCGAGCCCGGGCCGCTCGTGCCACAGGGTCAGGTAGATACCGCACAGGATGAACCCGAACACGGTATTGGTGAACGCGCCGGACGCGGTCGCGATCCGGTACGTCGAGAAGCGCCGGAACGACCGTACGCCGATCGCCCAATAGACGCCCACGGCAACCTCCTCTCCGAACTTCGAGGTGGTGTCCGGATCCAGCGGCACGCAGAACTACCCCGAATCCGACAGGACCGGGGGGTTCGGACACCACTGTGACAGGCATGGCTGAACCACACCGTTTTCAAGGCAAGGATCGGACAGTACGCCGCACTCCAGGCAGCCGTCAACCGGATTCCTGGGCGGTGCGCCGACGGCTGGAAACTACCGGTCCGGGCGGGGACCCCTCAGACCTCGCCCGGACCGGGACTGGGAGGGATCAGCTGATCTCGGCTTCGAGGACGCGGTTCAGGAGGGTCGCGAACGGGGCCGGGTGGCTCGCGTAGCCGGCGTGGCCGCCGGGGAAGGTGACTACGGGCCAGCCGAGGCGTTCCGCGATCAGTTGGATCGGGCGGCCGGGGAGGAGTTCGATCGACTGCAGGCCGGCGGCCGGGACGATTCGGTCGGCGACGGTCTTCAGGGCGTCCAGGTCTGGCTGGTAGCGAGTGAACGGCAGCAGTTTGTGTTGGTAGAAGTTGCCCGCGTTGGCTTGCATCCGCTCGGCCAGTTCGCGGTACTCCGGCAGCAGGTCCTCCATTGGCGGCATCGCCTCGTCGTCCATTCCGGTGCCCATCAAGAACAGCACGTCGGCCGCCGCGACCCCGTCAGTCTTGTGAGTGTCGTGCACGTCCTCGAAGAACGCGCGCGCGTCCTCGACGTCCGGCAGCACCTCGACGCACGGCGGTTCGTGCGCGACCAGCATCCGCACCCGGTCCGGGTGGCGGGTGATCAGCTCGAGTCCGGTGATCGCGCCGGAACTGCTGCCGAAGACGAACGCCGGTTCGTTGCCGGCGACCGCGTCGATCAACGCCAGTGCGTCCTCGGCCGACTGGTCGACGCACTCGTCGGCCGGCTGACCGTCGTACGGGCTGCGCGAGTTGCCGCGCGGGTCGTACGCCACCACGGTGTAGTCGGCCGCGAGCTGCCCGACCATCCCGTCGAACACCCCTGCATCCGTCCCACCCCCGGCGATCAGCAGCAGCACCGGCCCGGCCCCCGTCACCTCGTAGTGCAGCGTCGCCCCCGGTACCGCCAGCTTGTTCACAGTCTTCGCACCCATCAGGCACCCCTCTCTCGTGCCTCCACCTTCGCCTCCCCCGCTGGCACCCCACGCACACGCCGCTGGTACGGCGCCCTCAGCCAGCCTCGGCCAACTCAGACGGCGTCCACCAAGTCAGAGGGCGTCAGCTGAGAGACTCGTCCGTGGACGGGATCGGAGACGTGTCGTCGAGGCCGGCCCAGGAGTCGCGGGGTGGGGCGGTGCGGCGGCCTTGGGGGCAGATGCGGACGAAGTCGCACCAGCCGCACAGGGGTGATGGCTCAGGTGGGAACGCCTCGTCGGCTTCGGCGGGGGTCAGCCCTTCGTGCCAGCGGACCTCGGCGGCGGCCGCATCATCCGCGATCGACTCCGCCCGGCGCTGGTGGCGGGCGAGCGACGCGTCGTCGTGCTCGGCCGCCGCCACCGTGTTCGTCGGCAGGTGGTGGAGCTCGACCCGCGTGCACGGCTTGTGCAGGACCCGCCGCGCGCCCAGTACATACAGCGCCATCGCCAACGACGACCGCGCGTCCACCGATGTCAGCGGGCGCCGGCCGGTCTTGTAGTCGACGATCGTCAGCTCGGTACCGCCACTGCCGTCCCGCGCCGGGCGCTCGTCGATCCGGTCGATGCGCCCGCGCAGCGACGCCCGCTCGGTGGTGAAAGCGACGGTGCGCTCCACTCCGCGCGGTTCGTAGTACGGATCTGAGTCGCGCAGGTACCCGAGCACCATCTCGGTCGACCGCTCGCGCCAGTCCAGCGACTGCTGGTCGTCCCGGAAGCCCTCACTCCGCCAGCTCGACCGCATCTTCGCGACCACCTCGTCCGGCGTGCGGCGGGCGGCCGGCCAGCGACCGAAGAAGTCGGCGAGCACCTCGTGCACGACGGCCCCGACCGTGTTGTGCGCCCACGGTGGTCCCTTCGTCGGCCGCGGCGTCTCCAGGTACGTGTACCGGTACTTCCGCTTGCAGTCCGTGAACGTGAGCAGCTTGGTCGGCGTCGCGACGAACAGCCGTACCGGCATCCCGGGCAGCATGTCGCTCACGTCAGCCCGCCTTGATGAAGTCCGTGACGGCATCGGCCACCAGTTGTACGGCGATCGCACTCAGGAGCAGACCGGCGATCCGGGTGACGAGGAGTACGCCGTTCTCCCCCAGCAACCGCATGATGATCCCCGAGAATCGCAGCGTCAGCCACATCACCACGTGGATCAGGATGATGCCGACAGAGATCGCCATCACGTCCGGGAGTGAGCCGTTCGCCCGCTGCACGAACACCATGGTCGCAACGATCGCACCCGGCCCGGCCAGCAACGGCGTACCCAGTGGGACGAACGCGATGTTGACGTTCTTGGTCTGGACCGGGTCCTCGGCGGTGTCGGTCAGCAACTGCAGCGCGATCAGCAGAAGCAGCAGACCGCCGGCGGCCTGCAGGGCAGGCAGCGTGATACCGAGGTGGTGCAGGATCTGCTGCCCGAACGCCGCGAACACGACGATCACACCGAACGCGACCAGCACCGCCTGCCAGGCGGCCTTCTTCCGGACCGCGCGGGACTGACCCGCGGTCAGCGAGATGAACACGGGCACGGTGCCGGGCGGATCCATGATCACGAACAGCGTGACCACGACCTCGCTCAGCAGCCCGAGGTTGATGACACTGTTCACGGCAGATAGGCCTCGGGGACCTGGGCGTCGGTGGCGGCCGCGTTCGCCTTGGCGACCTCGAGCAGCCGCTCGAACTGCTCGGGCTCGGTCGAGTTCACCCCCAGCTCGTGGTCGATCTTGCCCGCGCCGTGGTGGTCGCTGGAGCCGGTGGCGATGATGCCGAGGTCGTCGGCGATCCGGTGCAGCGTGGCCCGGGATTCGGCCGAGTGGTCCTGGTGGTCGACCTCGATCCCGGCCAGGCCGTGGTCCGCGACGAGCGCGGCGATGGCATCCTGGGTCATCACCTTGTAGCTGGACCGGCCCCACGGGTGCGCGATCACCGGTACGCCGCCAGCGGCGCGGACCAGGTCGATCGCGCGACCGGGCTCGATCGCGTAGTGCGAGACGTGGCCGGCCCGGCCGTCGGCGAGGTACCGGTCAAACGCCTCGCCACGGTTCGCGACTGTGCCGTTGGCGACCAGTGCGTCGGCCACGTGCGGCCGCCCGACGGACGGCGTACCGGTGGCCTGGGCCAGCACCTCGTCGACGGTCAGTGACACGCCGATGCTGTTCAGCCGGGCCACGATCGACGGGATTCGGTCGGTGCGGCCGTCGCGGACGATCCGCAACTCCTCGGCGAGCTCAGGCTGGGACGGGTCGAGAAGGTAGCCGAGCAGGTGAACGCTGATCCCGCGAAGCTTGCAGGAGATCTCGATCCCCGGCACGAACCCGATCTCCAGCTCCTCCGCGGCCCGGCGGCCGTCGGTCCACCCGTCGGCGGTGTCGTGATCGGTGAGCGCGATCACATCGAGGCCGGCCTGCTGCGCGTGCGCGATCAGGACGTCCACCGGATCGGTGCCGTCCGAGCGGTTCGAATGGGTGTGCAGATCGATGCGCACGAGCGGTGAGGATCCCTTCGGTGTCCGTGACCATGTCCGTGATCAGGACATCTGTCACCGCAGATGCTAGCCGCGTTCACTCGCTGGACCTGTCAGTTGTCCCCAGGCGAGCACTATCCTGCCGTCGCATGGATGCCGAGCGGGTCGACTGTGTAGGTGCTCTCGTGTACGACGAGCAGCGCCGGCTGCTCGTGGTACGCCGGGCCAACGAACCCGGCCGCGGGCTCTGGTCCATCCCCGGCGGGCGAGTCGAGCCCGGCGAGAACGATCCGGCGGCTGTGGCGCGCGAGGTCGCCGAGGAGACCGGCCTGACCGTGCAGGTCGGGGCCATGGTCGGCGAGGTCGAACGCGACGGCCCGAGGGGCCAGCTCTACGTGATCCGCGACTACGCAGCGACCGCGGTGGGCGGCACGCTCACTCCCGGTGACGACGCGACCGACGCGAAGTTCGTCAGCCGTACCGAGTTCCTCGCCCTGTCGACCACAACCCTGCTCGTTTCCACGTTGGAACAGTGGAACGCCCTACCCGGCTGATCAGCAGTCGGTGACTGATGTCGAGCGGGTGCTCGGGCGCGCGGCCGGGACCTTCCGCGGTTGGACGGAAAGCAATCGCGCTGCGTTCGGGTGATCGGCCAGACTGTCCCCGTGGAGAACGTGGTGCGGGCGATCGAGGAGAACGCGGCCGAACTGCTGATGGCGATGGGGGCCGCCGGAGGTGGAGTGCAGCGCGACGACGCCGCAGCACGGTGGACGATCGGGGGGTCGCCGATCGATTACCACAACGCGGTGGTTGGGGCGGACGGCGAGCAGGTGATCGCGGAATCCCTTGCTGAGTTGAGGAATCACAGCGTACCGGGGAGCTGGCATGTCGGGCCGTCGATGCGGTCGGACGGTCTGGCTGAGCGCTTGGTCGCGGGCGGGTTCACGTTCGGCGGGAGTGAGCCCGGGATGGCGGTGCGGCTGGACGAGTTGCGTACGCCGGCCGTCGTACCAGGGCTGGAGATCACGCGCGTCCGGGACGACGAGGAGCTCGCGACCTGGGAGGCGACGCTCGGGCGTGGATTCGGGGAGGGTGTGAAGGAGGCTCGGTGGGTCGCCGAGGTCTACCGGAAGCTCGGATACGGGGATCCGTGGCGTCACTACCTCGGACGGCTCGACGGTGAGCCCGTCGCGACGACCACGATCTTCCTCGGCGCCGGCGTCGCCGGGGTGTACTTCGTGATGACGGTCCCCGAGGCTCGACGGCGCGGGATCGGCTCGGCGATCACGTCCGCCGCCCTCCGCGAGGCCGCAGGCGTTGCGGAGTACGGCGTACTGGGATCGTCGCCGGCCGGGCGGTCTGTGTACGCCGGGCTCGGGTTCCGCGAGTACTGCACGATCGATCTCTACGAATGGGCTCCGACCGGCTGAGCGGCCGCGACAGTCTCGCGCTGGCGCAGCAGCAGCCAGGCGTCGACGAGGACCACCGCTGCGGTCAGGCCGTGAACGCCGAGCGCGGTGGCGACCGAGCCGCCGTGGGTGAGTACGACGATCATGTCCGTGACCGGGATGAGTGTCGCGAGTGCCATCACGATGCCGGTGGCACGGCGCTGGCCGAGGGCGAACAGGACCAGGATGTTCAGGCCGCAGACGATGTCGCGGATCCCCTTCACTGCGAAGTAGCCGGCCGCGGTGCCGGTCGGCCAGGGATCGATGCCGAAACCGGCGGCGGCTCCGTGCCCGTCGAACAGGAACCGCAGGCCGAACGAGATCGGGAACAGACCGAGCAGGACGGTGAGCACGGTGACGAAACGACGCATGACTGACTCCTTGACGATCTAGCAGCGCTAATTTCTCTAGCGACGCTAGCATTGCCGTTGCTAGATTGTCTAGCGGTGCTAAGATCCGGTCTATGCCGAGTCAGACACGCAGGGAACGGGCGCGGGAGGAGCGGCGGGAGCTGATCCTCCGGACCGCCCGCGAGCTCGCCGAGGCCGAAGGGTGGGAGGCCGTCACCACCCGCCGCCTGGCCGAGGCCGTCGACTACAGCCAGCCCGTCCTGTACGGCCACTTCAAGAACATGGACGCCATCTCCACCGCCGTGGCACTCGAAGGCTTCGAAGAACTGGCCGCCGGACTTCGCGCGGGCCGGGAACACGACGGCCTACGCGGACTGGCCGAGGCCTACCTGCGGTACGCCGAGGACCATCCGGCCGTCTACGACGCGATGTTCGTACGGCGCACGGACCTGGTGTTCGGCGACGCCGGCACCCCCGAGATCCTCAGGACGACGTTCGGCGAGATCCTGGCCGTCGTCACCCCCTTCGCCCCCGACGACCCCGAAACCCTCACCGAGGTCTTCTGGAGCTCCCTCCACGGCCTGGCCACCCTCGCCAACGGATCCCGCCTCCGCCCCACCCACCACCAACAACGCCTCGACCACCTAGTCGCAATCATCAGCCACAGCTGAACTTCGGAAACCAATCGCCACCCAGCGGCGACTTGTTTCCGGACAGCGGCGGTACGAGGCGGTTGTCCACAGCCGCCTCGGCGAGCGCCGGCGAAATCCGTCACGCTTGAGCGGATGGACTGGTGGTGGCGGCGACAGCTCGCAGACGAGGGCATCGATGCGCTGATCCATGACCAGAATCGGATCGTGTCGCGCGTCCAGCTGTCCGCCGCAGCCTGGTCCAAGGCGCGGATCCGACAGCCGTTGCGGGCTCGACGCTGGCAAACCGTTCACCCAGGCGTCTACGCCACCCACACCGGCCCCATCGGGTACGACGAGCAGTTGCTGGCGGCCCTGCTCTACTCCGGACCCGAAGCGGCTTGGAGCCATTACACCGCGGCGGAGCAGCTCGGCCTGATCATCCCGGACAGCAACCGCCCGGTGTACGTGACGATCCCGGAACACCGCCGTGTCAGGCGGCAGCCGAATCTCGTCGTACATCGCGACCAGCACTGGGCGGCTCGCCTCGCGGCCGTCGTACCGCCTCGACGAACTCCGGCGCACGCCGTCCTCGACATCGTGGGCATCACACGATCGCTTGACCGGGCGGCGGCGGTGATCGCCGAGGCCTGTCAGAGCGGCCGAGTCGCTCCCGCGGAGATCGCGACGGCCCTGGCTGTCCGTCCGCGGTTGCGGCATCGCCGGTCGCTACGGCCGATCATCGAAGATGTCGCTGCCGGGTCGCATTCTCTGCTCGAGCTGCGCTATCTGCGCGACGTCGAACGCCGGCACGCGTTGCCGACCGGGCAGCGGCAACGCGCGGTGGACCGCGAATTCACCGACGTGTTCTACGCCGGGTTCGAGCTCGTGGTCGAGCTCGACGGGCGACTCCACCTCGTCCCGCGGCAGCGCTGGCGCGACCTCGATCGGGACAACCGTGCCACGCTGCGGACCGAGTCGACGCTGCGTTACGGCTGGTTCGACGTCACCGGCCGGCCGTGTCAGGCCGCCGTACAGGTGCTGCAGGTACTGCGTCGGCGAGCGCCGGCCCTGACGGCGAAGCGGTGCGGGCCCTCCTGCCCGGTCCGCTGACGATCTTCGGAAACAAGGAGCCTCTCACCGGCGACTTTTTTCCGGAGAGCGGTTAGTTGTTCCAGTGGTGGATTGCTGGGGAGCCTCGTTCCCAGCCTAGGACTGAGATGGTGGCGGTGTTGAGGACGAAGTGGCGGCCTTCGGTGACGTCGAGTTCGAGCCAGCGGGCGGTGAGGGCGCGGAGGGCGTGGGAGTGGCCGAAGACGAGGACGTCGCCGTCGACGGCGGCGATGCGGGCGTTGACGCGGTCGAGGCGGGCCGCCACCTGGGCCGGGGTTTCGCCGTTGGGTACGGGATCGTCCCAGACCGTCCAGCCGGGCACGGTCTCGCGGATCTCCGCGGTGGTGATGCCTTCGTAGTCCCCGTAGTCCCACTCGACCAGGTCGTCGTCGACCTCGGCGTCCGGGTAGCCGGCCAAGTCCGCCGTACGCCGGGCACGCTGCCGCGGTGAGGTGAGGACCAGGTCGAAGTTCTCGGCCGCCAGGCGCTGCTTCAGCGACGCCGCGACCTGCTCGCCGTCCGCGGTCAGCGGAAGGTCGGTGACGGACGTGTGCCGGCCGGACCGGCTCCACTCGGTCTCGCCGTGCCGGACCAGGAAGAGCTGGTCGGTTCGTTCCGGTGTGGTCACGCTTTCATCGTCGCAGATCCGGGCCGAGGTCTTGACCGATGCACCTGGGGCAGGGCAGGGTCAGAAACTGTAAGCGCTTCCACTCCGACCCTCAGGAGCGAGCACGTGGCATCCGGGACCAGCGGGAGGCCGGCGACGATCTACGACGTCGCGGCCCGCGCGAAGCTGTCGATCGCGACGGTTTCGCGCGTCCTGCAAGGGACCGGACCGGTGTCGGAGAAGGCGCGGGCCCGGGTCGACCAGGCGGCGCAGGAGCTCAACTACGTACCGCTGCGCGCCGCCCGAAGCCTGGCGGTACAACGGCATGAGGCGCATGGGCTCGTACTGCCCGACCTGGCCGGCCCGTTCTACGGCGACCTGCTGATGGGGTACGAACGCTGGGCCGGCGAGCACGGCCAGAGCGTGGTGATCACGGTGACACACGGCCACCCCGATCCCCGCCGCAGCGTTCGTGACCTGGCCGGCCGGGTCGACGGGATAGTTGTCCACGGCAACGCTCTGGATCTGCCGACGATCCAGGACCTGCGCAAGACCGGCGCCCCGCTGGTGCTGGTCGCCCATCCGCCGATGACCGGCTGCGACTCGGTCCGCAGCGAGAGTGCGGCCAGCGCCGAGCAGCTGACGAACCGGTTGCTCGATCACGGCCACACGAACCTGTTGTTCGTCGGCGATCCGGCCAGTTCGTACGACGTCTCCGAGCGGTACGCCGGGTTCGTCCAGGCCCACGCACGTCGCGGGCTGGAACCGCCGGAGCCCGAGCGGGTCCCGCTCACCGAGGAGGCCGGCGCCGAGGTCGGCGAGAGGGTGCTTCGGGCAACGAACCCGCCGGGCGGACTGGTCTGCGCGAACGACGAGCTCGCGCTGGCGGCGATGAACAGCCTGAGTGCGCAGGGGATCGGCGTACCGGACGAGATCGTGGTGACCGGGTGGGACGACGTGATGGCGGCGCGGTACGTGTCGCCGGGGCTCACGACGGTGCGGCAGCCGATGATCGAGCTCGGCCGGCTCGCGGCACAACGACTGCACGAACGCGTGACCGGGGAACGGACCCGGGCGCGGAACGACGTACTGGCAACGCAACTCGTGCTACGGGACAGCTGTGGCACGGCGCAACCGGGGGATGCAGCAGGAACCGAGTGAGGAGACAACACATGTTCACCCACAGCATCCGCCGCCGATTGGTGATCGGCAGCGCTGCGCTCACCGCCACCGCTCTCGCACTCGCGGGATGTGGCCGGTCCGAGGACGCCCCGAGCGGGGGTTCACAGGCGACGACGACGGTCAGCGAAGGACCCGCCACCGGCAATCTGACCGTGTGGGCGATGGGGACCGAGGGCGAGAACCTGCCCAAGCTGATGGAGCAGTTCCAGCAGGCGAACCCGGGCGTGAAGGTGACCGTCACGCCGATCCCGTGGGACGCCGCACACAGCAAGTTCACCACCGCGATCACCGCGCAGTCGCTGCCGGACGCCGCGATGGTCGGCACCACCTGGATGGGCGAGTTCGCCGACCTCGGCGCACTCGACCCGACCCCGCAGGGCTTCGACACCAACGGCTTCTACCCCGGCGCGCTGGACACCACCAAGGTGGGCGACACCCAGTACGGCGTTCCGTGGTACGTCGAGACGCGGTTGGTCTACTACCGCAAGGACCTGGCCGCGAAGGCCGGGATCACCACGCCGCCGACCGACTGGGACGGCCTGAAGGCGATGGCCAAGGCGATGAAGGAGAAGGCCGGCGCGAAGTACGGGATCAACCTGCAGCCGGGCGGTACCGGCTCCTGGCAGACCGTGATGCCGTTCGCCTGGTCCGCCGGCGCGAACCTCACCACGGACGACCAGAAGGAGTTCACTTTCGACACCCCGGAGATGCAGGAGGGGCTGAAGTACTACCAGAGCTTCTTCACCGAGAAGCTGGCCGGGACCGACCTGCCGCCGAACCAGACCGAGGCGCAGTTCGTCAACGGCCAGGTGCCGATGTTCATCTCCGGGCCGTGGATGGCCGGGTCGGTGGCCAAGCTCGGCGGCGACGCGATCAAGCCGAACATCGGTGTGTTCGAGATCCCGAAGAACAAGACCTCGACGTCGTTCGTGGGTGGGTCCAACTTCGTCGTGTTCAAGACGTCGAAGAACAAGGACAGCGCCTGGAAGCTGGTCAAGTTCCTGTCCGATCCGAAGACGCAGGCGGCATGGTTCAAGATGTCGTCCGACCTGCCCGCGGTGAAGAGCGCGTGGCAGGACCCGAGCATCGCCTCCGACCCGCTGCTGCCGGTGTTCGGCAAGCAGTTGGAGAGCGCGAAGGCACCGCCCGCGGTGGTCAACTGGGAGCAGGTCGCGAACGCGTTCGACACCGAGATCGAGAAGATGGCGAAGTCGGGCCAGTCCCCCGCCGACACCGCCAAAGCCACCCAGACCAAGGCATCGTCGATCGGCACCGGTAGCTGATCCCGATGGTTCATGACACAGCTCCCGACGAGGCGCTGCGGACCTCGTCGGGAGGACCGCCATCGGGCGGAGGAGCGAGCACGGTCCGTGCGCGTCCCCGCACCAGGCGGCTGGATCGGCAGACCTTCGCGGCGTGGGTGCTCGTCCTTCCGTTCGTACTGCTGTTCCTCGCGTTCACGGCCGGGCCGGTGCTGGGGTCGTTGGGGATGAGCTTCACCGACATGCGGCAGCGGGATCTCCGGACGCCGTTCGCGGTGAACGGGGTCGGGTTCGGCAACTACGTGAAGGCGTTGTCGGACGAGACCTTCCGCAAGGCCGCGTTCAACACGGCGTACTTCGTGATCCTCGGCGTACCGCTGACACTGGTGGTCGCGCTGGCGGCGGCGGTGTTGCTGGACCGCGGTGTGAAGCGGTTCCAGAGCTTGTTCAAGGTCGGCTACTACCTGCCGGTGGTCACGTCGATCGTCGCGATCGCGGTGATCTGGCGGTTCGTGCTGGCGCCCGACTCCGGCCTGCTGAACACCGTGCTCGGCTGGTTCGGCATCGACGGGCCGAACTGGCTGGCGTCGAAGACGCTGGCGATGCCCTCGCTGATCGCGATGGCGATCTGGCGCAACTTCGGCTCCGCGATGATCATCTTCCTGGCCGGTCTGCAAGGCATCCCGCAGACCGTCGAGGAGGCCGGTCAGATCGACGGTGCGAGCTCGTGGCAACGATTCCGCTACCTGATCCTGCCGTTGCTTCGTCCGACCGTGCTGTTCACCAGCGTGACCACGGGCATCGGCTACCTGCAGTTCTTCGAGGAGCCGCTGGTGATGACCCAGGGCGGTCCACTGAACAGCACGCTGTCGGTGTCGATGTACACCTACCAGCAGTTCGGGTTCGGCAACTACGGCCTGGCCACGTCGATGGCCTACATCCTGTTCGTCGTCATCGCCGTCGTCACGTTCATCCAGTTCCGGGTGCTGAGGGAGAAGTGATGCGCCGTACCTGGTGGATCTACCTGATCGGGGTGCTCGGCCTGGTGGCTGTCGCGGCGCCGTTCCTGTGGATGGTCCTCGGCAGCTTCAAGACGCAGGGCGAACTGCTCCGCGTCCCGCCGACCTGGTGGCCGGACAATCCGACCACGCAGAACTACGGCGACCTGTTCCGCAAGGCGAACTTCCCGCGCTACTTCCTCAACTCGACCGTGGTCGCGCTGGTCGTGACGGCCGGAAACCTGACGTTCTGCTCGATGATCGGCTACGCGCTGGCCAAGCTGCGGTTCAAGGGCCGCGACGCGCTGTTCGTGCTGGTGCTGGCGACGCTGATGATCCCCGGCATGGTCACGTTCGTGCCGCTGTTCGTGCTCGTCACCAATGCCGGGCTGGCGAACAGTTACCCCGGCCTGATCCTGCCGTTCCTGGTGTCGCCGTTCGGTGTCTTCCTGATGCGCCAGTTCTTCTCCGGACTGCCGGACGATCTGATGGACGCCGGCCGGGTGGACGGCACCAGTGAACTGGGCATCTTCGGCCGGATCATGCTGCCGTTGACGCGGCCGGCCCTGGCCACTCTCGGCATCCTGACCTTCCTTGGTTCCTGGAACAACTTCCTCTGGCCGCTGGTGGTCGCCCAGACCGAGGACAAATACACCCTTCCCGTCGCCCTGGCGCTGTACTCGACCGGCCAGAACGCGCAGAACTACGGCCTGCTGATGGCCGGCGCGGTCGTGGTCGTCCTGCCGGTGCTGGTGATGTTCCTCGCCTTCCAGCGGCACGTCACCAAGGGCATAGCCATCACCGGACTGAAGTAGACGCAGCACCGGACTCAAATAACCTCTGGAGACTTAGATGACCGCCAACATCAGTCGCCGTACCCTGCTCGCCGCCGGCACCGCCGCCACTCTGATCGGAACCGCTGCCCCCGCCTTCGGTGGAACGCGCTCACCTGCGGAACTGTTGATGGGTGGGTGGAAGCCGAGCAAGGCCGACCGCGCACTCGTCGGGCGCTGGGCGCGAGACACCTGGCGCAGCCTGGTCGCGATGACCGACGAGAAGACCGGCCTCCCGGCCGACAACATCGGCTCCTCGGTGACGAACCCGGTCCGCAGCCAGTACACCTCGCCCACCAACATCGGCGGCTACCTGTGGAGCACGGTCGTCGCGCGCCACCTCGGCATCATCTCGCCGAAGGAGTCGCTGCGCCGGATCACCCAGACCCTGACCACGATGTCGAAGGTCGACCACCACGAGCCGAGCGGCATGTACTTCAACTGGTACGACGAATCGACCGGTGAGGTCCGGTACGTCGACCCGGACGGGACGAGGCCGATCACGCCGTTCGTCTCGAGTGTCGACAACGGCTGGCTCGCCTGCGCGTTGATGGTGGTTCGCAACGCCGAGCCGGGGGCCCGCGCGCTGGCGGATTCGCTGCTCAGCAAGATGAACTTCGCCTACTACTACAACCCGGCGGCCCGGCCCGGCGGTCTGATGCGCGGCGGCTTCTTCGAGACCCCGCCGCCGGATGAGGAGACCGACAAGGGCAACCACGCCGGCACCGGGCCGGACGTGTACTACCGCAAGTTCCACTACGACACCTGCAACACCGAGGCCCGGATCGCCGGCTACATCGGATTCGCGCTCGACCAGGTCCCGCACACGCAGTACTTCGCGACGTACCGGACGTTCCCGGACTCGTGCGACTGGTCCTGGGTCGAGCAGAAGCCGAAGGGCGTGCACCGGACGTACCTCGGTCTCGACGTCTTCGAGGGCACCTACTCGTACCGCGGGATGCGGCTCGTGCCGTCCTGGGGCGGCGACATGTTCGAGTCGCTGATGCCCGACCTGTTCATCCCCGAGTCGACCTGGGCGCCGCGGAGTTGGGGAATCAACCACCCGCTGACCGTCCGCGCGCAGATCGAGCACGGACTGGACGACGCGAAGTACGGCTACTGGGGGTTCTCGCCGGCCTCGAACCCGAAGGGCGGGTACTCCGTCTACGGCGTCGAGGCGATCGGGATGGACCCGGGCGGCTACCCGTCGGACCTGGAGGCGACGAACTTCGACGCCGGCTTCGAGGGCTGCCGCGAGGGCGTCAACCCGAATCCCACCTTCGGCGACGGTGTGGTCACCCCGCACGCCGCGTTCCTGGCGATGCAGTACGCGCCGGGGCAGGCGATCGAGAACCTGCGCCGGATCGAGACGAACCTGCACGCGTACGGCGCCGGCGGCTTCTACGACTCGGTCGCGGTCCGGTCCGGGCTGATCGCCCAGCGGTACCTGGCCCTGGACCAGGCGATGGTGATGGGTGCCATCGGCAACGTCTTCGCCAGCGACGTGGTCCGGCGGAACTTCAGCACCACGACGGTCGAGCGCCGGATCCGGCCGCTGATCGCGATGGAGCAGTTCGAGTCCGGGCTCGAGTGACACGACGACAGGAGTCAGCTTGATGCACGACGACGCCTCGGTGGAGGCCAAGACCGACTGGGATGCGCGGATCGCGCTCCGCAGTGACGAGGAGCGCGCGTTCACCTTCCCGGACCTGGATCCGCCGAAGGAGGTCACCGCGACCGCCGGCGCCGGCCAGGTGACGATCGACTGGAGGCCGGTGGACGGAGCCGCGGGCTACCTGATCCTGCGGTCCACCGGCGACCACGGCCCGCTCGAGCCGGTCGATCACCACAGCGGAGACATCCTCTCGGTCCCGGCGCCGCCGTACGTCGACACCACCTGCACGCCGGGGACGCCGTACCGTTATGCGGTCGCGAGCGTCCCCGAGGTGACCGCGAGCGGCCGTCCGAGCAGCACGGTGAGCGCCGTACCACTGGTTGCCGACGGCACCGTCCCGGTGGTCTCGGTGACCGTCGACACGGTTGCCGAGGGCACCGAACTGGCGAAGCCGTGGGTTCCGATGGTCGGCAGCGAGCGGCTAAGCCAGCTGCTCTGCACGGATCTCACCGGTGGTCACGAGATCGGCGCGGAGCTGGAGCAGGCGCTGCGCCGGATGCACGACGAGATCGGGGTACGCACGGTCCGGGCGCATGCGATCTTCCATGACGACACTCGGGTGTACGCCGAGGTCGACGGCGAACCGGCGTACGACTTCTCGGTCGTCGACGCGATCTACGACAAGGTGCTGGCGATCGGGCTGCGGCCGGTGGTCGAGCTCGGGTTCATGCCGCGGGACCTGGCCAGTGATCCGGCCAAGACCGTGTTCGCGTACGGCGCGATCATTTCGCCCCCGAAGTCGTACGCGCGCTGGCACGACCTGGTCCGCGCGCTGGTGCAGCACCTGGTCGAGAGGTACGGCCTCGACGAGGTGCTGACCTGGGACTTCGAGGTGTGGAACGAGGCCAACCTGGAGGTCTTCTGGTCCGGCACGAAGGCCGAGTATCTGCATCTGTACGACGTGACCGCGGCAGCCGTGAAGTCGGTGGACCCGCGGCTGGCGATCGGCGGACCGTCGTCGGCCGCGGCGGGCTGGGTGGACGACCTGCTCGCGCACGCCTCGGCAGAAGGTACGCCGGTGGACTTCGTGTCGACGCACACCTACGGCAGTCCACCGCTCGATGTGCAGGCGTCGCTGGATCGGCACGGGTTCGGCGACGCGCGGATCCTGTGGACCGAGTGGGGCGTGACCCCGACGCACTTCAACCCGATCAACGACTCGGTGTTCTCCGGAGTGTTCCTGATGCGCGGGATGAAGTCGGCGGCCGGGCGGGTCGACGCGCTCGCGTACTGGGTCGCGTCAGACCACTTCGAGGAGCTCGGCCGTCCGCCGCGGTTCCTGCATGGTGGCTTCGGCTTGCAGACCGTTGGTGGACTGGCGAAGCCTCGGTACCACGCGATGAGCCTGCTGAGTCGGCTCGGGCCGGTCGAGCTGCCGGTGACATGGAGCGGCGACGGTGGCGGCAGCCTGGTGGAGGCGTGGGCCTCCCGGGATGACGATCGGATCGCCGTACTGCTGTGGAATCTGACCCTCGACCAGACCAAGTCGGCGGGGGCACCGGAACTGTCCAGGACGGTCCACGTGCAGCTGCCCGGCGTGGATCCGTCCTGGCAGGCCACCATCACCACACTCGGCATCGGTGTCGGCGATCTCGTCGCAGCCGCCGCCGACCTGGGGATCGGCGACTGGCCTTCCGACGAGCAGCTGACCGAGCTGGCGGACCGGAGCCAAATGGTCAGTACTCCGCTGGAGTGGAACGGCTCAGCACTCGAGCTGACCCTCCCGATGCCGTCCGCTGTCCTGGTGGAGCTTCGCCCGAGTCAAGATTGACCGCGTCCTGGATCCAGCGCTCGACGCCGGCGATGTGGACCGTCGCCCAGGCCCGCGCGACCTCGGGTTCGCGGGCGGCGATGGCGTCGAGGATGGAGCGGTGTTCGGCCACCGATCGGGCGACCGCGCCGGTCTGGGTCAGGCCGCGCCAGATCCGGGCCCGGTACGTCGGCTGACGCAGACTCTCGATGATCGAGGCCAGTGCCCGGTTGCCGCTGCCGATCGCGAGCTGACGGTGGAACTCCACGTCACAGGCGAGCTGATCATCTGCCGACGGTTCCTCGCCGAGATCGTCCAGCAGCTTGCGTAATGCGGCGACGTCCTCGTCCGGCATCCGGAGCGCGGCCCGCGCGGCCGCGGCCGGCTCCAGGATCCGGCGTACCTCGAAGAACTCGAGCACCGACGCGTCCTGGTGCAGGTCGAGGACGAACCCCATCGTCTCCATCAGCAGGGACGGGTCGAGGCTCGTCACGAAGGTCCCGTCGCCCTGGCGGACCTCGAGGATCCGGATCAGCGCCAGCGCTTTGACCGCCTCGCGCAGCGAGTTGCGGGACAGGCCGAGGCGCGCGGCCAGGTCGGCTTCGCGCGGCAGCCGGTCGCCAGGCTGCAGTTCGCCGGACACGATCATCTGCTTGATCCGGTCGATCGCCTCGTCGGTGACCCGCATGCCAGCCTCCCTGCTCGGCCCGGAAACCTCCGATGTCTTGGGACAATACATCGGAGGTCTGCTCGGCGCATCTACGCTCAGCGCCGAGTTTCTTCCCTGAAATAAGGCCACGAACTGTTGACTCTCGTCAAGAGTTCGGCATATTGATCGGATGAATCACAGCTCTCCATGGAGGTCAGGATGAGAGGAACACCAGCGCGGGCTCGCCGCTGGGCCACCGCCGCCCTGTCGGTGCTGGCTCTGACGGCGGTGGCGGCCTGTGGCGGCGGCAACGACGGCAGTGGCGGCGGATCCGGTTCGGCCGACAAGGCCGATCTCACCTGGTCGTTCTGGGTCGCGGGGACCGAGGACCAGGCCGCGTGGCAGAAGGTCGCGGATCAGGCCAACACGGACCATCCCGGCATCACCGTCAAGCTCCAGGGCACCACCTGGGACAACTACTGGGCGAAGGTCGGGACCCTGCTGGCGAGCGGCAAGGCGCCGTGCATCATGGGCATGCAGAGCCTGCGGCTGGCGTCGTACGCGAACGCCCTGCTCCCGCTCGACGATCTGATCAAGAAGTACGGCCTGAAGACCGAGGACTTCGACAAGCCGATCATGGACGGCCTGAAGGCGGACGGGAAGCAGATCGCGATCCCGTACGACTCCGGCCCGATGGTGATCTTCTACAACCGCGACCTGTTCAAGGCCGCCGGCGTGGCCGAGCCGAAGCCGGGCTGGACGATGGACGAGTTCACCGCGGCCGCCAAGAAGCTCACCTCCGCCGGGAAGACCGGATTCGTGACGAGTCCCGGCGATCTGGGCGTGACGTCCTGGGTTCGCACCCAGACCGGCGCCGAGCCGCTCGCCGACGGCAAGCTCGCGCTCACCGACCCGAAGTTCGAAGAGGGCTTCACGACGTACGCCGACTTCGTCAAGACCGACAAGATCGCCCCGCAGGTGCCGTCGGGCAACCCCGACTTCGAGACCCAGCAGTTCACCTCCGGCAAGGCGGCGATGCAGCTGAACGGGCCGTGGTCGCTGATCGACGTCAAGGGCAAGGTCAAGTTCAACCTCGGCATCGCGCCGATCCCGGCGGGTCCGGACGGCTCGAAGACGTACACGGCCGGCTCGGGCTTCGGCATCTCGCGGTCCTGCAAGACGCCGGACGCGGCCTTCCAGGCGATCATGTCGATGACGAGTGAGAAGCCGCTGACCACGCTGGCCGTGGCCGGCCGGGCGTACCCGGCTCGCACCGCCGCGCACCCGGCCTGGTTCACCGCGGTGAAGGTCGAGGGCGCCAAGGAGACGATCGACTACGCGTCCGAGAACTCGGTCCCGCTGGTGACCTCGAAGAACTGGGTCCAGGTGGCCGATCTGCTCAACCGGTTCGGGACGCAGGCGCTGAACGGCGAGATCCCGCCGGACCAGGCGCTGAAGACCATCCAGGACCAGGCGGGCGCCGGTTCCTGATGGCCACCGACACCACGACCGTCGCTCCGCCTGGTCTGCCCTCCGGGGCCGACCGGGTGGGGCGCCGGCCCGCGCTGCGACGGGACGGCCGGTTCGCCGGGATCTTCCTCGCCCCGAGCCTCGGCGGGCTGGCCCTGTTCACGCTGTTCCCCACCGCGATGGCGCTGGCGATCAGCCTGTTCGACTGGCCGGTGTTCGGCGAGCGCAAGTTCCTCGGCATCGACAACTACACCCAACTGCTGAACGATCCGGTGTTCCGCCGGGTGGTGCTGAACACGGCCCTGTTCGTGGTGCTGTACGTGCCGCTGAACCTGGTCGTGTCGCTGGGTCTCGCGGTCTGGGTCGGGCCGAAGATCAGGGGCCGGCAGGCGTTCCGGGTGCTGTTCTTCATCCCGGTGATGACGCCGATGGTGGCCAACGTGATGGTCTGGCGACTGTTGTTCCAGCCCGGCGGTCTGATCGACACCTCGTTGGAGAGCTGGTTCGGCATCAACGCGCCGAACTTCCTCGGCTCGTCGACCTGGGCGATGCCGGCCGTCGTCGCGATGTCGATCTGGCAGGGCTTCGGCTACAACTTCCTGGTCTTCTCCGCCGCCCTCGACCAGGTGCCGCAGTCGCAACTCGAGTCGGCCCAGATCGACGGCGCCGGGCCGTTCCAGCGGTTCCGGTACGTGACCTGGCCGATGATCACACCGTCGATCTTCTTCGCCACCACGATGACGCTGATCACGTCGTTCCAGGTGTTCGTGCAACCGTTCATCCTGACCCAGGGCGGTCCCGGCGTGGCCACCCAGACGATCGTGATGTTCGTCTACAACCAGGGCTGGCAGTTCCTCACCATGGGGCTGGCGTCCGCGGCGGGCTGGGTGCTGTTCGTGATCATCATGGCGGTCACCGCGATCCAGTTCGCCGGGCAGCGGAGGTGGGTGCAGTATGACGTCTGAAACCGTTGGCCGCCGGGTCCGCAGCGGGGTCTCGCACACGCTGCTGATCATCGTCGCGATCGCCTTCCTCACACCGCTGGTGTACGCCGTGTCCACCTCGCTGAAACCCGCGGACGAGGTGTTCACGCCGACACCGGAGCTGTTCGGCTCCGAGATCCGCTGGCAGAACTACGCCGACGCGTTCACGTTCGCGCCGTTCGGCCGCTACTTCCTGAACAGTCTGTTCGTCGCGATCGCCGGTACCGCGGTCGTGGTGATCGCCTCGAGCCTGTCGGCATACGCCTTCGCCCGGCTGCAATTCAGGGGCCGTGAGCAACTGTTCGTCCTGTTCCTGGGCACGCTGATGGTGCCGCAGGAGGTACTGATCGTGCCGATGTACTGGCTGATGCAGTCGCTCGGCTGGGTGGACAGCTACTGGGCGCTGATTCTGCCCTGGGCGTTCACCGCGTTCGGTACCTTCCTGCTGCGGCAGTTCTTCCTAACTGTCCCGGCCGAGCTGGAGGAGGCGGCGCGGGTCGACGGGTGCGGGCCGTTCCGTTCGTTCCTGCGGATCATGCTGCCGTTGGCCCGGCCGGCCATCGCCGTACTGACCGTCTTCACCTTCATCAGTTTCTGGGGCAGCTTCCTGTGGCCGCTGATCATCGTGAACAGCATCGCGGACAAGGGCACGGTGCCGCTCGGCCTGGCTCAGTTCGTCGGCCAGCAGGGCACTCAGTGGAACCTGATGATGGCGGCCTCGATCATGGCGATGGCACCGACCGTCCTGCTGGTGATCCTGCTCCAGAAGCATCTCGTCCGCGGCCTGCTCGTCACCGGTCTGGGCGGCCGTTAACTACTCCGAGGAGATCTGAGATGACCGACGCGCCTCCCGCGCATTCCGTCGAGAAGTTCCGTGACTGGCGATTCGGCCTGTTCGTCCACTGGGGGCTGTACTCGCTGCCGGCCCGGCACGAGTGGGTGAAGAACCTCGAGCGGCTGACCGACGAGGACTACCAGCCGTACTTCGACCACTTCGAGCCGGACCTGTACGACCCGGGCAAGTGGGCCCGCGCCGCCCGTGAGGCCGGCATGAAGTACGCCGTACTCACGACCAAGCACCACGAAGGCTTCTGCCTGTGGGACTCCGAGGTCTCGGACTACACGGTCGCGAAGACCGCGTGGGGCAAGGACCTGGTCGGCCCGTTCGTCGAGGCCTGCCGGGCCGAAGGGCTCGGCGTCGGGTTCTACCACTCGCTGATCGACTGGCATCATCCCGAGTTCCCGATCGACCTGGTGCATCCGCAGCGGGACGACGAGGAGGC
Source organism: Kribbella sp. NPDC050281 (assembly GCF_040655855.1). Lineage (NCBI taxonomy): Bacteria > Bacillati > Actinomycetota > Actinomycetes > Propionibacteriales > Kribbellaceae > Kribbella > Kribbella sp. NPDC050281. Next base: position 78,625 of record NZ_JBFAKS010000030.1, on the reverse strand, counting down.
GATCGCGAAGGCGGCCGGCCGCGACATCCAGGTGTACGCCGACTACCTGCACGCGCAGACGCGCGAACTGCTGACGAACTACGGCCCGATCGACATCATGTGGTTCGACTTCTCCTACCCGGGCCGGACGTACCCGGACGGCCGCGACGGACACGGCAAGGGCCGCGACGACTGGCGGTCCGAGGAACTGATGGCGATGGTCAGGGAGTTGCAGCCGGACATCCTGATCAATGACCGGCTCGACATCCCGGGCGACTTCGTCACGCCGGAGCAGTACCAGCCGGACGGCCCGATGCAACGCGACGGGCAGCCGGTGGTGTGGGAGGCCTGTCAGACGCTGAACGGCAGCTGGGGCTACGACCGGGACAACCTGGACTGGAAGTCACCCGAGCTGCTGGTGAAGATGCTGGTCGACTCGGTCTCCAAGGACGGCAACCTGCTGCTGAACGTGGGCCCGACCGGGCGGGGCGAGTTCGACCCGCGCGCACTGGCTACGTTGGCATCGATCGGCGAATGGATGCGGCTGCACGAGCGCTCGATCCGTGGAGCCCGGCCGGCCTCGGGGTACACCGCTCCGGCCGACTGCCGCTTCACCCAGAGAGGCAACCGGCTCTACCTGCACCTGTTCTCGTGGCCGATGGGCCATGTCCACCTGCCCGGCCTGGCCGGCAAGGTGAAGTACGCCCAACTCCTGAACGACGCGTCCGAGATCAAGCGCATCGTCAACGACCCCCACCAAACCGCCCAGAACACCACCATGGGCGGCACTTCCGCCGACACCCTCACCCTCAAACTCCCGATCCAGAAACCCAACACCCTGGTCCCCGTGATCGAACTCTTCCTCACCTGATTCCCCGCCACCCCCCGCCCCCCGCCAGCTGCTGACCACCCGCTGATGGGTTGACCAACCAGACAGTGGGTTGACCCACCGCGTGCGGTTGGCCAACCCCCAAGCGCGTGGGTTGACCCACCACACACGACCGAGCGCCCGGCACCGCGACGTACGCCGGACGGCGCGAGGGCGGCTGCACGGAGCCCGACGGCGACGCGGGGTCCGGGCTCGTGGGTCGACCCACCAGACAGTGGGTTGACCCACCGCGTGCGGTTGGCCGACCCCCAAGCGCGTGGGTCGACCCACCACACACGAACGAGCACCCGGCACCGCGACGTACGCCGGATGGCGCGACGTACGCCGGACGGCGCGAGGGCGGCTGCACGGAGAGCCGACGCCGACGCGGGGTCCGGGCTCGTGGGTCGACCCACCAGACAGTGGGTTGACCCACCGCGTGCGGTTGGCCGACCCACAACGGCGTGGGTCAGCCCATCAGATGGGTGCGGGCCGGGGCGCGCATGGGTGGTCCGTGGGGGGGCGGGGGTGGTCGGGGCTAGGACGTAGGGGTGGTCGGGGCTAGGACGTGGGGGTGGGACGGCCGGGTTGTTCTCCGCCCCGGGCTTCCAGGTAGGTGTTCTTGGGGACCATGACCTTGCGGCGGAAGAGACAGACGACGGTGCCGTCCTGCTTGTAGCCCTTGGTCTCGACGTACACGACGCCGCGGTCGTCCTTCGACTTCGACTCCCACTTGTCCAGTACGACGGTCTCGCCGTAGATCGTGTCGCCGTGGAAGGTCGGGGCGACGTGCCGCAGCGACTCGACCTCCAGGTTCGCGATCGCCTTGCCGCTCACGTCCGGCACCGACATGCCGAGCAGGATCGAGTAGATGTAATTGCCCACCACAACGTTCTTGCCGAACTGCGTGGTTTCGCCGGCGTAGTGCGCGTCGAGGTGCAGCGGATGGTGGTTCATCGTCAGCAGGCAGAACAGATGATCGTCGTACTCCGTCACCGTCTTGCCCGGCCAGTGCTTGTAGACGGCACCGACCTCGAACTCCTCATAGCTGCGCCCGAACTGCATGCCGGCTCCTCCTGAACCCGATGGACCTCCCATGCTGCCGAATCCGGGCGTTCCCGGTCCGTGGTGTGGCTCTCACCGGCAGGAGAGATAGGTCACCTCCCACCGCGGAGCCTCAGTCGTGCGGCCGCTGCCCCGGCTCGACCGGCTGCTGCGTGGCCGTCGGCTGCGTGGCCTGGTGCTCCGGCAGGCGCGGGTTGACCTCGCCCTTCAGAGCAAGCTTGGCCAGGTGGTTCCGCGCCTCTTCAGCGAACTTGAAGTCGCACAGTACGTCGTACGTCGTCGCGACCACCGCGGTCCGCGAGGTGAAGTCGCGCCGGCCGGCGGACTGGGCGTAGCCGAGGCCGCCGAACACCAGGCCGAAGAAGGCACCCAGCACCACACCGGTGAGCAACGCGGCGAGCCAGTTGCCCGTCGTGAACAGGCCCAGCAGCAGGCCGACGAACAGACCGAACCAGGCACCGCTGGCCAGTCCCGCGGTCAGCGCCCGGCCCCAGGTGAGCCGGCCGGTGATCTTCTCCACCTGACGGAGGTTGTTGCCGACGATGGTCGTGTGCTCGACCGGGAACTTCTCGTCCGAGAGGTAGTCGACCGCTCGCTGCGCCTCCCGGTAGGTGTCGTACGTCCCGATCGTCAGGCCACTCGGCCGGGGGTCCATCGAGGGCATGCCCTGCGGGGTCATCGTCGTTCCTCTCCACGTTCGTCACCCCCATCATTGCCGACGGCTGGTTACGGCCGCTTGATAGCCTCGCCGGTGATGGCCGGGCGACGGTGGGACACAGGCGCGACACGCCGGATGGGACGAGTCTTCGCCCGGCGTTCGGGCGGTGACGGCCCGGGACCGGTGGACCTGGTCGCCAGCGGGAAGCTGGACGGCGCGCTGGTCGATTGGGCGTTCTACCGCGACGGCCGGCGCGACTCGAAGATCAACTCCTATACAGAGGCTCTGAGCCGGGCCAAGCGGGGTCAGGGGTTCGTCTGGATCGGTCTGTTCCAGCCAGATGACCGCCAGCTGGCCATCATCGGTGCGGAGTTCGGACTGCACGCGCTGGCCATCGAGGACGCCACCGAGGCCCACCAGCGCCCGAAGCTCGAGCGGTACGACGACACGCTGTTCGCCGTACTGAAGACAGTCAGGTATGTCCCGCACGGAGACCTGACCGCCACCAGCGAAGTGGTGGAGTCGGGTGAGGTGATGGTGTTCTGCGGACCCGGCTTCGTCGTGACGGTCCGGCACGGGGAGCACAGTGAGCTGACCGGACTCCGGCAGTCCCTGGAGGAGCAGCCGGATCGCCTCGCCCTCGGTCCCGGCGCCGTACTGCATGCCATCGCGGACCTCGTCGTCGACAGGTACCTCGAGGTGACGGACGCCGTCCAGGCGGACATCGACATGATCGAGACGGAGATGTTCAGCCCGCGCGGCTGGCGGAACATCGACCGGGTCTACCAACTCAAGCGCGAGGTGCTGGAGCTGAAGCGGGCGGTGGCGCCGCTGACCGGTCCGATGCGGGCGCTGTCAACGCTGCGCCACCCGCTGATCGCCGACGAGACCCGGAACTACTTCCGCGACGTCGACGACCACCTGCTACGGGTGAAGGAGCAGGTGATCTCGTTCGACGAGCTGCTCAGCTCGATCCTGCAGGCCGGCCTGGCCCAGGTGCAGGTCGCCGAGAACGAGGATATGCGCCGGATCTCCAGCTGGGTGGCAATCCTGGCGGTCCCGACGATGATCGCCGGCATCTACGGGATGAACTTCGACAACATGCCCGAGCTGCACCTGAAGTACGCGTACTTCGTGATCCTCGGCATCATGTTCGCCGCGTGCACGGTCCTTTACCGATTGTTCAAGCGAAACCACTGGCTCTGAGGCCGCAGTTCCAATACAACGTCACGCACGAGTTGGCAACCTTCTGCCATGGCCACGAGTACCACTCGTTTGGAATGTTCCAACAGTTGTGGACGGCTCGGCGCCCTTGATTCAATGCGGTCATCGCGTTCGGTCAGCAGGCCGCCACATTCTGCGACCGGCGGCATCGGGGGATGTCGTGATGGGTTCGGCGTCTCGGTAGGCAGGGAGGGCTGGTGCCGTGCTTCGTATTCATTTCACACCGCGTGATCTGACCCGGGTCACGGTCGCCACCAACCCCGCGCCGCTGTGGGAGGTGCTGCTGAGCCTCCACATGCTGCAGCACTCCGACGGGCGGCTGATCTTCGAGGACTGGCGCCGGCAGGTGCGGGCGAAGGTCGCTCCGGAGCAGATGCGGCTCCTGCTCGAGCTGACCCCGCTGCGCGGCTACTCCCCGGACTTCCTCACCCCGGACGAGCCCGCACCGGACTTCGAGACCGCGCTGGAGCTGACGCTGGCCACGCCGCGGCAGCAGATCCGCAGCCAGCTCGACCTGCTCAGCAAGTACCGTCCGGTCTCCCCGTGGACGCGGGAGCTGGCCCAGGGCGAGCGTTCCTCGCTGCAGAAGCTCGGCCGGGCGATCCGCACGTATCACGCGGCCGCCATCGCGCCGTACTGGAAGTCGATCGGGACACATGTGTCGGCCGATCACGCACACCGCGGGGAGGCACTGGCCCGGCACGGGGTGGACCGGCTGCTCTCCTCGCTGCACCCGCGGGTCCGGTGGGTGGCGCCGGTCCTGCAGGTGCTGGACATGAACGACCGCGACCTCTACCTGGACGGGCGTGGCATCGAACTGCAGCCGTCGGCGTTCTGCTGGCAGGTACCGACCAAGCTGCGCGACCCGGAGTTGAAGCCGATCCTGGTGTACCCGATCCAGCACGCGCCGGGCATCCTGCGGCAGGGGTCCGCGGAGCCGGATCCGTCGACCGACGCGCTGGGCTCGCTGCTCGGCTCGACCCGTGCCGCCGCGCTGGAGGCCGCCGTCTCCGGCTGTACGACGACGGAGCTCGCGAAGCGGTGCAAGATCTCCCCGGCCGCGGCCAGCCACCAGGCCACGGTCCTGCGGGAGGCCGGCCTGATCACCACCCGCCGGGACGGCGCGTCCGTGCGTCACGAGATCACCCAGCTGGGCATCTGGCTGCTGTCCGGCCACGGCTCGGGTAAGACCCGGCAGCCGCCCTCGGAGCTTCGGGTGACCGTCTAGCCACCCCTCCGCGGCACGCTGGACGCCGACCGGCACCGCCCCGCCTGTCGGCCCAGCGTGCCGGCCCGTCCGGTCAGAGCTTGTAGTCCTCCAGCAACCGGCGACCGATGATCATCCGCTGGATGTCCGCCGTACCTTCGCCGATCAGGAGCATCGGGGCCTCGCGGTAGAGGCGCTCGATCTCGTACTCCTTCGAGAAGCCGTAGCCGCCGTGGATGCGGAACGAGTCCTCCACGACCTGTGAGCAGTACTCGCTCGCCAGGTACTTCGCTACTCCGGCCTCGAAGTCGTTGCGCGAACCACTGTCCTTCTTCCGCGCCGCCTTCACCATCAGCTCGTGCGCGGCCTCGACCTTGACCGCCATGTCGGCCAGCCGGAACAGCACCGCCTGATGCTCGGCGATCTTCTTGCCGAACGTCTCCCGCTGCTGCGCGTACGAGATGCCGAGCTCGAACGCCCGCCGCGCCACGCCACAGCCGCGGGCGGCGACGTTCACCCGGCCGACCTCGACGCCGTCCATCATCTGGTAGAAACCCTTGCCCGGTACGTCGCCCAGGATCTGGCCCGCGTCGATCCGGTAACCGTCGAAGATCAGCTCGGTCGTGTCGACGCCCTTGTAGCCCATCTTCTCGATCTTGCCCGGCACGCTGAGGCCCATGTCCACCTCGCCGAACCCGGGCTCCTTCTCGACCAGGAACGTGGTCATGTTCTTGTAGACCGAGTCCTGACCTTCGTCGGTCTTCACGAGTACGGCGACCAGGTTGCTGGAGCCGCCGTTGGTCAGCCACATCTTCTGGCCGTTGATCGTGTAGGCGTCGCCGTCCTTGACCGCCTTGGTCTTGATCGCGGCGACGTCGGAACCGCAGCCCGGCTCGGACATCGAGAACGCGCCACGGACCTCGCCGGTCGCCATCCGCGGCAGGTACTTCCGCTTCTGCTCGTCGGTGCCGTGCTGGAGCAGCATGTACGCCACGATGAAGTGGGTGTTGATGATGCCGGACACGCTCATCCAGCCGCGGGCGATCTCCTCGACACACAGTGCGTAGGTGAGCAGCGATTCGCCGAGGCCGCCGTACTCCTCCGGAATCATCAGGCCGAACAGGCCGAGATCCTTGAGGCCCTCGACGATCTCGGCCGGGTACTCGTCGCGGTGCTCCAGTTCGGTCGCGACCGGGAGGATCTCCGACTCGACGAAGGCGCGGACCGTCTTGAGGATCTCCTCCTGGATGTCGGTCAGCCCGTCGGTCTGCTGCAACCTGCTCATCGTCGGCTCCTTCGGGAGTTGGCCTTACCCGCGAGTATCGCGGTTCTCAGCATCCCGGCACGAGGACGACACCCGCTGTGACACCGGCCACGCGCTCACCGTCGCGTGGCTCACTCGTCGCGTGAACCGTCCGAATTGGGGTTGGGCAGCGTCCGGCTAATTGTTGCGAACAACGCCGCGATCTGCGGAGTCGCCCGCCAGCGGTGTTGCTGCTGCGCTTCGAACAGCCGCTTCCGGGCGTCGTAGAAGTGCTGCGCGGCGGACTCCGTGTCGCCATGGTCCAGTGCCTCCGCGGCCCGGTCCAAGTCGCGAGCCGCCTCGCGCGGAGCCTTGCTCCGGCTCCCCTCCTGGGTCGCCCGCACCTGAGCGGCCAGCGTCCGCAAGCTCTGCACCAGCGCCGCCTGCGGGTTCTGCGTCTCTTTCGGAGTCGGCGTGGGCTTCGGCTTCTTCGAGGGCGTCGGAGTCGGCGTCGGCTTCGACGTGGTCTTGGGTGCGACCGAGACCTTCTGCACCGGTGCGGACGGGGTCCCACCCGCCTGCGCCGGCGGCTCGTTCGTCACGCTCTCGCGGAGCATCAGCCCACCAGTGATCGCAGCCAGCACCACCGCGGCGGCCACACCCACCTTCGCGAGCGGGAACGCCTTGCGAGGTGCTCGGTGAGTACCCGTTTCGGAGGACTCGTCCTCCCAGTGGCCCACGCCGACCACATCCTCGGCCGCGTCTGTGTGCTCACCTGGCACGTCGGTCGCCGGTGTGGGGAGAGACAGCACCTGCGTCGCGTTGTGCGCTGGAGATGGCGTCAGAAGGGCAGCGACCTGAGCAGCCGACGACGGTCGGTCAGCGGGGTCCTTGGCCAGCAGGTGCGTGACGAGGCCGGCCAGCTCGACCGGTACGTCGGTCCGCACGATGGGCGGCGGCGGTGTCTCGAGGTGCTGGCGCATGACGACGTCCACCGTCTCGCCGGTGAAGGGCGGCGTACCGCTGAGGAGCTCGTAGAGGACGCAGCCGAAGGAGTACCAGTCGCTGGCCGGGGTGGCCGACTTGCCGCGGACCTGTTCCGGCGACACGTACGACGCCGTACCGAGCAGGACACCCAGACCGGTCGTCTCGTTGCCCGCGTGCTTGGCGATACCGAAGTCGGTGATCTTGAGCGTGCCGTCCGCCGCCAGCATCAGGTTGGCCGGCTTCACGTCGCGGTGCACGATCCCGGCGGCGTGGGCCGCATCCAGACCGCGTGCACCCTGGGTCGCGATGTCGGCGACCAGCTCCCCGCTCGGCAGGCCCGCCGTACGCATCAGTTGGGCCAGATCCGGGCCGGAAACGAGTTCCATCACCAGGAACACATGTTCACCCTCGGTGCCGACGTCGTACGTCGCGACCACGTTCGGATGGGTCAGCCGCGCGGCCGCCTGCGCCTCCGCCCGGAACCGCTCGGCCGCGTCCATCGGATCGCCCTCGAGCCGGCGGAGCAGCTTGAGGGCCACCTGGCGGGCCAGGACGGTGTCCTCGGCCTTCCACACCTCACCCGCGCCACCCCTGCCCAGCAGGGTGAGCAACCGGTAACGCCCTGCCAGTACCTCGCCGTTCACACACAACACCTTCCGCAGCGGACCGCAACACCTTAGGCGGCCAAGGCGACGAGATCGAGTCCACGGCCAAAAGCTTGAAGAACCTCTGCACAGAGCGATGAAAGTACTACCGTGAGCGAATGAAGCGATCAATCACCGCCCTGATCGCGGCCACACTGGTTGCCGCGACGCTGACCACCACGACCGCGTCGGCTGCGCCGGCGCACCGGCCGAAGCCGGTGGTGAAGTGTGAGTTCACGCCGACGCCGGAGAATCCGGCGGCGAAACCGGTGCGGATTCCGTCGGCCACCGCGAAGGCCAAGGGCACGGTCGACGTGTTCTTCGTGACGAACTACGGACCGTTCGTCGTACGGATGGACCGGGCCAACGCGCCGTGCGGGGTGCACAACTTCGTGCATCTGGTGAAGAGCCGGTTCTACGACTTCACCCAGTGCTTCCGGCTGACCAACTCGGCCCGGCTCGGGGTCCTGCAGTGCGGGGACATCTACCGGCAGGAGGAGGGTGGCCCCGGGTACAAGTTCCCCGACGAGGTCACCGGGCAGGAGACGTACCCACGCGGTACCGTTGCCTACGGCAACCAGGGTCCCGGGACGAATGGCAGTGAGTTCTTCGTGGTCCACTCGTTCGCCAACATCGACCCGAACTACACCGTCCTCGGCCACGTGATCGCGGGCATGTCCACGTTCGACCGCATGGTCGCCGCCGGCATCGCCGACCCCGACCAGGACGGCCCGCCGGTCAAGCCGATCCGCATCTACAAGGTCTGGTCCCACTGACCTTTCGGGGGAGGGTAATTCCACAGCCTGCAGGGCTACCTTGAGCTCGTGGGCACTCGCGGACGACCGAGGCATCCCGACGTACTGACGCCGGCGGAGTGGCAGGTGGTGCACGCGGTCCGGCACGGCATGTCGAACCGGGAGATCGCCCGGCGCCGCGGGGTGAGCCTCGACGCGGTGAAGTTCCACGTCGCGAACGCCTTGCTGAAGCTCGGCCTGGAACGCCGGGCCGAGCTTCGCACCTGGCGCGGCGTGCCCGCCGACAGCGCTCTGCGTGGACAAGGAGGCTCGGACATGGTTCTGCAGTTGGGCACGATCGGACAGATCGCACGGCCGGTCAGCAACATCCAGACCGCGGTCGACTTCTACGGCGGGACGCTGGGGTTGCCGCATCTCTACACCTTCGGAGATCTGGCGTTCTTCGACTGCGGCGGAACCCGGTTGTTCCTCAGCGCGAACGACGGGCCTGTGGGTGAGCCGTCGGTGCTGTACTTCCGCGTCGACAACATCCAGTCCGCGTACGACGACCTGCGCGCCCGAGGCGTGGAGTTCGAGAACGCACCCCACCTGATCCACAAACACGACAACGGCATCGAGGAATGGATGGCGTTCTTCCCAGACCCGGACGGCCACCTCCTCGCAATCATGGCCCAGGTCGGGGGCTGAGTCGGGAACTACTCAGCCGGTTGCCAGATGTCAGTGCGGGTCATCCCAGCCGCGCGACCTTTGGCCGAGACCACCAGCGCCATCTTGCGGGACGCCTCGTCGATCATTTCGTCGCCGAGCATGACTGCTCCGCGAGCCCCGCCGGCGGCGGAGGTGTAGTGGTCGTAGGCGTCGAGGATGTTCTCGGCGTGGTCGTAGTCCTCCTGCCTCGGCGAGTACACCTCGTTCGCCGCAGCGATCTGGTCCGGGTGCAGCACCCACTTGCCGTCGAAGCCCAGCGCTGCGGACCGGCCGGCGACGCGGCGGAAGCCGTCCACGTCCTTGATCTGCAGGTACGGACCGTCGATCGCCTGCTTCCCGTGGGCCCGCGCGGCCATCAGGATCTGCATGAGGATGTAGTGGTACGCGTCCCCGACGTCGTACCCGGGCGGCTGCTCACCGACCACCAGCGACTTCATGTTGATCGACGCCATGAAGTCGGCCGGGCCGAAGATGATCGTCTCGACGCGGGGTGACGCGGTGGCGATCGCGTTCACGTTGGTGAGGCCGAGTGCGTTCTCGATCTGCGCCTCGATGCCGATCCGGCCGGGCTCGTAGCCGTGCACCTTCTCGAGTTGTGTGAGCAGCAGGTCGAGCGCGACCACCTGCTCGGCGGTCTGCACCTTCGGCAGCATGATGCAGTCGAGGTTCGCGCCGGCGCCGGCGACGACCTCGATCACGTCGGCGTACGTCCATTCGGTGGTCCAGTCGTTCACCCGGACGACGCGGATCTTGGTCCCCCAGCCGCCTTCGTTCAGCGCGGCGACGATGTTCTTGCGGGCGTCCACCTTGGCGATCGGCGCGACCGAGTCCTCCAGGTCGAGGAAGACCTGGTCGGCGTCCAGGCCCTTCGCCTTGGCCAGGAACCGCGGGTTCGACCCCGGCGTGGCCAGGCAGGACCGCCTGCTGCGCAAGGTAGTTGTCTGATCAGCCATCGCCGTCGTCCTCCAACTCGGGTTACCCGCCGGTCACCGGCAGCGTACGGCGAACCCGCGGCGAGGTCCGGTGATCGGGCTCACTTCGCCATCGAGTGTGTCCGGTTTCACCGTGCCCCGGAGGACGCGCCGGTGTGACAACCTTGGGTCCGTGACCATCGAGGACGCTGCCGCCGAGATCGCCGGTGTCATGAAGAAGGCCGGCCTCGTCTGGCTGTCCTGGAACGGCGGACGCCCCGCGCCGGCCTGGTTCGCCACAGTCGACGGCCAGTACGTCGTACTGGCGGATGCGACCGACAGCGCGGAGCAGCCGCTGCCCGGACTGGCCACGGCCGGCTCGGCGGACGTCGTCGTACCGGCCAAGCCCGCCACGAACCGGCTGGCGAGTTGGAAGGCGACAGTACGACGGCTGGAGCCGGGCAGCGACGAGTGGACGACGGCAGCCCAGGTACTGCGGACCGAGCGGCTCAACGCGGCCGGACTGGACACGCAACTCGAGCGCTGGAAGACCGAAGCGGACCTCCTCGTGCTCGAGCCCACCGGTGAGATCACCGAGGCCGCCGGGCGGTACGACGCCACTCCGCGGGCCGAAGCACCGATCGGCACCAAGGCGACCACCCGAGGCAAGCCACCGGTCACCTTGCACCGCCGCATCCGCCGCCGCCCGCGCCTGAGCTGAGACTCCACTCCGGCGGGTTAGCCTTCGATCATGAGTGGCTCACCGTCGCGCGTGTACGTGGCTCGGCTGGCCGGTCTCCCCGTGTACGACCCGAACGGGGATCAGGTCGGCAAGGTCCGCGACGTCGTGGCGATGATGCGGCAGGGTACGCAACCGCCGCGGGTACTCGGTCTGGTGGTGGAGGTCTTCACCCGGCGCCGCATCTTCCTGCCGATGACCCGGGTGACCAACGTCGACGTCGGACACGTCACCACCACCGGCCTGGTGAACATGCGCCGGTTCGAGCAGCGGCCGACCGAGGTGCTGGTGCTCGGCGAGATGCTGGACCGCACTGTCACCGTCCTCGAGACCGGCGCGACCGCAGTGGTGTTCGACATGGCCATGGAGCAGTGGCGGACCCGGGACTGGGTGCTGTCGAAGGTGGCGGTGCGCGAGGGCGGCAAGCGGTTCCGGCGGCGCGGGCAGTCGCATGTGTTCGACTGGGCCGACGTGAGTGGCTTCGCCCAGGTCGAGGAAGGTCAGGGCGCGACCCACATCCTGGCCGCCTTCGAGTCGATGAAGGCCGCGGACCTGGCCGCCGTACTGCATGATCTGTCGCCCAAGCGACGCAAGGAGATCGCGTCCGCGCTGGAAGACGAGCGGCTGGCCGACGTACTGGAGGAGCTGCCCGAGGACGACCAGGTGGAGATCCTGGCCGGCCTGGACACCGAGCGCGCCGCGGACGTGCTCGAGGAGATGTCGCCGGACGACGCGGCCGACCTGATCGCCGAGCTGCCCACCGAGACCGCCGAAGCATTGCTCACGCTGATGGAGCCGGACGAGGCCGAGGACGTACGTCGTCTGCTCACCTACGAGGAGCGCACCGCCGGTGGACTGATGACGTCCGAGCCGGTGATCCTGCCGGCGGATGCGACCGTCGCGGACGCCCTGGCTCAGGTCCGCAACGCCGATCTGAGTCCCGCACTGGCCGCGATGATCTATGTCTGCCGGCCGCCGCTGGAGACTCCCACCGGTCGGTTCATCGGGATCGGCCACATCCAGCGGCTGCTCCGCGAACGACCATCCGAGCTGGTGTCCGTCGTACTGGACACCGATCTGGACGGGCTGCGGCCGGACGACAGCCTGACCACGGTCAGCAAGTACCTCGCGACCTACAACCTCGTCGCGGCACCGGTGCTCGACGACGAAGGCCGGCTGCTCGGTGCGGTCACAGTCGACGACGTGCTCGACCACCTGCTCCCCGACGACTGGCGTGAATCCGATCAGCCCGGCGACAACGACTCGCAGGAGGTGGACCACGATGCCTCGTGACGACCGCAGCACCGACGACCGCCGCCTGCGCAGTACAGCGCGGCTCGACATACCGCGGGACTGGCGGCGGACGTTCGTGCCGCGGCCGTCGTACGACGCCGACGCGTTCGGGCGGCTGTCGGAGCGGATCGCCCGCTTCCTCGGCACCGGGCGGTTCCTGGTCTACATGACCGCGACGATCCTGTTCTGGGTCGCCTGGAACATCTTCGCGCCGCAGAGCCTGCGATTCGACCAGTACCCGTTCATCTTCCTGACACTGGCACTCAGCCTGCAGGCGTCGTACGCCGCTCCGCTCATCCTGCTGGCGCAGAACCGGCAGGAGGCGCGCGATCGCGTGCAGTACGAGCGCGACCGCGACGTGGACGCCCGGACCCGTGCGGACATGGAGTTCCTGGCCCGCGAGATCGCCTCGCTGCGGATGGCCGTCGGCGAGGTCGCGACCCGCGACTTCCTCCGCTCCGAGCTGCGCACGCTGCTCGCGGATCTGGACCTGAAGAGCCGCGAGGACGACCGCGTTTGACCTCTTTGGAGCCGAGATACTCTCGCTATCAGGTGAGGAAGGACGTGGAATGAAGACTCGATTCGCGCCTGATCGCGGCCTCAGCCGCCGGATGGTGATGACCAGTTTCCTGCTCGGCCTGCTGTACGTCGCTTTCGTCGCGCTGCTCATCGCGCTGACCGGGAGCGCCGTACTGGCCGTCGTGATCGCGGCCGGGGCGCTGTTCGTGCAGTACTGGTTCTCGGACCGGATCGCGTTGTACGCAATGCGCGGGCGGATCGTCAGCCCGGAGGAGGCGCCGCAACTGCACGGCGCGATCGACCGGCTGTGTGCCCTGGCCGACATGCCGAAGCCGAGGGTCGCCGTCGCCGACGTCGATCTCCCGAACGCCTTCGCGACCGGGCGCAACCCGAACAACGCGGTCGTCTGCGTGACCACCGGGATCATGCGCCGGCTGGACGCGGACGAGCTCGAGGGCGTCCTCTCGCATGAGCTGTCCCACGTCGCCCATCGCGACGTCGCGGTGATGACCATCGCGTCGTTCCTCGGCGTACTCGCCGGCCTCATCACCCGCTTCGGCCTGTACGGCGGACTGAGCCGCAACCGCGACCAGAACGCGGCCGTGATCGTGCTGACCGTGATCCTGGTGTCCGTCGTCGTCTACGCGATCTCGTTCCTGCTGACGCGGGCGCTGTCGCGCTACCGCGAGCTCGCCGCGGATCGGGCCGGCGCCATGCTGACCGGCAGACCATCGGCACTGGCCTCGGCGCTGACCAAGATCAGTGGCGACATCGCCCGGATACCGTCGCGCGATCTGCGCCAGGCGGAGGCGTTCAACGCGTTCTTCTTCGCCCCGGCGATCTCGGGCCAGGGGAAGAGCTTGTCCTCGCTGCTGTCCACTCACCCGCCGCTGGAGACTCGTCTCGACCGCCTCGGTGTGCTGTCACGCGAGCTGGGCGAGCAAGCTTAGGTCATGGGCCTTCTCGACATCCTGCTCGGCCGGAGCAAAGCCGTCCCGCCGAACCTCGACCAGCTGTTCTCGCTTCCGTCGGCCGCGATCACGCTCGACACAGCGGCCGGTTACCGGCCGACCGGGAGTGGATCGGTCTGCTTCAAGGCGGCCGAGGGCGGTGGCTTCTCGACCCTGCGCGAGGAGGTGGACAACCTGCTCGCGCTCGACAACGGGAAGTTCACCAGCCACACCGACTCGTACGGCTTCACCTGGCTGGTCCGGCAGACCACTCCGGACGATGTCGAGGGCCTGGTCACCGACCTGCACGCGGTGAACACCTCACTGGTCGACGCGGGCTTCGGATCGGCGCTGCTGTGCACGCTCGTCGCCTTCACCAACGGCAGCAAGTCGCTGGGGCTCGTCTACCTCTACAAGCGCGGGTCCTGGTACCCGTTCGTCCCCGCTGGGCAGGACCGCCGCGACAACGCCACCGAACTCCAGATCAAGTCCGTGATCGGCGCCGACCTCCGCTTCGAGCAAGACCTCTCGCGCTGGTTCCCCATCTACGGCGCCCCCGGCCTCTGAAGTAAGGGTTACCTTGGTGGACCTACGTCACATGGACCGTGGTCGGGGCGGCTCGGGTGAGCACGTAGCCTGGGGGTATGGCTCCCACTGCTGATCAGGTGACCACGGCGCTCGGCGGTGTACTGGATCCGGAGATCAAAAAGCCGATCACGGACCTGGGCATGGTCGAGTCGGTTGTCGTCCGGGACGACGGCGTCGTCACGGTCCGGATTCTGCTGACCGTCGCAGGCTGTCCGATGAAGGACACGCTGCGCCGCGACACGACCGCCGCGGTCAGCAAACTCGACGGCGTGACCGGGGTCGAGGTAGACCTGGGCGTGATGTCGGCCGAGCAGCGGGCCGCCCTGCAGACCCAACTGCGCGGTGGCGTGGCGGAGAAGGAGATCCCGTTCTCCCGGCCGGACTCGCTGACCAAGGTGTTCGCGATCGCGTCCGGCAAGGGCGGTGTGGGCAAGTCCTCGGTGACGGTCAACCTCGCGGCCGCGATGGCACTGCAGGGGCTGCAGGTCGGCGTACTGGACGCGGACATCTACGGGCACTCGGTGCCGGCGATGCTCGGCGTTGCGGACCAGCGGCCGACGGCCGTGGACGACATGATCATGCCGGTGCCCGCGCACGGCGTGAAGGTGATCTCGATCGGCATGCTGAAGCCGAAGCGCGACCAGGTGGTCGCCTGGCGCGGCCCGATCCTGGACCGCGCGCTGGTGCAGATGCTGGCCGACGTGTACTGGGGCGATCTCGACGTCCTGCTGCTCGACCTGCCGCCCGGCACCGGTGACATCGCGATCTCGGTCGGCCAGCGGCTGACCAGCGCCGAGGTCATCGTCGTGACGACCCCGCAGGAAGCCGCCGCCGAGGTGGCCGAGCGGGCCGGCACGATGGCGCAGATGGTGCACCAGCGGGTCGCGGGCGTGGTCGAGAACATGTCCTTCCTGCCCTGCCCGCACTGCGGCCCCGAGCACCGGATCGAGATCTTCGGCACCGGCGGCGGCACGCGGGTCGCAGAGACCCTGTCCGCACGCCTGGGCTACAAGATCCCGCTCCTCGGCGAGATCCCCCTGGACGAGCGCCTCCGCAGCGGCGGCGACCTGGGCAACCCCTTGGCCGTCACCGACCCGGAAACTCCCGCAGCGCAGGTCCTCACGCAGATCGCGGCCACCCTGGGCGGCCGCCCACGCGGCCTGGCCGGCCGGCAACTCGGCCTCTCCCCCGCGGGCCGCTGACCACCCGAAGCTGACGCCACACTGGTGTTGACTTGGCCGGGTGCCGATTCCTGAGAAGCATCCGGTTCTGACCGACGGTGTAGTGACCCTGCGCGCCCCGCGGCCCGACGACGTACAAGGCCAGATCGACCGCAACCGCGAGGACCCCGCCCGCGACGACGAGGACGCGCGGCGGTGGATCACCTTCGGCATCACCGAGGCGTGGGCGGCCGGCCGGCGGCTCGCGTTCGTCGTCGAGTATGAGGGCCGGTACGCCGGTACTGCCTCGCTGAAGCCGGATGCGGACGGCAACGCCCGGGTGACCTACGGGCTGTCCGAGTGGGCGCGTGGCGCCGGGGTGGCGAGTCGCGCCGTACGGCTCCTGCTGGAGTTCGGCTTCGGCACGTGCGGATTCCGCGTCGTCCACTGGTGGGCGCGGGTCGGCAACTGGCCGTCACGCCGGGTCGCGTGGGCCACCGGCTTCCGGCTCGGTGACACCATCCCCGGCCTGGCGAAGGAAGGCGGCCGACCCATCGACGCGTGGACCGGCTGGATCGGCCCGATGGACCCTCGCACGCCCCGTCGGCCCTGGTACGTCGCCCCGGTGCTCGAGACTCCGCGGCTACGCCTTCGTGCCTGGCGCGAGGACGAGATCCCCCGCATCACCGCGGCCCGGACCAACGAGGCGACGGCCCACTTCCTCCCGTTCATCCCTCAGCCCTTCACCGCCGAGGACGCGCGCTACTGGCTCAAGAGCCTCGACGAACAAGCCGCCTCCGGTCACCGCTACAACTGGTGCCTGGCCGATGCCGGGACCGACCTGGGCCTCGGCAACCTCACGCTCTTCAATCTCAATGACGACGGCGCCGGTGAGCTGGGCTTCTGGGCGCACGCCGACGCCCAGGGCCGCGGCTTGACGGCAGAGGCGATCCATCGCGTCGCCGGGTGGTTCTTCTCCCCCGACGGCCACAACGGTCACCGCCTGCTGATCCGGACCGCCGCCACCAACACTCCCGCTCGCCGGGTCGCCGAATCAGCCGGCTTCCGCCATGCCGGCACCGAACGCGAAGGCTTCCGCGTCGCGACCCGCCAGGACGACCTGGTCAGCTACGACCTGATGGCCGGTGATCTGGCCGGGTGACGGTCAGGTCGACTCGGGGTCGAAGGGTGCCTTCTGGCCGGCCGGGAGACGGTCCGGGGTGGAGTCCATGAAGTCCGGGGTGCTGGTCGGCTTCTCGTCGTCGAGGTCGTCGGAGCCTTCGAGCAGGTGCTTGCGGACGAAGTTCTTCGGGTTCAGATCCTGGAGCTCGAGGTCGGCGAACTCCGGGCCGAGCTCGTTGCGCAGATCGTTCTGGGCGTTGCTGACCATCTGGCGGACCTGACGCAGCAACCGGCCCGCGGTGCGGGCGAACTCCGGCAGCCGATCCGGGCCGAAGACGAGCACGGCGACGATCGCGATCACCACCAGCTCGAGTGGCCCGATGCCGAACATGTCCCCACCTCTCTGTACGTCGTTTCCGACGGCGTCCAGGGTAGCCGCCGTACGGTGACACCGCCTGCCGGGTCAGCCGATCTGGCCGGCCAACGCGACCGTCGCCTGCCGCTCCCGCCCACTGCGCTCGTACGCCAGCTTCACGCTCTCACCGGGCTGGTGGGTGCGAATCGCGACGATCAGTGCTTCGGCGGTGTCGACGACCTGGTTGTTGATCGAGGTGATCACGTCACCGACGCGTAATCCGGCCCGCGCGGCCGGAGACCCCGGATTGACCAGGCTCACCCGCGCGCCGCCCTCGAACTGCATGTCCACCTGAGCGCCGATCACCGGGTACGACGCCCGGCCGTTGGCGATCAACTGCTGAGCGGTCCGCCGGGCCTGGTCGATCGGGATCGCGAACCCGAGCCCGATGTTGCCGCTCTGGCCCTCCTGCGTGCCGCGCACGGTGGCGATCGCGGAGTTCACGCCGATCACCCGCGCGTTCATGTCGACCAGCGGGCCGCCGGAGTTGCCCGGGTTGATCGCCGCGTCGGTCTGCAGCGCGTTGATGTACGACTCCGGGTCGGCGGCCTCCCCGGAGGTGGTGACCGGGCGGTTCTTGGCCGAGATGATGCCCGAAGTGACCGTGCCGGCCAGCCCGAGCGGCGAGCCGATCGCGACCACGTCCTGACCGACGACGGCCAGATCGGAGCGGCCGAACTGCACCGATGGCGCCTTCAGACCGGCCACCTGGACGATGGCGAGGTCGTACGCCGGGGAGCGGCCGACCAGCCGCGCGGTCGCAGGCTTCCCGTTCTCGGCGACGACCTGGATCGAGCCGCCGTTGGCCGCCGCGGCGACGACATGGTTGTTGGTCAGGATGTGGCCGACGTTGTCGATCACGAAGCCGGAGCCGGTCGCGTTCGAGTCGTCCGCACCCTCGACCCGCAACTGCACGACGCTCGGCAGCAGCGTCGAGGCGACGGCGGAAACCGATCCGCTGCGGATCTTCGGGTCCGCGCCGGTGCCGACCGGCGGTGTGGGCTGCTCGGCGACCGGACTGGTGTTGCCATCGAGGGCGACGACGGTGACGGCAGCGCCGGCGCCTGCGATCACGCCGATGACCAGGGCGACGGCCGCGGCGATCGCGACGACCCGGTTGGTCTTGGGCGGCGGCGCCGGGGTGTACGCGCGGGCCTGCTGCTGGTGCCAGTCGATCGGCGGGGGCGGCGTGTACGTCGGCTGGTACGCCGGACGCTGGGTCGGCCAGGCCTGCCCCTGGTACACCGGCCTGAAGCTGGGCTCCTCGGCGGCGGGCCGCCCGAAGCTGCGTTGTGTCACCGAACGACCACCGTTCTGCCGGTACGACGCATCGCTCCCGGGAGGCGGCAACGGCATGCTGCCCGACCCGGCCGCAGGCGGCACCAGCCCCGACAACGGCGGACCGTCGGCGGTCGGCTCCGCCGAAGCAGGCGCGGCCGTCGGGATGATCCGGGTGGGTTCCGGCGTCGCTGGATCGCGGGGGGTCGGAACCGTCGGTTCGGCGTCGTCGCTGGTCACGGTGGCCGCCTCACGTGTCGTAGTCGTCGGTCGGAGGCCCTCTCCCGGGGTTGCCGGAAGACCCCTCCAGATTCGATTATCCCAGCTTCGGCGAAAGCGCACCCATCGGAGTTAGCCAGGTGGCGATTTTCGCCAGCCCGGCACCCATCCGCTGGATCGCGGTCAGCTTCACCGGGACGTCGTGCGGGAAGGCCCGGACCACCTGGCCGAGCATGTCCGGCGGCAGGTCGCCGATCAGCGTGTAGACGATCCCTCCGGAGGACCAGACGACGTACGACGGCATCCCGTAGCGCTGGTAGACGCCGGGGGTGTCAGTGGCGCCGAAACCGGCCACAGCCGCCGGGTCGAGCGCGCCGCGTTGCTCGAAGAGCGAGATGTTGAACAGCCCGTCGGAGTACGAGAACTGCAGCGACCCGCTGCCGGTGTCCTGGTGGACGTCGTACAGCTTGAGCGACGCGGGGAGCTCGGGCGCGCAGACCCACCCTTCGGAGCGCAGGTTGTCGACCGTTCCCAGGCCCATCGACTCGACTCCGCCGGGCGCCATCGGCGGCAGGTGCCCGAGGAACTCCGAGTCCTCGATCTCCAGCTCGGTGAACACCGTGGCCCGGACCATCGTCTTCCCGTCCACGCTGAACAGCTGCCGCTGCAGCAGCAGTCCGGTCGCCTTGTCGATCCAGAACCGCGCAGCGAGCGTTTGGTCATCCCGCAGCGCCTCGACCAGGACAGCTGCCCGACCGATCGTGTCCGTGCAGCACTTGTAGACGAGCGCGTACGTCGCCTCCAGCAACGCCAGCGGTCCACCGTCGACCGCACCGGCGTTCGTGGTGCGCTGAACGAAGGCCTTGGCGCCGGGAGATGCCTCGGAGCCGACCACAGTGATCTCGGAGCCCTGCGAGGCCGCGTGCACGATGTCGAGCATCGCGGAGCTGGCGCCCTGCGGTCCCCACGAGGTGATGATCTGGGTGCCGTGGAACGAGACCCGGTTCGGCGCCGCGGCGGCACGCTCGAGCCAGCTGACGGCCGTCGGTGAGTCCTCACGGGACGCGACAGTCATCGCAGCAGCGGGCATGGGCAGGCCGAACCCGATCAGTGCGGTGCTGACCAGTACGGCGAGCCGGGAGAGGCTCACAGGTCAACGTCCTGCCAGGGCCACCGGCTGCAGCGTCGGGCTCAGCCCCGCGTACCCAGCCCCGTTGTAGGAGTTCAGCAGCGCGACCGGGTCAGCGAACGGCGCTCCGCTCGTCGTGCTGGCGTGGTCGGCGGAGAAGCTCGCGACCGGCGGCTGCAGCGCGGGTGGCTGCTCCGACCGGGCCGGGTCTCCGACGACGAACGCCGTACCGAGTAGTGAGGCCACTGCGGCGGCAGAGCTCGCAGCAGTCAGTACGCCGGTACGCCGCCGGGAGCGAGTGGTCCGAGGCGCGGGGCCGGTGGAGCCACTGCGACCCGCCGGGAACGCGGACCGCTGCGGGAAGAGCGACACGGCCGGTGTGAGGACCGGGCGGACCTCCTCGCGCGGCTCCATCGAGAACGACGAGACGCCCATCAAGCGCTGCATCAGGTCGGTGGACGGCTCCGGCAACTCCTGAGTCGCCATCCGGGCCTTGAGCCGGCGCTGCGCGTCCACCTCCGCACGGCAGGTGTCACAGCTGACCAGGTGGCTCAGCACCTTGTCGCGGGAGTCGTGATCGAGTTCACCGTCGACGACGGCACTCAGCTTGTCCATCGGGTGCTGCAGCGTCACCGGTGCTCACCTCCGGTGCTGAACGGTCCGTCTGCGGGCGGACCACCGATCCGGGACTGACCAGAGCGCGGGGCGCGGTGCTCCAGGTGCTTGCGCAGCATCGAGCGGCCTCGGTGGATCCGGCTGCGGACCGTCCCGAGCTTCACATCCAGCACGTCGGCGATCTCGTCGTACGTCATGCCCTCGATGTCGCACAGCACGACGGCCGCACGGAAGTCCTCCGGCAGCGCGTCCAGTGCGTCCTGCACGTCGTGGTCGAACAGGTCCGAGTCGAGCTTCTCGGCCGGGCCCTCGCCCTTGGCCGGGAGCCGGTCGTGCGCATCCTCCGGCAGGCCGTCGAAGCGGATCCGCTGCTTGCGGCGGGCGCCGTCCAGGAACAGGTTCGTGGTGATCCGGTACAGCCAGCCCTCGAAGGTGCCCGGCGTGTACGACGACAGCGAGCGGAAGACCCGGACGAAGACCTCCTGGGTCAGGTCCTCGGCGTCGTGCTTGTTGCCGGTCAGCCGGTACGCCAGCCGGTAGACCCGGGCCGAATGCGCGCGGACGATCTCGTCCCACGACGGCAGCGCGTCAGCAACCGCCTCCGGGACAGGCACCACAGAGGTGTCAGCCGGCTTCACCGCAACGCCTCCCAGGGTCCTCTCGGCAATAAGCGTGAAGGCCATGGTGCCGCGTTCACCGTCCTCTGCGCACGTGGGGAACACCCGGGTTGGACCCTGAGTTGCTCGTACGACGGCTCAACGCGGCGCTCCGGCCGGAAGTTCCCGGCCGGTGCCCTCACCAAAGAAGACGTATCAGCGGCCATTTCGGTTGAATCAGTTCTCCTCGATCACAGCGATCGGGTCCCCGTCGCGGACGACTTCGCCCTCGGTGACCTTCAGCTCGACAATGGTCCCGGCCACCTCGGCCAGCACCGGGATCTCCATCTTCATCGACTCCAGGATGACGAGGGTGTCCTCCGGCCCCACCGTGTCCCCGGCCCGGGCGGTGACTTTCAGCACATTGGCCACCAGTTCCGCCACCACGGTATGACTCAACTCGCACTCCTCCGGTCCGGATCTCTGCCTCGATCCTAGGCCTCCCCGGCGACTGCCTGGCGGGCCCGGTACGACGCGACGCGGGTGCGGCTGGAGCAGGTCGGCGAGCAGAACCGGCGCGGTCGGCGCTCGGCCGGGTTGACGAAGACGCGCTCGCAGTCCGGGGCCGCGCAGGCGTCGATCGCCGCGAACCCATGGCCGGCCGCGAACCCGGCCAGCCCGAGCGCGGTCGAGGCGGCGAGCCACTCGGCCCACGTCGCCTCCGGCTTGGCCACATGCAGGTGCCACGGCGACCCGTCATGGTCGGACAGATACGGGCGTACGGCGTACTCCGCGAGCAACTCGTTGAGGACCCGGGCCGCCTCGGCCGGGTCGGCGTGGAACACCGGCCGGATCCGCTCGCGGACAGCCCGGACCGCCGCCAGATCACCGTCGTCCAGCGTGATCGGGTCCGACTCGCCATGCTCCAGCAGGAAGTCGCGGACATCGTCGGGCTCATTGAGCCGCTCCGGGTCACGGGTGCGCGTGTTGACCAGATCGACCGCGAGCCGGATCAGCCGGTCCGGCGTCTGAATCTCCACCACTTCCCCCTCTCGTAACGTATTTGCTAGCGTAACGCGTAACCGTAGATATAGCGTTACAGGAGGTCGGCGTGCCCAGCTACTACGTCGCCGCGACCCTCGCCAGGCTCGCCGACGAGATGGTCGCGTTCACGCTGGTGCTCCTCGTGCTGGAGCGCACCAGCAGTCCTGCGCTCGCAGGTCTCACCGGGGCGGCCTACGCCTTGCCGGCCGTTGTCACCGGCCCATTGCTCGGCGCCTGGCTCGACCGGACGCCGTACCGTCGCTCCGCACTGGCGCTCAACCAGGCCGTGCTCGGTGTGGTCATGCTGAGCCTTCTCGGCGTGGTCGGCCACAGTGCGCACTGGGTCACTCCGGTGCTGGCGGCTGTCGCCGGGGCGACGCTGCCGATGGTGAGTGGTGGTTTCACGAGCATGTTGCCGAGCCTCGTCCCGCAGGAGCGGTTGGCTCGCGCCAACTCGTTGGAGGCCGCGAGCTTCGGAGCGGCCACGATCACCGGTCCGGCGACCGCAGCGACCATCTCGGCGGTGTTCTCGGTGGAGACCGCCGTACTGGTCATCGCACTGGCTGCGACGCTGAGCATCGTCGCCATCACCCGGCTGCCCGCACTCCCTCGGGCTGTGACCGGCGGCGAACCGTTCATGGCCTCGGTCATCGGTGGGCTGGCGCATCTGGCGCGTACTCCGCGGCTGCGCGCATCGACGGTCACGACCACGTTGCTTCTGGGTGTGATGGGCATCCTGCTGATCACACTGCCGCTGCACATGGAGTCACTCGGCATGCCGACGTCCGCAGCCGGCTATCTGTGGACCGCACTGGAGGTCGGCAGCGTCACCACTGCTCTGGCGTTAGGCCGACTCCAGACTCGCTGGCGTCCGGAGCACGTGGTGATGGTGTCCGTTGCGGCGTACGGGCTGGCCATGCTGACGTGGCCGCTGGCCGGGTCCTTCGCCGTACTCCTGCTGCTCGCGGCTGTCGCCGGACTGCTGCAAGGGCCGACCATGCCGGCCATGTTCGCGGCGCGTCAGCAGTACAGCCCCCAGTCACTGCAGGGCAGGGTCAGCACGACCGCAGCCAGCCTGCGCGTGGGCACTGCCGCGCTCGGGCAGGCTGCGGGCGGCCTCCTGGTACCGGCGATCGGCACTCACAAGGCCCTGCTCGTCGTCGCCATCGGACTGGTCGCCGCCGCGGTCTTGGGTCGCGTGGCAGGCGTCCAGACAAGGGAGCCTGTGCTCAGTGGAGGATGACGGAACGGGTCAGACTGCGCGGCTGGTCCGGGTTGAGGCCCAGAGCCAGTGCCTTGGCGACTGCGACGCGCTGAGCCACGACCAGCGACGCCATCGGGTCCAGGTCCGCGTGGTGTACGACGGTCGCACCGGTGGCAGTGACGTCATCGAGCAGACCGGCCGGCGACTCCCCGAAGATCCAGACGCCGCGGCCCGGCTGCGCGATCGCGATCGGACCGTGCCGATAGTCCATCGCCGGGTACGCCTCGGTCCACGCGGACGCGGCCTCACGCTGCTTCAGCGCCGCCTCGTGCGCCAGGCCGACAGTCCACCGGGTGCCGACGTACGTGAGCTGCTCCAGCTTGGCCAAGTCGTCCACGTTCACGGCCAGCGCCGTCTCCGCGTCCGCGGCCGCCTGCTCGAGGTCCTGGCCCAGTGATGCCCGCAGCAGCGCCAGCGTGGTGGTCGCGAAGCGGGTCTGGACAACGGACTGCTCATCGGCGAAGTCCAGCATGATGGTGCGGTCGGCCAGCTCGACGATCGGCGAGTCCGGAGTGGCGGTGATCGCGATCGTGGGGAGGTCCGTCGCCCGGATCAGGTCGAGCACCTCGGTCGTCGTACCGGACCGGCTGATCACGACCACGGCGTCGTATGTCCGGCCGGCCGGGAACTCCGATCCGGCGAACGCGTCGGTCTCCCCCTGGCCGAGGTCCTCGCGCAGGGCGGCGTACGCCATCGCCATGAACCAGGACGTGCCGCAACCGACCGCGGCGACCCGCTGACCGGCCTTCGGCAACGCGCCGCCGTACTGCGCGAAACCGGTCGAAACCTGCCGCCAGAGGTCAGGTTGAGTGGCGATCTCAGTGCTCACACATGGCGTCGACGTCATCATGTCTCCCTAGATGTCATGGTCGAAACTGCTCGAACGTGATCGAATGGTGCCAACCAGCCGCCACCCGGCTGACCGATTGTGTGAAGGAGGAGCCCCGGGTGAAGCGTTATGAACGCCTCAACACCTTGCTCGAGTCGCTCGCCGAGAAGGGCGCCATCGACGTCGACGAGCTCGCCGAGCAGTTGCACGTCTCGGCAGCCACGATCAGGCGCGATTTGGACCACCTCGGCAAGCAGCAGCTCCTCACCCGGACCCGCGGTGGCGCGGTGGCCAACGCGGTGTCGTACGACCTGCCGCTGCGCTACAAGACTGCGCGTTTCGCGTCCGAGAAGCAGCGGATCGCGCAAGCCGCGGCCACTTTGGTCCGCCGCGGCATGGTGATCGGGATGAACGGCGGCACCACGATCTCCGAGGTGGCCCGCACGCTGGCGACCCGGCCGGAGCTGTCCGCCGAGCATGGCGAGCCCGCGTTCACCCTCGTCACCAACGCGCTGAACATCGCCAACGAGCTGATCGTCCGGCCGCACGTCAAGATGGTGCTCACCGGCGGCGTGGCCCGGCCGCAGTCTTACGAGATGATCGGGCCGCTGTCGCACCGGATCCTGGCCGACCTGTCCCTGGACATCGCCTTCATCGGCGTCGACGGGATCGACGAGACCGGCGCCACCGCCCACCACGAGGGCGAGGCGAACATCAACCAGCTGATCGTCAGCCGGGCCGCCAAGGTCGTCGTGGTCGCCGACTCCTCCAAGCTCGGCCAGCGCGCGTTCGCGCGGATCTGCGAGCTGAGCGAGATCGACACCCTCGTCACCGACGCGCAGGCCGACGAGAGCCAGCTGGCCGTCTTCAAGGAAGCCGGCATCGACGTCATCCGCTCCTAGGACCCTCAACACGCCGTACCTCCCTCCCGTGGGTGCCTCATGGCTGCCGAGGTCGATCATATCTGACTCAAGTGGCAGAGTTATGAGCAAGAGTACGCAGTCCCAGCGCGGGAGACACGGAATGAGGCCCTCGTGCCGCTAGGCTTCTGACTCAGCATGAGTAGCGCAGCGGCAGAACCTTGGGAGGGCATCATCGCCACCGGCATCGACCCGACGTCCTGGGCATACGCCGAGGACTACACCGGTGAGGACGAAGTCGTCACCGGTGCGCGGGCGAGTGCCGAGGACAGCGGCATCGCCGCGATCGGTCCCGGTGCCGCGGCCGCGCTGAGCATGCTCGCGGCCGGCGTGAGCGCCAGAGCCGTGGTCGAGATCGGCACCGGCACCGGCGTCTCCGGGCTGGCCCTGCTGCGCGGGATGCGCGCGGACGGCACCCTCACCACGGTGGACATCGACGCCGAGAACCAGCGGCTCGCCCGCAAGACGTTCCTGGACGCCGGCGTCCCGTCGAACCGGTTCCGCCTGATCGCGGGCTCCGGGCTCGACGTGGTCACCCGGCTCACCGACCGGCACTACGACCTGGTCTTCTGCGATGCGGACCGGCGCGAGAACACGGCGTACCTGCACGAGGCACTGCGCCTGCTCCGCCCCGGCGGCCTGGTCGTCTTCGCCGGCATCCTCACCGGCGGCCGAGTCGCCGACCCCGCTCACCGCGACCCCGACACCAACGCCCTCCGCGACCTGCTCCGAGCAGTCCGCGACGACGACAACCTGGTCTCAGCCCTCCTCCCCACCTCCGAAGGCCTCCTCACCGCCGCCAAACGCCTCCACTGAGCGCCACACAGAGCTGACCCGCCGAACGTTGGGCTGCGGCATCTCGACAGGCTGCTCTGGTCGCAGACGGCGTACCCCTCCGCCGACATGCCAGCAAACCGGCAGTGATGCGCACCCGCTGGCAGGTTATCCAGCCGATAGCGCACTGTAACCCGCCAGGCGGCAAGGACCGCGCTACCGGTGCCCTCGGCAACCAACTGCTGTCCACGTGCGGCTGGACAGGAAGTATCTCGCCGACAGGTAGTGCAGCTGAGCGCACATGGCGGCCTGTGTACGGTGTCTCGCAGGTGCACTACCTGTCGAGCTGTACACCGCCTCGGTCAGAAAGGCCAGAACTAGGGCCTTCAACCCGTCAGGCGGGTCAGTTCTGCGGTTAGTTCGTGCCAGTGGGGGCTTTGGGGGTCTATCAGGTCGTAGTGGCCGGCGCCTTCGACGCGGTTGAGGTGGGCGGTGGGGTGGGCGGTGAAGTAGGACTCGGTGACGCTGAGTGGGACGTGGCTGTCGACCGTGCCGTGGATGATGCTGATCGGGGCGATCGCGGCGGGCAGGTGCACCGGGTCGAGGTCGTTGCGTACGCCGTCGCCGATGAAGTCCTGTACGGCGCCCTTGTCCAGGCCGAGCCGGTCGGCCATCACGAGATCCGCGACCGGGGCCAGCGCGACCAGACCGCGGAGCCGGACCGGGTTCAGCGTCGAGGCTGCCCACAACGCGAGCTGTCCCCCTGCCGAGTGGCCGACCAGCACGTAGCCGGCATGGACGTCGACCAGGTCCGGCAGCGACTCGATCGCCGCACGGACGTCCGACGTACTCGCGTCCGGGTCGCCGGGCTCGCGACGGTACTCCAGGGACACCACCGGCCAGCCGAGGTCGGAGAGGGCCTCACCGAGCGGACGGGCGTGTTTGCGGTCGTACTCCGGCCGCCAGAAGCCACCGTGCACGAACACGATCAGCGGCCGGTACTCCTTGGCATGCCAGTAGTCGATCACCTGGTCCGCGTGGTCGCCGTACCGGAGCTCCTCGTCGGGCTCACGGGCCGCGCGGGTCAGAACCGATCGGTCTTCACTCATCAGACCTCCCGAGGCTGCTCTGACCTCCCGAGAAAGTGCAGAGCGTTCGTGGACAGCAGCTTGTGCCGCTGGTCCGCGGACAGGAAACCGGCTTTCCGTACCACCTCCCCGACCGGCCGCTCGCCCAGTGGATACGGATAGTCACTGCCGACCAGTACCCGATCATCTCCCAAGGTATCGACAAGTAGCCGCAAAGGCGCTGATTCGAACACGACCGTGTCGACCACGAACCGATCCAGGTAGTGAGAGGGTGGGTGCTCGGAGCAACCACGCACGATGTCACCGCGCCGGTGCCAGGCGTTCTCCAGCCGCCCCAGCCAGAACGCGAAACTCCCGCCGCCGTGGGCGAAACAGATCCGCAGCGACGGCGGCAACGCGTCGAAGGCCCCGCCGAGGATCATCGCCAGGACGGACAGATGCGTCTCGGCCGGCATCCCGGTCAGCCAGCGGGCCATCCAGCGATCCAGCCGCGGACCGGCCGGCATGTCCCACGGATGCACCAGGACCGGCATCCCGGTCTCCGCGCAGTGCTTGAGAAAGGCAACGATTCCGGCGTCGTCGAGGTCCTTGTCGCCGACATGGTTGCCGATCTCGACACCGGCGTGACCGGCGGCCCGGCACCGGTCGACCTCGGCGCAGGCGGCGTCCGGATCCTGCAACGGCACCTGGCAGAACGGGACGAAGCGGCTGTCCCCGGCGAGCGTCTCCAGGGTCAGGTCGTTGAAGATCCGGGCCAGCTTGACGGCCTGGCCGGCAGGCCGGTCATAGCCGAAGAACACCGGCGTCGGCGAGACCACCTGCAGATCGATGCCGTCGGCATCCATGTCGGTACGGCGTACGGCGGGATCCCACGCCTGTGGACCGATCGGGCGGAACTCCGTCGAGCCGACCATGATCATCGCGGCCCGCTCGGAGTCGATCCGCAGCCACGGCCAGCCGTCGCCGCCGCACGCTACCGAGAGATCCGGCCAGCCCTTCGGCACCAGATGCGTGTGGACATCAACAGCCATCAGGCCTTACCCGGGTGCAGCGTGCCGCAGTCCGGGCAGGTGCGCGCGTCCTCGCTGTCGTAGAAGGCCTTGAACACCGGTGGCAGGTCGGCCACGATGTCGGTCACCTGGAGCTCGACCTCGTGCACGATCCCGTGGC
This sequence comes from Kribbella sp. NPDC050281, assembly GCF_040655855.1. NCBI lineage: Bacteria > Bacillati > Actinomycetota > Actinomycetes > Propionibacteriales > Kribbellaceae > Kribbella > Kribbella sp. NPDC050281. The sequence goes on along the minus strand of NZ_JBFAKS010000030.1, from coordinate 50,664 downwards.
AGTTGGCGCAGTACCAGCGGAACTTCTCCAGCGTGCCCGGCTCCCGGACCCGCTCGATCACCAGTCCGATCGAGTCCGGCCCGCGCTGCGGCGAATGCGGCATGTTCCGCGGCAGCACCCACATCTCTCCCGCGTTCACCTCAACGGTGGCGGGGCCGTCGTCGGTGACGACGTCGACCCGGAGCTCGCCCTTGATCTGGTAGAAGAACTCCTCGTACGGGTCCACGTGGAAGTCGGTCCGCTGGTTCGGACCGCCGACCACCATCGTGATGAAGTCGTCCCCGGTCGGGAACATCTGCTTGTTGCCGACCGGCGGCTTCAGCAGATGCTTGTTCTCCTCGATCCACTGCGGGAAGTTCGTCGACTCCAGATTCGCCATGCCCTACTCCTTTGCACCTTGCGGGATCGCCGCTACGGCCTGGATCTCGATCAGCAGCTGGGGATGCGGCAGCTGATGGACTGCGACGGTCGTCCGGGCCGGCCCGGACTCGTCGAAGAATTCGCCGTACACCTCGTTGTAACCCCCGAAGTCGTTCATCGACACCAGGTACGTCGTCACGCTCACCAGGTCGTCGAGTCCGGCGCCGACCGCCGCCAGGATGTCCCGGATGTTCTCCAGCACCGCCCGGGTCTGCACCTTGATGTCCAGCGACACCGTGCCGAGTTCGTCGACCGAGGCACCCGCGATGGTGTTGTCCGGCAACCGGCTGGAAGTCCCCGACACGAAGGCGAACCCACCGCTCACCTTCACGTGCGGAAACCGCCCCCGCGGCACCGCCTTCCCCGCCACCACCGTCGCGTCGGCCATGTCAGCATCCTTGCCCACCACCCACCATCCGCCAAGTACCTGCCGCACCGGCGTCGCGTGGCCACTCACCCCGCCCTCCACTACGATCGAACGGGTGACCGACGAGGACTTCTCGCTGCAAGACATCCTGGAGTCCCGGGACGCCGGCACGTTCGTCGGGCGCACCGAGCCGCTGCAGCTGTTCGAGCAGAACCTGGCGCTGCGGCCCAACGATCCCCGCCGCCGCTTCGTCGTCAGCCTGTACGGCGACGCCGGCGTCGGCAAGACCTCGCTGGTCCAGCGCTGGCAGGCCGCCGCGACCAAGAGGAAATGTGCCACCGCGTACGTCGACGAGGCGTTCGACGTACTGTCCGCGATCGAGCAGCTCGCCCGCGGTCTGGCCGCCTCCGGGTCCGCCTGCCGCGGTTTCGACAGCAGGCTGAGGCAGTACCGCAAACTGCGTCTCAGCGTCGACTCCGATCCTGGCGCCCCGTCCGGGATCTCGTCGGTGCTGACCCGGGCGGCGGTCCGGCTCGGGATCCGTGCGGCCGGCGAGATCCCCATCGCCGGCGTGCTGGCCGGTGCGATCGACGAGAACGAGGTAGCGTCGCGGGTCGACCAGTACCGTGCCTACCTGGCCGGCAAGATCACTCGGCACGACGATCTCGAGCTGCTGCTGTCACCGGTCGAGGCGCTCAGCACGGCGTTCGTCACCGATCTCCGCAAGATCGGCCAGCGCCGGCAGATCGCGCTGTTCATCGACACCTTCGAGCGGACCGGCCCCGCCCTCAACGGCTGGTTGCTGGCCCTTCTGCGCGGCACCTGCGGCAAGTTGCCGGCCGACATCGTGGTGACGGTGTCCGGTCAGCATCCACTCGACCCGAACCAGTGGGCCGGCCTGCGGAACCTCCGCGTCGACATTGAACTGCAGGTGTTCACGGAGGCGGAAGCGCGCGAGCTCCTCGCCACCGAGCGGATCGTCGATCCCGGCACCGTTGACGTGATCCTCCGGCTCTCCGGCTGTCTGCCGATTCTCGTCGCCCTGCTGGCGGAATCGGCGGCTCGCGGCACCGCCGGATCGACGGATCACGCCGAGACCGCCGTCGATCGCTTTCTCCGGGAGGTGCGGGACAAGGACCGGCAGGCGGCCATCCTGGCCGGCGCGATCCCCCGTCGGCTCGACCGCGACATCCTCGAGGTGGCCGCCGGAACGACCGTCGACCTCGATTCGCTCCGTCGCCTCCCCTTCGTCTCCGCCCATGCCGACGGTTACCGCTACCACGACGTCGTCCGTACGCCGATGCTCCGCTCGCTGCGGCGCGCCTCCGTCCCCGACTGGACCGAACGCCAGCGGGCTCTGGCCGACCACTACCGCGAGCGGCTGGCAGAGCTCGATCTCGGTCCCACGAAGCGCTGGCGGGACGCCCGCTGGCGCGAGTTGAAGCTCGAGTCCACGTACCACAAGCTGTGCGCGGGCGGCGTACCCGAGCTGCCGAACGCACTGGAAGGGCTGATCGACGCCTACGGCCGGACCAGCGACAGCACGGCCAAGTGGGCCCAGATGATCGCCCAGGCGGGCGATGACTCCGACACCGACGAGATCCGGTCCCGCGGCGAGCAGCTGACCATCCTGCTCCAGGGATCGACGAGCGACGAACTGCTCCTCCTCGACGGCCTCGCCCTGGATCCGCTGCTGAGCACCTACCACCGAGCGGGCGCCCTCACCGAACGCAGCCGGCTGCACGAGCGCCTGAAGGACTACGAGGCTGCCCGGCGGGACCTCGACCGGGCGGACGCCCTGCTGCCCGGCCGCAGCTGGATCGTCGGCCCGCGCGGACGGATCCACGCCGATCTCGGCGACTACGACAAGGCCTTCGAGGACCTCGGCGAGGCCATCCGGATCGCCCCCGACTACGCGGGTGCCTACTCCTCCCGGAGCTCGATCAGCCGGCGTCTTCGCAAGTACGACGCCGCCCTCGAGGACATCGATCGCGTGATCGAACTACGCCCGGGCGACGCCTACTACCTCACGGTCAGGAGCTCGATCTACCGGGACCTGCGACGCTTCGCCGAGGCGAAGACGGATCTGGATCATGCGCACGCCCTGGCACCGACAGACACCTGGGTCCTGCTGTCCCGGGCCCGGCTCTGGCGCGATCAGCGGATGGAGCGCGAGGCGCTGGCCGACCTCGACAAGGCCGTCGAACTCGACCCGCAGTACACCGCGGCACTCGACGATCGGGCCGATATCCTCCTGTCCCTGGGGCAGTACGCCGACGCACTGGCAGATCTCGACCGAGCGATCGCGGCGGATCCGGGCGATCGGTGGTCGTTCACGATCAGAGCCCGGGTCTACGAGCGCTCCGGCGAGTTGTCGCGAGGGGTGGCCGACTTCACCGCGAGGATCCGGACCGATCCGGACAACCCGGTCCTGCTGCGCGCGCGAGCCGACCTGCATCTGAGCGCGCGCCGGTACGACGATGCGCTGCGGGATCTCGACCGCGCCCTCGAGTTGAGCCCCGACGACCTGTCGGCGCTCACGACGCGGGCGCTGGTGTACGACCGGTCGGGCCGTCGCTCCCGGGGACTCGCCGACCTCGACCGGGTGCTCGAGCTCGATCCGACCCGTGGTCCGACGTTCGGGATCCGGGCCGGGATGAGAGCCGCCGCGGGCCAGTACGACGGCGCGGTCGTGGACGCCGAGCGCTCCCTCGAACTCGACCCGTTGTCGGCACTGGCGTTCGACCAGCGTGGGTCCATCCGGCTGGATCACGGTGATCTCGACGGGGCCTTGGACGACCTCGATCGAGCCATCGAGCTCGATCCCGCTCTCGGTTCGGCGCTGGTTTCACGGGCGCAGATCGCAGAACTGGAAGGCCGGTACACGCAGGCGCTGGCGGACCTGGATCGTGCCGTCGACGTCGCCCGGCGGAGCGCCGGGGCGCTCTCGCGGCGCGCCAGAGTGCACGAGCGGCTCGGAAACCTCGACGCGGCCCGCGCCGACCACGACCGCGGGGTGACGATCCCCCGCAACCAAGGCTGGGCCTTGATCTACCGCGGCCAGTACTTCCTCCGCGTGGTCGGCGACCACTCGGCGGCCTTGCACGACTTCACCCAGGCGATCGACCGGCTCCCGCGGACGGCGACCGCCTGGATCGGGCGGGGCGAGACCTACCAGGCGATGGGTAAGACGGCCGCCGCACTGGCGGACTTCGAGCGTGGCGCCGAGCTCAATCCGAAGAACGGCTGGGGGCTGTACCGGCAGGCGCTGATCCGTCTCGACCAGGGCCGCGACGACGACGCGGCAGCGTTGCTCGAGTCGGCGCTGGAGTCACTGGACGATGAGGCGGACCAGCCGCGCCCGGATCTGCGCCGGCTGGTCCGCCAACCCACCTTCCTGACCGCGCTCGGAGCGCAGCGCGACGCGATCAACTACGTGGAAGGCGCACTGGCGGAGGACCTGCCGGATCTGCTGCGCCAGATCGGGGAGGAGCTGACCGAGTTGGGGGAGTTCATCGGCGCGGACAAGGTCGCGCCCGTCCTCGACGTACTGAGGTCAGGTCAGCTCGATGCAGACGTTGGTGGGCTCGGAGTAGAAGGCCAGTGAGTGCGTGCCGCCTTCGCGGCCTACGCCGGACAGCTTCATGCCGCCGAACGGCGTACGGAGGTCGCGGAGGAACCACGTGTTGATCCAGACGATGCCGACGTCGAGCGCCGGGCCGGCACGGTGCGCGCGGCCGACGTCGCGGGTCCAGACGGTGGCCGCCAGGCCGTAGTCGCTGTCGTTGGCCAGCGCGTAGGCCTCGTCCTCGGTGTCGAACGGGGCAATGTGGCAGATCGGGCCGAAGATCTCCTCGGTGGTGGCGCGGGCGTCCTGCGGCAGGCCGGTCACCACGGTCGGTTGCACGTAGCAACCACCGTCGCGGGCGTCGCCGAACGACGGTACGCCGCCACCGGTCAGCACCTCAGCACCTTCGGATCGGGCCAGGTCGTAGTACGAGAGGACCTTGTCGCGGTGCTGTTTCGAGATCAGCGGCATGTTCATGGTGGCCTCGTCGGCCGGCCAGCCGTAGGTCAGCTCGGATGCTCGTTGCGCCAGCCGAGAGCAGAACTCGGTGAAGATCGGGCGCTCGACGTACAGCCGTTCGGTGCACAGGCAGACCTGGCCGCCGTTGGTGAACACGGACCGCACCGATCCCTCGACCGCGGCGTCCAGGTCAGCGTCCGCGAAGACCAGGCCGGCGTTCTTGCCACCGAGCTCGAAGGACACCGACTTCACCCGGTCCGCGGCGACCTTGGCGATCGCCGTACCGGTCGCTGACTCGCCGGTGAACGTGATCGCGTCGACACCGGGATGCCGGGTCAGGTACTCCCCCGCCGACGACGGGCCGAAACCGTGGACGAGGTTGAAGACCCCAGGCGGTACGCCGGCCTCCGCCATCACCTCGGCCAGCACGGTCGCCGAGGCCGGTGTCTCCTCGGACGGCTTCACCACCACAGCGTTGCCGCAGGCAAGCGCCGGCGCGACCTTCCAGGTGAGCAGGAGCAGCGGCAGGTTCCACGGTACGACGATCGCCACCACGCCAATGGGTTTGCGGACGGCGTAGTTCAGCGCCCGCCGGCCGTCCGGCAGCACGGTCGTGTACGACTCGGTAGCAGCCGTGGTCGCGAAGTCGGCGAACGCACGGAAGTTCGCCGCACCGCGCGGGATGTCGAGCGTGCGGGCCTGGCTGATCGACTTCCCGGTATCACCCACCTCGGCCGCGACGAGGTCCTCGAACCGCCGCTCCAGTCCGTCGGCGACACGGCGCAGTACCACCGCCCGTTCCTGCTCGCTGAGACGTCCCCATGGTCCCTTCAGCGCCGTACGCGCCGCCTGCACCGCCGCGTCCACAGCCGACTCGTCCGCCTCGCAGACGTCGAAGATCTGCTCACCCGTCACCGGGCTCACCTTCGCGAACGTCGAGCCGCTCTCCACGAACTCGCCGTCGACGAAGTTCCGCAGCAACCCCACCGACTTGGGCTGCCCGGTCAGCAGCTCCGGCGTCCACAGACTCATCGCCGTCTCCTCCTCCGTGCGATCCCGAGCAGTACGCCGGCAGCGGCCACGGCACCCAACCCGAGCACCTGGTGCTGCCGATGGACGCGTTGCCGGACTTCGGCGTACGGCGTGGTGGAGAACGAGACGAGCTCGTAGCGGGAGACATACGTGCCGGGGAGCAGGCGTTCCAGGGCGTGCTCGATGCGCTTGGTGAGGCGGAAGACGGGCGACGCGACCTTGTCCCGCATCTCGACGAAGTTGCCGAGCGCCATCTCCGCGATCGCCTCGGAGTTCTCCCGGCGCCGCGCCTCGAACAGCGGCAGCGCCCGAGCCCACGACCCGGCGGTGTCGTCGAGGCAGCGGTCCAGCTCGACCACGTCCTCGAAGGCACAGTTCGCGCCCTGGCCGTAGAACGGGACGATCGCGTGCGCCGCGTCGCCGATCAGCGCGGTCCGCCCGTGCGCCTGCCAGGGCAGCGTGTGCACGGTCCCGAGCACACCGACCGGGTTGTGCAGGTAGTCGCCCACCAGATCCGGTGCCAACGGCAACAGATCCGGGTACGACGTCCTGAAGTGGTCCTCGATGTCCACCTCGGAGGTCAGCGCGTCGAACGACCCGGCCGGCCAGAACAGCGTGCAGGTGAAGGAGCGATCCGGATTCGGCAGCGCGATCATCATCGACGTACCTCGCGGCCAGATGTGCAGCGCACCAGGGTCAAGCGCGAACTCACCGTCGGCGGCAGGGATCGACAGTTCCTTGTACCCGTAGTCGAGGAAGTCGACGTCCTCGGCAACGATGCCCTCGGCAAGCAACTGCTCGCGCACCGCGGACCCGGCGCCGTCCGCGCCGAGTACCACGTCGGCCTCGGCCGAGACCTTCCCCGACGGCGTCGCGAACACCATCCGCCCGGCCTGCGACTCGAACTCGACCAGCCGATGCTCGAACTCGACCGACACGCCCGGAGCCTCCGCGGCTGCCGTCAGCAGCGCGTTGTTCAGTGCACCACGGCTGATCGAGTTGATCGCGCGGTTGCCGCCGGCCGAGTACGCCTGGAAGTCCAGCGGCCCGGAGACCGGGTGGATCATCCGGCCCTTCATCGGCAACGCGTCCGCCATCACCTGGTCGACCAGCCCGATCCGCCGCAGCGCATCCAGCCCGCGCTCGGAGATCGCGAGGTTGATGGACCGGCCGCGCTCGGCCTGACCGACGCGCGGGTCCGGCCGCCGTTCGTACAGCGTCACCGACAACCCGCGCCGGGCAAGGAAACAGGCCAGGAGACTCCCGGTCAGCCCGGCCCCGACGATCGCGACCTTCATGCCGGCACCGCCTCAGCCAGAGCCGTCGCCGCCCGCCAGCAGTCGTGGTACGTCGAGTACAGCGGCACCGGCGCCAGGCGCAGTACGTCGGGCTCCCGCGAGTCCGCGATCACGCCGTACTCGAACCGCAACCGCTTCGCCAGCGCACCCGCGCCGTGCGCACCACCGATCCGCACCGACAACTGCGCCCCGCGCCGCTGTGGATCCGTCGGCGTGATGACCTGCAACGGCCGCTCGATCATGACCTCGCTCAATTGCCTCTCCAGGTACGACGTCAACCGCAGACTGCGTTCGCGCAACACACCGATGCCGATCTTGTCGAAGATCTCCAGCGACGTACGCACCGGGCTCATCGAGAAGATCGGCGGATTCGACACCTGCCACGCATCCGCGGACGCGGGTGGTCGCGACTCCGGCGTCATCTCGAACCGGGTCGACGCCTCGGTGCTCCACCAGCCCTCGAACCGCGGCCGGTCGCCGCCCAGGTGGCGCTCGTGCACGAAGGCGCCGGCGAGCGCACCCGGCCCGGAGTTGAGGTACTTGTACGAACACCAGGCGGCGAAGTCGACGCCCCACTCGTGCAGCGCCAGCGGGACGTTCCCCGCCGCGTGCGCCAGGTCCCAGCCGACAATCGCACCGGCCGCATGTCCGGCCTTGGTGATCGTCGGGATGTCCATCAGCTCGCCGGTCAGGTAGTTCACCCCACCCAGCAGCACCAGGGCCACGTCGCCGCCCAGTTGCTCGACGACGTCCGCCGTACGCAGGCACTCCTCGCCCGGGCGTGGCCGCAGGCGGATGATCGCGTCGTCGGCGTCGTACCCGTGGAAGCGGGCCTGGGAGCGTACGGCGTAGCTGTCGGAGGGGAAGGCGGAGTCCTCGATCACGATCCGGTGCCGCGAGCGGGTCGGGCGGTAGAACGAAACCATCAGCAGGTGCAGGTTGACCGTGAGTGAGTTCATCACCACGGTCTCGTTCGGCAGCGCACCTACCAGCCGTGACGCCGGTCCGGTCAGGAGCTCGTGGTACGGCAGCCACGGCCGGCCGGCGTCGAGGTGTCCCTCCACTCCCAGCGACGCCCACGCGTCGAGGTCCTCGAGCAGCTCGGTCCGGGTCGCGCGCGGCCGCAGCCCGAGCGAGTTCCCGGCGAAGTACGCCACGTCCGGGTACTCGCCACCCTGCGCCGGCGGTACGTCGAACAGATCGCGATGCCCGGGGTCCGCGGCATCGAGTTCCAGCGCCTCTGCCTCCGCGCTCACGCCTCGGCGACCTCATCCGTCGCGGGCTCCGCCAAGTCGTCCACCACGTCGTCCGCCACGTCGTCCACCTCGGCGGGCTTGTCGGCCGGCGGATCGATCACCTGGCCTTTGCCGAGCACGGTGATGCCGCCCGTGGAGACGGTGAAGCCGCGTTCGCGGTCATGATCCGGGTCGACACCGATCTCGACGCCGTCCGGGACGACCACGTTCTTGTCCAGGATCACGTTGACCAGCCGGGCCCCGGCGCCGATCTTGCAGTTGTCCATGATCACCGCGCGCTCGATGTAGGCGCCGGCACTGACGATCACGTTGGCGCCGAGCACCGAGGTCTCCACGGTCGCGCCGGTCACGATCGAGCCCTGGCAGACGATCGACTCACCGACGGTCGCGTCGTCGGTGAACTTCGCGCCCGGCAGTTGCGGGTGCGAGGTGAAGATCGGCCAGTCGGAGTTGTAGAGGTTGAACACCGGCTGGATCGAGACCAGATCCATGTGGGCCTCGTGGTAGGAGTCCAGCGAGCCGACGTCACGCCAGTACGAGCGGTCCCGGTCGAGCGCGCCGGGTACGTCGTTGTCGCGGAAGTCGTAGACTCCGGCCTTGCCCTCGGCAACCATCATCGGGACGATGTCGCCGCCCATGTCGTGCCGGGAGGCCGGGTTCGCGGCGTCCTTGCGGAGCGCCTCGACCAGGACGTCGGCGCTGAACACGTAGTTGCCCATCGAGGCGAACGCCTCGTCCGGCGAGTCGGGCAGTCCCGGCGGGTCGGCCGGCTTCTCCAGGAACTCCTCGATGCTCTGTCCGTCCGCACCGGTCTTGATCACGCCGAACTCGCTCGCCCCGGCCCGCGGCACCCGGATCCCGGCCACGGTGACGCCGTTCCCACGCTCCAGATGCGCGGCGACCATCTGGGCCGCATCCATCCGGTACACGTGATCGGCGCCGAACACCACGATGACCTCGGGCTTGAAGTCGTCGATCAGGTTCATCGACTGGTAGATCGCGTCCGCGCTGCCCTGGTACCACTGCGGGCCGAGCCGCTGCTGGGCAGGTACGCAGCTGACGAAGTTCCCCAACAGGGTGGACATCCGCCAGGTGACCGTCACGTGCCGGTCCAGCGAGTGCGACTTGTACTGCGTCAGCACGAACAGGTTCCGGATCCCGGCGTTGACCAGGTTGGACAGCACGAAGTCGATCAGGCGATAACTGCCCCCGAACGGCACGGCCGGTTTGGCCCGGTCCGCCGTCAGCGGCATCAACCGCTTGCCCTCGCCACCGGCCAGCACGATTCCGAGAACTCTGGGCGCCTTTGCCATGTCCGCACCTTAGCTCTGGGAGGCGGCGTGCATAAGCGCTTGCGAGTGTCGCGACACTGGGGGGATGCCAACGCTCATCGAACCTACGGTCGCCGTTCACCGCTCGTTCCTCGCTGCCTGGGACGAGTTCGGGCCGGACGACGAGCGGTGGATGGGTGCACGGGCGATCAGCGGCGACGAGGAGGAGTGGAGCCGCGAGCAGGCCGCGGATCCGGACGAGTTCGCCCGGATGGTCGAGCTGATCCGGATCGAGGCGGATCCGGCCACCGAACTGCGGCCGGACCTGGTCCACCAGACCGTGCTCTGGTTCGTCGACGGCCAGGAGTGGCTCGGCCGGCTGTCGATCCGTCACGACCTGACCCCGGTCCTGATCGAGCTCGGCGGCCACATCACCTACGGCGTACGGCCGTCGGCGCGGCACCACGGTCACGCGACCCGGATGCTGACCCAGTCCCTGCCGATCGCCGCCGGTCTCGGCATCGACCCGGTGCTGGTCACCTGCGACCTCGACAACGTCGGCTCACGCAAGGTGATCCAGGCGGCCGGGGGCGAATTGGAAGACGAACGACACGGAAAGCTGCGGTTCTGGGTACCGACACACGTCGCGTGATGACCTAGCCTCGGACGCATGAAGGTCGCCATCCTGACGCGTGAGTATCCTCCGGATGTGTACGGCGGGGCGGGGGTGCACGTGGACTTCCTGGTCCGCGAGCTGCGCCGGCTCCTCGACGTGGACGTGCACTGCATGGGCGAGCCACGTCTCGGCGCGACCGCGCACTCCGAGGACGACGCACGCATCCCGCAGGCGAACGCGGCGCTGCGCATCCTGTCCACCGACCTGACCATGACGGCCGCGGTCGGCGACTCCCAGCTCGTCCACTCCCACACCTGGTACGCGAACATGGCCGGCCACTGGGCCAAGCTCCTGTACGGCGTACCGCATGTCGTGACCGCTCACTCGCTGGAGCCGCGCCGCCCGTGGAAGGCCGAGCAGCTCGGTGGCGGCTACCGCCTGTCCAGCTGGGCCGAGCGGACGGCGTACGAGGCGGCCGACGCCGTGGTCGCGGTGAGCAACGGCATGCGGGACGACGTACTGGACTGCTACCCGGCGATCGACCCGGCCAAGGTGCACGTGATCTCGAACGGGATCGACGCCGACTTCTACCGGCCGGATCCGGCGACCAACGTGCTGGAGCGGCTCGGGGTCGACCTGAGCCGGCCGTACGTGACGTTCGTCGGCCGGATCACCCGGCAGAAGGGCGTCCCGCACCTGCTTCGGGCCGGGCTTCGGCTGGACCCGTCGGTGCAGCTGGTGCTGCTCGCCGGCGCGGCAGACACAGTCGAGCTGAAGGTCGAGACCGATGCCTTGATCGACGATCTCAAGGCGGCCCGGGACGGCGTGTTCGTGGTCTCCGAGATGCTCCCGCGCGACGAGGTCCGGCAAGTGCTGACGCACGCGCTCGCGTTCTGCTGCCCGTCGGTCTACGAGCCGCTCGGCATCGTCAACCTGGAGGCGATGGCGTGTGAGACCGCCGTCGTCGCCAGCGCGGTCGGCGGCATCCCCGAGGTGGTCGACGACGGCGTCACCGGCACCTTGGTCCGGTACGACGAGAACGATATCGACGCGTTCGAGCGCGACCTGGCCGCGGGGATCAACGACCTGGTCGACAAGCCGGCCAAGGCGGCGACGATGGGCAAGGCGGGCCGCGAGCGGGCCGTCTCCGAGTTCGGCTGGGACGCCGTGGCGGACCGGACTGTGCAGCTGTACACCAGCCTGCTCGGGTAGGCGAAAGTCCACCTCCAGCCGGGGGCCGAGCACCCTCGTCGCACGCTCGGCCCAGCGGTTGGCTGGAGGCATGACTCCACGGATCACCAAGACCGTTGCCGCCACTCTCGCCACGGCCGCGCTGCTCGCGGCCCCGATCTCGGCGTACGCCGCTGTCACCCAGCCGACGCTCTCGGAAGCCGCCGTCACCAGCGTCCATGCCCCGCGTGGTGCGCTCGTGTCAGCCGTCCCGATCGCCCGGCTGACCGCAGCCCAACTGGACGGAGCCGCGGCCGGGACGGGCTTCGTCGGTACACCGGTGGCCAAGCACGACGTCACGGCGTACCGGTTGATCTATCGGACCGTCGACCCCAACGGCCGGCCCACTACCGCGAGCGGTCTCGTCGTCCTGCCAGACGGCCGCCACGGCGCGCTGACCGTCGCGGAGTACCTGCACGGCACGACCGCGACGAAGGCCTACGCGGCGTCCGTGTCCGAAGAGTCGACCGACCGGCTCGTCACCGCGCTCTTCGCCGGCCAGGGCCTGGTCGGGGTCGCGCCCGACTACCTCGGTCTCGGGCTCGGACCGGGCGAGCATCCGTACATCGACACCAAGACCGAGACGAGCGCGTCCGCGGATCTGCTGCTCGCGGCTCGCACGTTCGCGCTCAGGCATGGAGTCCTCCTCAAGCGCGACGTGCTCGTCACCGGCTTCTCCCAGGGCGGCCGGGCCTCCGTCGCCCTGGGACGGGCGCTCAGCCGGGGTGAGGTCTCGACGTTCCGCCTCGGCGCTCTGCAGGCCGTGGCCGGGCCGTACGACCTGCAAGGGACCGAGCTGCCGGCCGCCTTCAACGGTGGGCTGGCGCCCGCGACCGCCGCGTTCTACCTGGCCTACTTCACCACTGCGTGGAACCGGACCGTCGGCCTGTACGACGACCCGCGGGAGGCGTTCCAGGAGCCGTACGCGAGCACGGTCGAGGGCCTGTTCGACGGGACGCACCCGGACGAGGAGATCGTTGCCGGACTCCCCGATTCCCCGGAGAAGCTGTTCACGGCGGCGTTCATAGAGCGGCTGACGCACCCGACCGGTCGCTACCTGCGCGCGCTGCAGGCAGCCGACCAGATCTGCCACGACTGGACCCCGCGCGTGCCTGTGCACCTGTACAACGGCACGAAGGACACCGACGTGGTGGCCGCCAACGCGGATGCCTGTGCGACCTCGCTACGGGCTCGCGGCGCGAACGTCATCGTCCACTCGATGGGTGCGGTCGACCACGTGGGTACGGCACTGGCGGCGTACCCACAGATCGTGGGCGCCTTCAGTCGCTGGGCCTAGGTGTTTGATCACGCTGCTCGGTGGTCTCATCGGTCGTGTCGTTGGACGCGACGAGGCTGCCGAGCAGGGCGAGCGACTCGATGCTCCGGCTTCCGGGTACGGCGTGGAAGACGACCAGCGTCATACCGTCGGTGCCACCGATGGTGAGCTTGTCGGACTTCAGCTCCAGGTCTCCGACGTCCGGATGAGTCAGGAGACTCAGCCGGCCGCGGCGCGGGCGGACGTCGTGCCGCGCCCACAGCTGGCGGAACCGCTCGCTGCGCACCGACAGTTCGCCGACGAGCTCGACCAGCCGGGGATCGTCGACCGCCGACCCGAGCTCGGACCGGAGTACGGCGACGCCCTCCTCGGTGAGCTCGTCCCAGTCTCGCCGCAGTGCCTGCTCCGCGGGGTCGAGCAGGACTGCGGTGAGCAGGTTGACCCCGACCGCGTAGTTCGGCGTCAGCGCCGCGCCCAGAGCATTGACCGCGAGCACGTCTGTGTACTTGTTCTGCACGTACGCCGGGTTGTTCGGCCAGCCGTCGATCAGCTCGCGGATGCTCTCCGGCACAGGGCTCGGTCCTGGGTCGTTGCCGCTTGGGGACAGCACGCGGCTGCTCCTGGACGAGCCCGACCAGGTAGGCCGTGGCGTCGGCGTCCAATCGCAGTACGTCGGCCAATGCCTCGAGCACCTGGACCGACGGGTGCCGGTCGCGGCCCTGCTCCAGCCGCAGGTAGTAGTCCGAGCTGATGCCGGCCAGCATCGCGACCTCCTCGCGCCGCAACCCCGGCACCCGCCGTACGCCGACCCGTCGAAGCCCGACGTCCTCAGGCCGGACCTGTTCGCGCCGGGCTCGGAGATACTCACCCAGCGCGTTGGAGCTGTCCATGTCGTCCACGGTAGTCGGACCCGACGCGCGGAGACTGGGTCCTGTCACTCCCAGGAACAGCGGGACACTCCCTCCTTGGCCGACCCCGAGGAACAGTGGAAGACATGACGAACTCAACCATCACCCTCGCCGACGACCTCACCATCACCCGGATCGGGTACGGCGCCATGCAGCTCGCCGGTCCCGGGGTCTTCGGGCCGCCGAAGGACCGCGACCAGGCGATCGCCGTACTGCGGGAAGCCGTCAACCTGGGCGTCACGCACATCGATACCAGCGACTTCTACGGCCCGGTCGTGGTCAACGAGATCATCAAGGAAGCCCTGCACCCGTACCCGGCCGGCCTGCACCTGATCACCAAGGTGGGTGCCCGCCGCGGCGACGACGGCAGCTGGATCCCCGCCCGCGAGCCGGACGACCTGAAGGCCGCGGTCCACGAGAACCTCGAGCACCTCGGCCTGGACGTCCTCGACGTGGTCAACCTCCGCACCCCCGCGCACGACGGCGGCAGCGAGGAGTCGATCGCCGCCGAGTTCACCGCCCTCGCCGAACTGCAGCAGGAGGGCCTGATCCGGCACCTCGGGCTGAGCGGTGTCACCGTCACGCAGATCCGCGAGGCGCAGACCATCGCCCCGGTCGTCACCGTCCAGAACCTGTACAACCTGGTCCGGCGCGATGACGACGACGTGGTCGACTTCTGCGCCGACGAGAACATCGCCTTCGCGTCGTTCTTCCCGCTCGGCGGCTTCAGCCCGCTGCAGTCCGAGACCCTCGCAAAGGTCGCCACCCGCCTGAACGCCTCACCTCAGCAGGTCGCCCTGGCCTGGCTCCTGCAGCGCTCCACCACCAGCATCGTCATCCCCGGCACGTCCTCACTCACCCACCTCCGCGAAAACACCGCCGCCCGAGACCTCGTCCTCCCCACCGACGCAGTGGCCGAACTGAACGCAATCGGGAAGTCCTAGCGGCCCACTCTCCCCACCCTCCCGGCCCTCCCCACCCTCCCGGCCCTGCCTGCCGTCTGCCGTCTGATGGGCTGACCTATCAGAACGCGGGTCGGCCAACCGCACACCGCTGGCCAACCCACACTCCGATCGGCTCACCTACCAGAACCCGCGTCGGCCAACCGCACACCGCTGGCCAACCCACACTCCGATGGGCTCACCTACCAGAACCCGCGTCGGCCAACCGCACACCGCTGGCCAACCCACACTCCGATGGGCTGACCCACCAGAACGCGGGTCGGCCAACCGCACACCGCTGGCCAACCCACACTCCGATGGGCCGACCTATCAGAAGCCGGGTTGGCCAACCGCACACCGTTAGCCGACCCACACTCCGATGGGTCAACCAGCGAGCGCAGTACGACGGGAGCGGGCGAAGGCACCGCGGATGCGGGCTGCGAGGCGATGGGGATGGTCGAGCTCGGGCCACGTCACACGAACGAGCTCCAGTCCCAACGCCCGAAGCCGATCCTCCCTGAGCTTCTCCTGGATCAGCGTGTCCCGTGATCCGTCGGCGTACTTCGTCAGCCCGTCGAACTCGACGACGGCGTCGTGGTCGGCGAAGTGGAAGTCGACCCGCGCGACGAAACCATCGCCGTCTTCGAACACGACCTGAAGCTCGGGCACTGGCAGACCCTGGTTGTGCATCAACACCCTCAGCCGTGACTCTCCCGCAGACTCGGACAGGGGGTTGGCGAATGCGAGCGCGGAACGGATCGTCGGGCCGCCCGGCCAGCACTCGGTCACGTCCACGAGCCGCCGGAGGTCGTCGGCGTTCATGGCCGGATGTCGCAACGCCGCATCCAGACTCACCACCGCTGCCTCGAACGACGTACGCGCGGCGGCTTCGACGACCGCACGGGCCAGCGCGGTCGTTGCCAGACCGTCGACGTGCATCAGGTCGGCCAGTCCGAGCAGTCCGCGATGGTGGCGAACACCAGCCTTGACTCCACTCCGCCCCGTCGTACGGGTCAACTGGACCTCGCTGAGATCTGCGCGCCAGACCGGTACGCCGTACTGAACAAGGGCAGAGTGATGACTCACTACGGCGGACCCGGGTTTCATCGAGTTCATCGCCGCGTGAACGAGGAGTCGATGGCGCGCGAGCTGCCGCTCCCATGGCGCCAGGCCGACCAGCTCCTGTCGCTCGGCGTACTGCCCGTAGCGCACACGCTCCCAGCGTCCGTCAGCAAGCCGTTCGCGGATCTGTTCCTGGGTATACCCAGCCGCGCATGCCTGCCGCGTACTGACCACGCCACCTTGGCCGGCCGCGATTTCCTTCAACTCCGGATTCACGCAGGTCAGCATGCCCTCGTTCCGCCACCCGCCGCTCCCTATTCCCTCCCCTTGTGGATAACCCTGATGGGTCAGCCCACGCGACTGTGGGTTGGCCATCCGCGTGCCGTGGGCGAACCCACACTCTGATGGGTCAACCCACCAGACGCCGCGAAGCGCGGGGGTGGGGGGCGAAGCGCGCGGGGTGGGGGCGAAGCCGCGGGGGCGGGGGCGAAGCGCGCGGGGGCGGGGGTGGGCGGGGTGGGGTCAGCCGATGCCGGAGGTTGGGGTTTCGGAGGTCAGCCAGGTGGTGAGGAGGCGGGCGCCGGCTCCGGTTGCGCCGACGGAGTACTCGAAGCGGTCGGCCGGGGACTCCGCGATCGACGACAGGTCCAGGTGGGCCCACGGGATGTCGCCCGCGAACGCCTTCAGGAACAGGGCCGCGGTGATCGAGCCCGGGCCCTTCGAGCTGTTCACCGAGTCGGCGATCGGCGTCGAGATGAGCTCCTGGTACTGCTCGGCCAGCGGCATCCGCCACAGCTCCTCGCCCGACACGCGGCCGGCGTCGGCGAGGTTGTCCGCGAGCGCGTCGTCGGTCGCGAACAGCCCGCCGTACAGCATCGAGCCGAGCGACACCTTGATCGCACCGGTCAGCGTGGCGATGTCGACGATCGCGTCCGGCTTCAGTTCCTTGACCGCGTAGGCGAGGCCGTCGGCCATCACCAGCCGACCCTCGGCGTCGGTGTTCTTCACCTCGGTGGTGCGGCCGCCGTAGTGCCGGATCACGTCGTCCGGGCGGTACGCCGTACCGGACGGCATGTTCTCCGCGGAGCAGATCAGGCCGGTGACCCGGACGTTCGCGCCGAGCTCGCGCAGCGCCGACATCGTCGCCATCACCGAACCGCCGCCGGTCATGTCCCGCTTCATCGACACCATGCCCTCGCGCGGCTTCAGCGACAGGCCGCCGGTGTCGTAGGTGATGCCCTTGCCGACCAGGACGACGTACGGCGTCTTCTTGGTCGCGCCGGCCGGCACGTAGTCGAGCCGGATGAACCGCGGCGGCCGGGTCGACCCCTTGCCGACCGCGAGGATGCCGCCGAACCCGTCTGCAGCCAGCTGCTTCTCGTCCCAGACGGTGACCTCGAGACCGGACGACTCCGCCAGTTCGGTCGCGCGGGCGGCCATCCAGGCCGGGTCCTTCTCGTTCGACGGGGTGATCGCGAACTGCCGCGCCAGCCAGCCGGTCCGCCCGAGCACGATGCCGCGGTCGAGCACCGCCTGCCGCTCCGACGCGGATCCGTCGGTCAGCGTCACCCGGCCGACCACCGGCTTGCCCGTGTCGACCGTCTTCTGGGTGTAGCCGAACGATCCGAGTACGACGCCCTCCGCGACGGCCTGCAGTGTCGCATCGTCGATGCCCTCGGCAACGACCGCGGTGAGCTCGTCCTTGCCGCGGCCGAATCTCGCGATCGCGGCCCCGGCGTGTCGCAGGTCCTTGGCGCTGCCGTCACCGGCGCCCACCAGCAGCACCTCGGTCACCTCGCCGGTCAGCAGCGGATAGCTCGCGGTGGCCCCGGCGGTCGGGCTGAAGCCGGTCGCCTGCTGGACCTCGTACAGGCGGTCGAGATCGACTCCGAGCCGCTCGCCCGCCTCTTTGGCGGCAGCGGGCAGACCGCCCTCGCCGACCACGATCACCCAGGTCGGGGCGCCGTGCACCGGCAGACCGGGCTGCCAGGAGACTGCCGGAAGAGTCGGGAAGGTGAACGTGTTGCTGCGGCGAGCCACTAGGAGGACCTCACTGGTTTGATCAAATGTGGGGACTGCATTGTCCGGGGCCAACCGTAACGACCCCGGCCGGTGCCCGAAAAGGCACCCACCGGGGTCGATGAATTGGCAGAGGTACGGAAGGCACCTCGGGGGATCCGCTCAGCCGACGACGGCCTTGAGCGCGTTGCCGAGTTCGGTCGCTTCGTCGGCGTTCAGCTCGACGACTAGCCGGCCGCCGCCCTCGAGCGGAACCCGCATCACGATCCCGCGGCCCTCCTTGGTGACCTCGAGCGGACCATCGCCCGTCCGCGGCTTCATCGCCGCCATGCGCGCACCCCTTCCCAGTGTCGGTGTTGAGCGACGACACCGCGCGGGGAACCGTCGCCGGCGCCGTTGCGGTGATGCGCCGTCGGCGCGTATCGCAGTGTGTATCGCAACCATTATCCCCGATCTCAGGCCAGAGCCGTGCACCATACGGCAGACTCAACTCTTGTGCACGCCCGTTCAGCCCTCTTCGACCTGTACGGCGACCATCTGCGCGCCCGCGGCGCGCGGGCCCCGGTCGCCGCGCTGGTCCGGCTGCTTGCGCCGCTGGGCGTCCATCCGCCGGCGGTGCGTACCGCCGTGTCGCGGATGGTCCGGCAGGGCTGGCTGGAGCCGGTCCGGATCGACGGACAACCTGGGTACGCGTTGACCTCCCGGGCGCGTCGCCGCCTCGACGATGCGGCCGCCCGGATCTACCGCACCAGCCCTGACGGCAGCGGTCCGGCCGGCACGAACGGCTCCTCCGGCTGGGATCAGCACTGGCATCTCGGCATCCTCCGCGAGGTCCCGAACGCGCGCCGCCGCGACCAGCTCGCGAGTCAACTCGCCTTCCTGGGTTGGGCTCCACTGTCCGACGGCGCCTGGGTCGGCCTGCGCAACGATGCCGAGGTGGACCAGATCCTCGGTGTGGAAGGGATCGCCGCGGATCGGTTCCGCGCACCCGTCGACGCCGGTGCCGTCGAGTTCGCCCGCCGGGTCTGGAAACTGGACGAGCTCGGCGCCTCGTACGACGCCTGGCTGATCGAGGCGAAGGCCCTGGTGGACGGTGCGGGCGACGACACCACCGACGAGCAGGCGTTCGCCGTACGGTCGGAACTGGTGCACGAATGGCGCAAGTTCCTGTTCCTCGACCCGGGCCTGCCGGGCGAACTGTTGCCCGACGACTGGGCCGGAACGCGGGCCGCAGCATACTTCGATTTCCACGCCGAACGACTGAGCCCCGCGGCCGGGCGTTTCGTCGACGACTGCCTGACACTGCACTGAAATTCCTCACCGATTGTCAAGGAGCTGACCACGATGAGTGACTCCGTCACCTACACCGTCGCCGACGGCGTAGCCACCATCACCCTGAACCGGCCCGACGCGATGAACTCGCTCGACACGCCGACCAAGGTCCTGCTCCGCGACACCGTCCAGGCCGCCGCCGAGGACAACGCCGTACGCGTCGTGGTGCTCACCGGTACTGGGCGGGCGTTCTGCGTCGGCCAGGACCTGAAGGAACACATCGGGCTCCTCGAGGCGAACGACACGGCCGCATTGTGGAGCACCGTGCCGGACCACTACGCCCCGATCGCCCTCGCCCTCGCCGAGATGCCGAAGCCGGTGATCGCGTCCGTGAACGGAGTCGCGGCCGGTGCCGGCGCGTCGATGGCGTTCGCGTGCGACTTCCGGGTTGTTGCTGACACGGCCGGCTTCAACCTCGCCTTCACCGGCATCGCCCTGTCGTGCGACACCGGCATCTCGTGGACCCTGCCTCGTTTGATCGGGCACGCCAAGGCCGTGGAGTTGCTGTACTTCCCTCGGACGATCCCCGCCGCCGAAGCCCTCGACCTCGGGTTGGCCACGTCGGTCGTGCCCGCCGCCGATCTCTCATCCGCCACCGCCGAGCTGGCCACCAAGCTGGCTCATGGGCCGACCGTTGCGTACGGCGCTGTGCGGCAGTCGCTCGGCTATTCGGCCACTCACACACTGGCCGAGTCCTTGGTGTACGAAGCGAGCAAGATGCAACAAACCGGCGACACCGAAGACCACCACAACGCCGTCGCCTCCTTCGTCGCCAAACAGAAACCAACCTTCACCGGCCGCTAGGTCCTCCGACGGCGGTTTGTTGGTGCGCCCAACGCGATCGCGGGGGCTGAGAAGTTTGGTGGGCTCCCCGGCCGCGTTCCGGCCGGGCGAGTCACGGCCGGACAACCACCTGACAGTCGGGGAGCCCGGAATCACCTCATCACGTTCGGTGCCCGGAGCACAACTCGTTCAGCCGTTTGTGTTCCAAATTGGCCCAGATCCCTTCCAGCACAGGCGTTTCCGGGCAATCGTGCCCTTGCACGCGCCACCTGCAAGCCGCAAAGTACGCATGCAGCTGCACGTGCATCGAGCGTGCGACCACCAGTCAGCGCCCACACCAAAGCCGCTGTGCCCTGCTTGGTTCAGCGCGCGCCACCAACGGCTGCCCTCGATCTGGTTCCGGGCCGCCGTACCAGCGCAGGATCAACGGGCGATGCAGGTCGACAGGTGGTCGTTCACGATGCCGCCGGCCTGCATCAGTGCGTACGCCGTCGTCGGGCCGACGAACACGAACCCCTTTTTCTTCAGGGCTTTCGACATCGCGACGGACTCCGGCGTCGTGGCCGGGACATCGCCCAACGTCTTCGGCGCCGGCCGATCGACAGGCTGGAACGACCACAGCAGTTCAGTGAACTCGCCGTCGTCCAACTCCAGCAACGCACGTGCGTTGGAGATCGTCGCGTTGATCTTCAGGCGATTCCGGACTATCCCGGGATCGGCCATCAACCGGTCGAAGTCGTCGGTGCCGTACTTCGCGATCACCTCTGGATCGAAGTGTGCGAACGCGGCCCGGAAGTTCTCCCGCTTGCGCAGGATGGTGATCCACGACAGCCCGGACTGGAAGCCTTCGAGCGTCATCCGCTCGAACAGTCCCCGGTCGTCGCGGATCTCCTGGCCCCACTCGTTGTCGTGGTACTCGATGTACTCCGGCGCGGAGGTCGCCCACCCGCACCGCGGCTGGCCGTCCGGCCCGATCACCGTCATCGCGCGACCTCCCGCACCAACCGCCGCAACGAGATCCGCATCAGCACCTCGAACGCCGGCCGCACCACCGGCCACCCCGTCCGACCGACCTTCCCCCATGGCGGTACGACGTCCTCCGCCCACGTGAAGGTGCTCCCGACGCCGGTAGGAACGATCGAGAACGTCCCGGTGCCGGCGACGACGGTACCGAGATGTTTCACCGTGCACTCGCGCGGCGGATCCCAATGTGTGATCACCATGTCGTCAGTGAACCCCAAGCCACCGACAGAAGTGCGCGCCGCGATCCCACCGCCGACACCAACGCCGTCGTGCTCGGTCGCCCAGACGCGGGTCAGCAGCATCCATCGCGATTGCCGCTCCCAGTCGATCGCGGCATCCCAGGCTGCCTGCGGACTCAACGACAGATAAACCGACGCTTCCGCATGACAGTTCCCGTCGGGGTTCATCAGCTCGGCCGCTGGTAAGCACCCTGCTCAGGCGGCGCCGGCTCCTCGTGCTGAGGCGCCGGATCGGGCAGCATCCAGTGCGGCGTCGGGGCGGGCTGCGGCCCGGCCGCCGGCACCGACCGCTGCTGGCCCGGCTGTGAGCCGTCAGCCGCGGGCGGCTGCTCGGGGGCGGGCCGCTGGTACCACGCCTCGCCCTCGGGCTCGTACGACGCGGATTCGGTCTCGGGAGCCGGTGTGTCCGACTGCCGAGGCGGTGTCGACTGCTGAGGGGCAGGCTGACGTTCCGCCGGAGTACGCCGGGGCGGTCCGGGCTGGGACTGGGCTTCGAGGACTGCGCGGGCCTCGGCCTGCAGACGCTCGTACTCGTCCGCCGCAGCCGCGTGGGAAGCGGCGGACCGCTCTGCAGCCGTCTGCTCGGTGGTGACAGGCTGCTCGGCAGTCTCAGGCTCATCGGCAGCGACAGGCTGCTGCAAAGTCAGGGGCGGCCGGGCGGCGGCCGGCGACACGTCCTGAGCCGCAGCAGGCCGCGCCCCAGCCGGAGGCTGCACGCCAGCGGCGGCCTGCGCACCGCCCGCGATCTGAGCGCCGCCGGCGGCCTGCGCACCGCCGGGCGTGGGCGAGGCGGATCCGGCCTGCTGGCCTCCGGCGGACGCCTGCTCCGGCGACACGCTGGGCTGCCCGGGCGACGGGGCGGCCTCCTCGGACGTCACGACAGGCTGCTCCGAGGTGTCCGACTCCGGGAAGTCGCCACCGACCATGATCGGCTTCTGCGCCCCGGTGTCGTCGAAGTCGGTCGCGCTGTACCTGGACCGGGACGTGAATCCCGCCCCGTCCGGCGCCTCGACGATCGGCGCGACGGCACGCTCGAGGTCGGCGATCCGGCGGTCGCGCTCGGCGACCTCCTTCGCGACCCGCTCGAGCAGCGTGTCCACCTCGTCCATCCGGTAGCCGCGCAGTCCGACCGCGAACCGGGCCGACTCGATGTCGGCCGAGCTCAGCGCCTGCCGCGCCGGCACGGTCATATCAGGCCGATCGTCGTACGCCGTACTCATGGCACCCCAACGACCCGAGGCCACCACTGCGACAGCCCCGATCAACAGCACCACGATCAGCCCGAAGAACCACATCACGGGTCCGATCGTGCCATGCCGCTCCAGTCACCCGCACAGTCGGCAGGGTTTCGGCCGTGCTTCACGGGCCGGTTCAGCTCCCGTCCGAGCCGAGCCGGTGCGCCTCGCGACGCTCGCGGGCCTCCGGGTTGTTCGCCTCAGCCACGTCCCGAGCGGCGGCGGCCGCGGCCTCCTCAGCGGCGGCATCGGCCCCTTCACCAGCCTTGACGATGTAGCTGATCGCCTCGTCCACGTCGTCGGTGATGGTGAACATCTCCAGGTCGGCCGCGGAAATCTTCCCGTCCACGAGCATCGTGTCCCGCAGCCAGTCCGCCAGCCCACCCCAGTACGACGTACCGAACAGGACGACCGGGAACGACGTGACCTTCCGGGTCTGGGCCAGCGTGAGCGCCTCGAACAGCTCGTCCAGCGTGCCGAACCCGCCCGGCATCACCACGAACCCCTGCGCGTACTTCACGAACATGGTCTTGCGGGTGAAGAAGTAGCGGAAGTTCATCCCGACGTCGACCCACTCGTTCAGGCCGTTCTCGAAGGGCAGCTCGATGCCGAGCCCGACCGACACGCCGCCGGCCTCGGAGGCGCCCTTGTTCGCCGCCTCCATCACACCGGGTCCACCGCCGGTGATCACGGCGTAACCGGAGCCGACCAGCTTCCGCCCGAACTCCTCGGCGGCGGCGTACATCGGCTCGTTCGGCTTCGTCCGGGCCGAACCGAACACGCTGATCGCGGCGCCGAGCTCTGCGAGCATGCCGAAGCCCTCGATGAACTCCGACTGGATCCGCAGTACCCGCCACGGGTCGGTGTGCACCCAGTCGCTCGGGCCGCGGCTGTCCAGCAGGCGCTGCTCCGACGTGGATTGCTGCACCTGGTTGCGGCGCATCACCACCGGCCCGCGCTGCTGGTGGCCGGGCGGGCGGTCGGGGTGGATCGAGGGTTCTGCCATACCCCCAGATTAGGTCGTCAGGTATCTACGCGGGCTCCGTCAACCAAGTCCTCAACCTTTGTTCACACAGCTCGATCTCGGCCTCCGGCACGAACTCGTCCTGCTTGTGCGCGTACAGCGGGTCGCCGGGCCCGTAGTTCACCGCCGGTACGCCGAGCAGCGTGAACCGGGCCACGTCGGTCCATCCGAACTTCGGCTTCGGCTCACCCCCGACCACCTGCAGGAACGCCGCCGCGGCCGGCCGCTCCAGCCCCGGCAGCCCGCCCGGAGCAGAGTCGGTGACGGCGATCTCGAACCCGTCGAACACCTCCCGGAGGTGCGCCTCCGCCTCCGCCTCCGACCGGCTCGGCGCGAAACGGTAGTTGATCTCCACCGTGCACAGATCCGGTACGACGTTGCCCGCGACGCCACCGCGGATCGCGACCGCGTTCAGGCCCTCGCGGTACTCCAGGCCGTCGATCGGCACCCGCCGCGGCTCGTACGCCGCCAGTCGCGCGAGGATCTCGCCCGCGGCGTGGATCGCGTTCTTCCCCATCCAGGACCGGGCCGAGTGCGCCCGCTCGCCGCGGGTGGTGACCTCGATCCGCATCGTGCCCTGGCAACCGGCCTCGACGACCGCGTTCGACGGCTCCATCACGACCGCGAACACGCCCTCGAGGAGCTCCGGGTTCGACCGGGTCAGCTTGAACAGGCCGTTCCGCTCGGCCTCGACCTCTTCACAGTCGTAGAAGACGTACGTGACGTCGCGGTTCGGCTCGGCCAGCGTCGCGGCGAGCCGGAGCCCGACCGCGACCCCGCCCTTCATGTCGCAGGCGCCGAGCCCGTGGATCAGGCCGTCGGCGCGCCGGGCCGGGAGATTGTCGTTCAGCGGCACGGTGTCGAGGTGCCCGGCGACGACGATCCGCTCGTCCCGGCCGAGATCGGTGCGCGCGACGACGGTATTGCCGTGCCGGAACACCTTCAGATGGGCGTACGCCGACAGCGCCGCCTCGACCTCGTCCGCGAGCGTCTCCTCCGTCCCACTGACCGAGGAGATGTTGACCAGCGCCTCGGTCAGCTCCGGGCCGGGCATGGTCAGGTCGAGCTTGTTCATCAAGCGTCCTCCGCCGGGGGTACGAACACGCAGAACTCGTTGCCCTCAGGGTCGGCGCAGACGGTCCAGCCGATCTCGCCGTCCTTGGGCCGCAGCAGTGTCGCACCCGCATCGAGCACCGGCTGCAGCGCGGGCGCGGTGACATCCCAGTGCACCCGGTTCTTCACCGCCTTCGGCTCCGGCACCGGCACGAAGACCCAGTACGGGAACGGCAGCCCCGGGACGTTCTCCAGCCAGTTGTACGGCGTACCCGGCCGACTGCCGAAGTCACCACCGACCACGCCATGCCACCAGCGTGCCTGCGCCTCGGGATCGGCTGCGTCGACGATCAGCTCCAGCACCTTGTACGCCGGGACGGTGGTGCGCACGAACCCGCAGAACTCGCCGCCCTCCGGGTCCTCCATCACGGTCCACAGCTGCTCGTCACTGGCCGGCACCTGGATCGTCGCGCCCTGCCGCTCGAGGTCCGCGATCGCGCCGGTGGCGACGTCCAGATGGACGCGCTGCTTCACCGTCCGCGGCTCGTCCACTTTGTTGATCCAGATGGTCTTCTCGGGTACGTCGCCGACCAGCACGTTCGGGTTGTCGGCCGGCGAGGTCAGCCCCAGGATGTTCCCCCAGAACGCCGTCATCGCGCTCGGGCACGTCACATCGATACACAAGTCCTTGAAACGTGCGACGGTCATAGCCCACAGGCTATCGGCCGTGCCGCCGGCGGTAATGGCGGTTCACGCGCTCGCGGTTCCCGCAGGACGGGGAGCACCAGGTCTGGCGCGGATCGTCCTGGAGGAAGTACTTCACACAGCGCGCCGCCGGGCAGGCCCGCAGCCGGGCGCGGTCCGGGCCGGCCAGGAAGTCGATCGCGGAACGACCGACCGCACCGACCAGCAGCGCGACCGGATCGTCGGTCCGCCCAGCCCACTTGGTGACCGGTACGCCGTCTTCGGGCCAGTCCAACTGGGTGGTCCCGAGCCGGTCGGCAGCGCGGTTCACCATTCGCAGTGCCGCCCCGGCATCGATCAGCCGATCCGCATCCGCCGTACTCGCGGGGCGCGGCGCGACCGCACGGGCGAAGAGTGCTCGTACGGCGCCCCGGACGCGCACGAGTTCGTCTCGCGCGTCGTCGGGGCCCTCGAACGGGCGGCCGAGCACCTCCGCGACGAGATCCCCGTGCTGCTCGACCCAGGTGGCGGCGTCGGCGGGCGTCGCGAGAAGGTCCGCGACACCACCGTTGCCATCGTGCCGAATCGTCGCTGCGAGAGCGAAAGCCAGCGTACTCACGGTCGCAGTCTAATGAGATATCGGGTTGCTGCCATGTGAGTTGCTGCTCTAGGGTCACTAACGCGACAGGCCGTACCTACCGTTAGGCACTCGATGACCGACCTCCGCACCAGACTGCGCGCAGTCCCGACGTTGACAGGGACTCCGCCGGCGTTCGATCCGGCGCTCACGCCGGAGACACCGCATCCGCTGTTCGTCGAATGGCTGCTGACCGCGGTCGACCAGCAGATCCCGGAGCCATGTGCCGCGACGCTGTCGACGGTGCGCGCCGACGGGCGTCCGAACGGGCGGGTCCTGATCCTGAAGGACATCACCGAGGACGGATGGCAGTTCGCCTCGTCGTCGACCAGCCGGAAGGGCGAGGAGCTCGCCGCCACGCCGTACGCCGCTCTGACCTTCTACTGGATCCCGCTCGGACGCCAGGTGCGCGTGCTGGGGACGGTTGAGGCCGCGGATCCGGAGATCTCGGCGCGGGACTTCCTGTCCCGTCCGGCGCCTGCCCGGGCCGAGACGCTGGCTGGAAGGCAGAGCGCCGTACTGAAGGATCCGGCCGACATCGAGGCGGCGGTCACGGAGCAGGTCGAGCGGTTGAACGCCGAGCCTGGTGTGGTGGCGTCGAACTGGACTCTCTACACGCTGCGAGCCGACGAGGTGGAGTTCTGGCAGGCGGATCCGGACCGTCGCCACCTCCGCCTTCGCTACCGGCTCGACGACCCGACTCTTCCCTGGACCAAGGAGCGCTTGTGGCCCTGAACGACGTCAAGACAGCAGTCGCGCAACTGACCGCGTTGGTGACGGACCTGGACGACGAGACCGCCCGCGGTGCGTCCGTCCTGCCCGGCTGGTCCCGCGGTCACGTCATCACCCACATCGCGAACTTCTCCGAGGCGATGACGCGGCAGGTGGAGGAAGTCCTCCGGGATCGGCTCGTCGAGTTCTACGACGGCGGCCGCCCAGCCCGGGACGCAGCCATCGACGCCGGCGCCAACCGCCCGGCCGCCGAGCTCGAGTCCCACCTCAGCTCGGCCACCACCGGCCTGCTCACCGCCTTCGGCAAACTCACGCCCGACGACTGGCAGCGCCCCATCACCCACCGCACCAGCAACCTGGCCGCCGCCCTCAACACGACCTGGCGCGAGCTCCTCATCCACACCACAGACCTGGGCCTGGCCATCACCCCAGCCGACTGGCCTCCCGCCTTCTGCCTGCACCTCCTGGAGTTCCTCCGCCCCCGCACGCCCGAGGACATCACCCTCATCCTGGTCCCCACCGAAGGCCCCACCTGGCAGTCCGGCGCCGGCGAACCCCGAACCCTCACCGGCGAACTCCAAGCCCTCACCGCCTGGTACGCGGGCCGCACCCCCGCCACCCCGCTCCGCGGCCAGCTGCCCGATCTGCTGCCCTGGCCCTGAACCGCGGACCTGCAGCACTCATCAACTGCTGGGTCACCGGCGCCGTACGCGGGGAATGAGCGTGCCGGCGGCGATTTTCGGCAGTTGGTGAGTGCTGGGCGTCCGCCTACCCCACCGTGAAGTCGTCGACCTGGATGAAGGTGTCGACGTTGGGGGCGTTGAATCCGGCGTAGACGGTTAGCTCGTGGATATTGGCCGGGACCTTGACGGTGACTTCGTGGTGGACGTAGCCGGTGGAGGCTCCGAAGGTGGTGGAGGCCAGGTCCTCGGTGCCGTTGCGGACGCCGAAGCGGCCTTGGTCGGCGGGCAGGTTGGCGGAGGCGTTGATCCAGGAGCCGAAGGTATAGGTGGCGCCTGGGGTGACGGGGATGGTTTGGTACAGGGCACTCCACCCGGTGCAGGTGCAGCGGATCCAGCCGTTGTTCGCGCCGGAGTGGGCGAAGCCGAGTCCACGGTCGACGCCGTTGGCCGCCGTACCCTCGAACAGCCACGCCGGCTTCCCGCCGCCGGTCCCCTCGAAGCCACCATCCGCGAGTTGAGCGACGTACCTGACCGCCAATTCCGACACGGACGTGAAGCTCCGCGTCCCGCCTGGCAACCCGATCACCCGCACACCATCGGTCTCCTGCACCGGGAACGTGATCGTGTACGTCGTGTTCGCACCGGCCGAGACATCACCCGGGTACGCCGGTGACACTGTCTGCGCGCCGACCTCGACCCACTGACCGTTCTGACGAACCTGCACCCGCGTCCGACCCGTGAAGAACCCACCCTGTGCCGACACCGCACCCGAGGTGAATGACACGTTGTTCACCTTGTGGCGAGACGGCCACTGGTAACCCCACCACGACGCACCCTTCACCTCGTCGTCGAAGTCGGTCTCGCTCCCGATCGTCGCACCGTCGTTCATCAGCGCCAGACTCCCGGACTGCGTCGACTTGGAGATCGCGACGGCACCCGAAGACGGCGCCGCCAGGTTCTCGGGTCCAGGCAGATTGTCAGCCGGCGCATCGGACGACGGCGTCAAGACGAGCTTGCGCAGGTTGAAGTTGTAGACCGACGTACCGATGCCACCGCCACCACATGGGCAGACGTTCGCCTGGATGTACATCGTCTTGCCGTCCGGCTGTACGAACTTCGACGGGATGGTCACGCCGTACCCGCCGTACTTCGAGGTCGACCACGGATACCCGCCGAAGTCCTTGCTCATGAAGTGCTTCCATGGACCCCACGGCGTCGGCGACTCGTAGAACTCGAAGGTGTACTCCGTCCAGGACGTGTACACGTACCGCTCCTGCTGAGCCAGGTACGTGACCCCGCCCTGACTGATCACACTCAGGTTCGACGCGTTCGTCCCGTACGTCTGTGCGTACAGCCGCCGCTGGTCGGTCAGCACCGGCTTCCGGTCCGCGATCTTCGCCGACCATCCGGACCCGGTGTAGAACTTCCATGCCCCGCGATCCTGGACCTTCCCGCGAGGCACCCGGGCCAGGAACACGCTCTGCGGATCCGCCACCGTGTCGTCGAACGAATCCCGCCAGTTCCCGTCCAGCCCATAGGCATAGACGTACCCGTCCGGCGCAAGCGCCCCGCCCTTCCCGAAGTCCGCGAACCAGATCGTCGTGAACACATGGTCGGAGAACATCGGCTTGCTCTTGTCCCAGGTCCAGGTCCGCCCGTGGTCGGTGGACTTCAGGATCGTCGCGGCCGGTACGTCGTTGAAGTCCAGCGCGAGGTCCTGGACCGCCAGGTACATCGTGTCCCCGACGCACACCATCCCGGTGGGTTTGCGGTTGTACCCGGGTCCGCTCCAGATCGATCCGACCTGGTCGCCCTTCGAGATAGTTGCCCCGGACAAGTTCCCCGGCGTTCCGTCGATCTCGCTGACCGCGATGTCGGCGAAGTCCTGGTCCAGGCTGAAGCCCTTGCCGTCGCCGTTCGCGGCGTACAGCTTGTCGTTGCCGGCCCAGCAGGACGGCCACAGGTCGCCGTCGCTCGGGCTGGGTGTCCCCTTCGACTCCACCTGCGCTGTGCCGACGGCGGTCGACGTGGCGGCAACCGGCGGCGAGTCGGAGGACTGGGTGAGCAGTGTCGCCGTTCCGAAGACCAGCGGCAGGACAGCGAGCAGAGCCCCACGCTTCATGAGCGTTCCTTTACTTGAGGCCGGTCGTCTTCATCGCGTCGACCAGACGTTTCTGGCCCGCGACGAACACCACGACCGTCGGGATGGCCGCGATCACCGCGGCCGCGAGAATGAGGTTCCAGGCCGAGGCGTACTGCCCCTGCATCCCGGACACACCGAGCTGGATCACCCGCAGGTCCGGGTTCCTGGTGATGGTCAGCGGCCACAGGAACGCGTTCCAGTTGGCCAGGAAGAACAGCACCGCCAGCGACGCGAGCACCGGCCGGCTGAGCGGCAGGATGACGCTCCAGTACCGCCGCCAGTACCCGCAGCCGTCCAGGTCGGCCGCCTCCTCCAGCTCCCGTGGGATGTTCAGGTAGTACTGCCGGAGCAGGAAGATGCCGAAGGCATGGAAAATGCTGGGCACGATCAGGCCGGCATAGCTGTCCAGCAGCCCGAGTTGCTTGGCCACCAGGAACAGCGGCACCAGGATCACCGGCAGCGACACCAGCAGCGTCGACATGATGCCGGAGAAGATGATCCCGCGTCCCGGGAACCGCAGCCGGGCCAGCGCGTACGCCGCCATCGAGTGGAAGAACAACGCGACCACGGTGACGACGACCGACACGATCGCGCTGTTCAGCATGAACCGCGGCATCGGGATCTTCAGCAGGACGTACTGCAGATTGTCCAGCGTCCAGGTGGTCGGCCAGCCGAAGTTGAAGACGTCCTCGGCCGGCTTGAGCGCGCTGATCGCGATCCACAGCAACGGCAGTACGGCGATGATCGCCAGTACGTGCGCCAGGATGGGCAGGAATCTAATCCTCATCGAAGCGGCCTCCTCGGGTGAAGCCGAACATCAGGCCGGTGCAGATCACCAGGATCGCGACGACCACGGTGGTCAGCGCAGCGGCGTACCCCATGTTGTTGAAGGTGAACGCCTGCTCGTAGATGTAGAGCACGACCGTGCTGGTGGCGCGGGCCGGTCCGCCCTTGGTGAGAACGAAGACCAGGTCGAACGCCTGCAGACCGGTGACCGCGCCGATCGTCGAGTTGACCACGACGAAGAAGCTGGTCGGGCGGAGCAGCGGCCAGATCACGTAGCGGAATCGTTGCCACGAGCTCGCGCCGTCGATCTGCGCGGCGTCCTCGAGCTCCTTAGGCACGTCTTTCAGCCCGGCCAGGAAGACCAGCATCTGATACCCCATCAGGAACCAGACACTGATCACCACATAGGTGCCGAGCGCGAGGGACGGCGTACCGAGGAAGGACACGTCGCCGAGGCCGAACGGCGCGAGGAGCTTGGACAGCGCACCGCGCTTGTCGACCAGCAGGAACTGCCAGATCAGGCCGACCACGACCAGGCTGACCACGTTCGGCAGGAAGAACGCCGAGCGGACCCAGCCGATGCCCTTGAAGTGGTTGCGGACCAGCATGGCCAGCGCGAAGCTCACGACGAACGCGATCGGTACGAAGGTGACGACGTAGATCGCGGTGACCTTCAGCGACGCCCAGAGCTGGTCGTCGCCGGCCATCAACTTGTAGTTGGCCAGACCGACGTACTGGTAGTTGCCGAAGCCATCGACCTTGAAGAACGCGACGCCGAAGGCGAGCACCATCGGTAGTGCGACGAAGATCAGCAGGCCGATGGTGTCCGGAGCGAGGAAGGCGTACGCCGCCAGTGCCTCGCGCCGTTTCCGCGTCATTCCGGCCTTGGCTCTGGGTGCCTGGGCCTTCTTCCGTGCGGTGGTGGGAGGGGCTGTCGTGGTCACCATCAGCTGATCGGCGCGCCCTGATAGGTCTTCAGGAAGGTGTCGATCTTGGCCGCCGCGTCAGCCGCCGCCTTGGCGGGGTCGGACGCGTTCAGCTGGCAGGCCTGGATCGCGTCCGCGATCGGCTGGTACACCTCCGGTGGGAACCGCGGCTCCGGCTTGCCGGTCGGCGCGATCTCGCTGACGAACTTCTTCAGCGCGCCGTCGGCGAACGCACCCTTGGCGTCCGCGGCCTGCTGGACCGACTTGCGCGGCGGCAGGTTGGTCTTCACGACGGTGTTCCACTGCCGTTGGCGTTCGATGCCGGCGGCATCGGTCGAGCCGAGCGCCCAGGTGATGAACTTCGCCGCGGCCTCCGGGTTCGCGCCCTTGGAGTTGGCCACGAACGCCCAGCCGCCGAGGTCGGTGGCCGGCTTGCCGCCGTCCGGGGTCGGGTGCGGAATGATGCCGTACTTGAAGGTCTTGGCCTTCGCCCGCAGGTCGGCGACCGCCCAGATGCCGCTCTGCTGCATCGCGGCCGCACCGGAACCGAGGTTCGACACGACGTCGCCACCACCGTCGCCGAGCGCTTTCCGCGGGGCCACCTTGTGCTGGATGGAGTCCTGCCAGAACTTCAGTGCCTGGACGGCGGCCGGCGAGTCGAACGCGACCTTGCCGTCCTTGATCGGCGTACCGTCGCCCTGCCAGAGGAACGGGTACCAGGTGAAGTTCTGGTAGTAGCCGGGCAGGGTCTCGAACATCACGCCGTACCGGTCCTTGCCGGTCAGCTTCTCCGCGATCGCGATGGTCTGGTCCCAGGTCTTCGGCAGGTCCGCCTCGGACAGGCCGGCCTTCTCGAACGCGGTCTCGCTGTAGTACATCGCCAGCGGCTCGATCTCCATCGGCAGGCCGTAGACCTTGCCGTCGACGCTGCGCGCCTCGAGCAGGCCGGGCAGGTAGTCGGCCTTCGACTCGTCGGACAACGCCGAGCCGAGGTCCTGCAGTACGCCGCCGTTGTAGTAGCGCAGGAAGTCGCCGGGGCTGATCAGGAAGATGTCCGGGCCCTGCCCCGACTGGAACGCGGTCTGCAGGGTGGTCCCGTTCAGGTAGTCCTTGCCGGGGATGTAGCGCAGCTTGACCTTGACGTCGTTGTTCTTGTTCCACTCCGCGACGGTGTCGACGAACCACTTGCTCTGTGGGCCTTGGTCGTCGGACGGGCCGTAGAAGTTCCAGAACGACATCTCCTTGGCGTTGCCGCCGGAGTCGTCGCCACCACAGGCGGACAGCAGCGGTACGCCGGCCGCCGACGCGGCGACGGCGCCGAGTCCGCCGCGCAGGATCGAGCGGCGGCTGAGCTGCCTGGCAGAGAAGGGTGTTGCGGCCATCAGGTGCTCCAGGGGTGTGCTCTCGAACGACCGAGTATTGGCAATCGATTTCTCGCAATCTACGAGTGACGACCTGGCCGGTCAAGGCCCGAACCGGTGACGATGTGATCAACCCGGCCGATTTCCTCGTACACGTGAGGGTTTCGACCTGGATGCAGACGTTGACACTGCCGGATCGGGCTGCCTACTCTTCGGAAATCGATTTCTGACTGAGAGGCGCTGGGATGCCAGTTGTGCCGAACCGTGCGTCCGCCCACCGCACGGCCGACGAGCTGTCCAGGGACCTGGTGGCACGGGGGTTGGAGGCGGCGCGGAACGCGATCGAGACCGAGGCCGCGGCGGTGTCCGCGTTGGCGGACCGGCTGGACGGGGTCTTCCTCGACGTACTGACCGCCGTCGCCGGCTGCGAAGGTCACCTGGTGGTGACCGGCCTGGGCAAGTCCGGGCTGGTCGGCCGCAAGATCGCCGCCACACTCGCCAGCACTGGCACGCCGGCCACCTTCATCCACTCCGGCGACGCGCTCCACGGCGACTCCGGTGCGGTGACGACCCGCGATCTGGTCCTCGCCCTGTCCGCCTCCGGTGAGACCGCCGAGGTGTGTGCGTTCGCCCGGATGCTGCGCGACCGGGAGATCCCGGTGATCGCGATGACCGGCAACGAGGAGTCGACGCTGGCCCGGCTGTCGACGTACACGCTGGACACGATGGTGCTGAAGGAGGCGGATCCGCTGAACCTCGCCCCGACCGCGTCGACCACAGCTTCGCTCGCGATGGGTGATGCGCTTGCCTGTGCCCTCGTCGTACTGCGGGAGTTCAGTCACCACGACTTCGCCCGGTTTCATCCATCAGGTGCCCTCGGCAAGCGTCTGCTGGGGGACGAGGCATGAGTTCGTACGACGTCTGCGTGCTCGGCTCGTTCATGAAGGACCTGGTCGCCTCGGCCGAACGGCGACCGTTACCAGGGGAAACCTTGCACGGGACCGGCTTCGCGGAGTTCCTGGGCGGCAAGGGCGTGAACCAGGCCGTCGCCGCCGCGCGGATGGGCGCCCGGACGGCGATCGTCGGCACCATCGGCGAGGACCGGTACGGCGAGGAGTTCCTCGAACTTCTGGAGTCCGACGGCGTCGACACCGCGTGGGTGGTCCGGCATCCGTCACTCGGTACCGGCGTCGGTCTGCCGCTCGTACTGCCGGACGGTGGCAACTCGATCATCATCGTGTCCCGTGCCAACGCCGCGATCACCGCGGACGACGTCGAGGCGGCGGCCGGCGTACTTACCGGCAGTAAGGTCCTCAGCGTCCAACTCGAACTCCCGGTCGAGGCGAGCCACGCTGCCCTCCGGCTCGCCTCGACCGCGGACGTCACCACGATCCTCACCCCGGCCCCCGTCGGCCCGGTCGATCCGACGCTGGCGTCGTACGTCGACGTCCTGGTACCGAACGAGGTGGAGGCGGCCGCGCTGACCGGACTGAACTGCGACGACGAGTCGCAGGTCCCCGCGATCGCGCGGAAGCTGGCCGAGGAGTGGGATCTGCGCGGGTGTGTCGTGACGCTGGGGTCGCGCGGGGCCTACGTCCTGGATCGGGCGCGGGATTTCGAGGAACGAGTCGAGGCGCACCGGGTCGCGACCGTCGACACGGTCGGTGCTGGGGACGCCTTTTGCGGTTCGCTGGCCGCGTCTCTGGCCGGCGGTGCCGAGCTGATCGACGCCGTACGGCTGGCCAACGCTGCCGGTGCCCTCTCGACCACCGTGAACGGCGCCGCAGACTCCGCTCCGGACCGCGCGGCCGCGGTGGCTCTCCTCGACCGTGCGACATCTGGCGTCAGGCCGCCGCCCACATGAGATCCTTTCTGCTGGATCGGGGTTAGAGTGCGATCCAGACGACCATCGGATCTCCAGCGGGGAGCGGGCATGACGACGATCTACGACGTCGCGCGTAGATCAGGCGTGTCTCCGGCCACCGTCTCGCGAGTGCTGAGCGGCCGTCGCAACGTGGATCCGCAGTTGTCCGAGAAGGTCCGGGCCGCGGTGGCCGAGCTCGGGTACCGCCCGAACGGCGTCGCCCGCAACCTGCGCAAGTCCAGTACGAACCTGTGGGCCGTGGTCATCTCCGACATCGAGAACCCGTTCTTCACGTCCCTCGTCCGTGGTCTGGAAGACGTCGCGCAGACCGAGGGATACCACGTCGTACTGTGCAACTCCGACGAGGACCCGGCTAAGGAGGCGGCGTACGCCTCGGCGGTGCTGACCGACCAGATGGCCGGTGTCGTGATCTCCCCGACGTCGACGGCCGAGGGTGTGCAGCAACTCGCGGAAGCGAAGATCCCGCTGGTGCTGATCGACCGCCGCGTAGACGGCGTCGAGGCGGACACCGTGCTGGTGGACAACGAGCACGGTGCGCACGAGGGCGTCAAACACTTGATCGACGGTGGGTATCAACGGATCGCGTGTATCACCGGTCCGCGGAAGGTCAGCACGGCAATGGACCGGCTGGCCGGGTATCGGTCGGCGTTGCGGGCCGGTGGGATCCGCTACAACAAGGACCTCGTCCGGCACGCGGATTTCCGCGAGGCCGGTGGGTATGCGGCGATGGAGAGCCTGCTCGAGCTGGCCGAGCCGCCTGAGGCACTGTTCGTCACCAACAACCTGATGACGGTCGGTGCGCTGGAATGCCTGGCAAAGAAGGGCCTCCGCGCTCCGGCCGACATCGCGGTGGTCGGCTTCGACGACATCCCGTGGGCGGACCTCGTCGTACCCAGCCTGACCACGGTCGCCCAGCCGACGTACGAGCTAGGCCGAACCGCGGGCCTCCTGCTGAAGGACCGCACCGCCTCCCCCGGCCGCCCACCCTCCACCGTCACCCTCCGCACCGAACTCCACATCCGAGCCACCTCAGCCCCCCGAACCAAAAAACGCTGACAAGAACACCCGCTCGGACACCGCACAAACGACCCCGCTCCGCGGCGACTGTCCTGTCGTCCGCCCCCGGCGGCATGCGCGACTGCGACACGAGTCAGCGTGCGGACGCGGACTACTGAGCGGAGGCAGGATCGATCAGGTGTGGACCAACTGCTGCTGGCGTACCGAAGGACAGGAGGTAGTCGCCTGCAGCCGGCTCGCGCAGCCGGCTCGCGCAGGCGGCACGAGGCGGCGCCGAGGCGCCAGACCGGGACTACCTCCTGTCCTTCGGTACCGGTAGACCCGGGCCAAGGCCGGGCGTGGACCGGGCGATAGCCCGCCCCGCCGATCGTGTGCCTCCGGTCAACTACTGCTGGCGCCGGTCGGCGCGCGTCGGCGGAGGCAGCCAATAGTCGGTCGCCGCGAAGCGGTGTCCTATACGTGTGGTGCGCGGGTGCCGCCGGGCGGCTGAATGGTCAGCCGCCCGGCGGTGGCCGGTCTGGGGTTACTGGAGGAGTTCGAGTTGGGTGAGGGTTGGCTTGTTGGTGGCGGCGGTGATGGTTAGGCGGTAGTGCTGGTAGGGGCCTGGGGTGGGGATCTTGAAGGGGCGGGTTTGGCGGGGCCAGGGGAAGGACTGGTTGGTTCGGGTGTCCAGGCCGGTCCAGGTGGTGTTGTCGGTGGAGGCTTCCAGGTGCCAGGCGGTGGGGGTGCCGCCGGTGCCGGAGGTGAGGGTGTAGAAGGACGCCGTGGCCGGGGAGGGGAGGGACCAGTGGATGGTGGGGGTTGGAGTGTCGAAGGTGACCTCGGTGGTGGAGGTGTTGTCGAAGAGGGGGTTGCCGGCGTCGTGCGGGATCAGGTCGACGAGCGGGGTGGGGATGGCGTCGTCCTGGGTGATGGAGGGTGGCGTGGCCAGGGTCGCCCAGTCGGAGGGGGTGGGGCCGAGGACGAAGTCGATCTGGGTGGCCGAGCCGAGGTCGGCGGCCGTGATTGATGCTGTGGGCAATTGTTTGCCGTCGACCAGGAGCTCTTGGACGTAAGGGTGTTGCACACCGGATGCCGTGATGACGATGGGCTTGCCGCCGAGAGGTGTGACGACGGTGCGGGAGAAGAGCGGGGCGCCGATCGCGTACTCCGGGGCGCCGACGCGGAGCGGATAGATGCCTAGGGCAGCGAACAGGTACCACGCGGACATCTCGCCGTTGTCCTCGTCGCCGGGGTAGCCCTGGCCGATCTGTTCGCCGACGTACAGGCGGTCGAGGACCTCGCGGACGATGGCCTGCGTCTTGTGCGGTGCGCCGGCGTAGTTGTACATCCAGGCGATGTGGTGGGCCGGCTGGTTGCTGAAGCCGAACTGGCCCATCCGGACCGCCTGGGCTTCGAGCATCTCGTGGATGACGATCGAGTAGGTGCCCTTCTTCACCGCGAGTTCGGGCGTGGCGAAGAACTCGTCGAGCTTCGCCTCCAGGCCGCGCGGGCCGCCGTACAGGTTGGCGAGGCCGCGTGGGTCGTGGGCGACGTGGAAGGCGAAGTTCCACCCGTCGGTCTCGGTGAAGTCGCCGCCCCACTCGCACGGGTCGAACTCTTCGGGCGTCTTCGCGAACGTACCGTCCGGCCGCCGCCCCTGGAAGAAGTTGACGGCGTCGTCGAAGAGCAGAACGTAGTTCAGCGATCGCCGGCGCAGGTACTCCGCTTCCTCCGCGAGCTGAGCGCGGCGAGCGGCAGGAACTGCGGGATCGTCGGCGAGACGGGCGGCCATCTCGGCGAGGCCGAAGTCGTTCAGGTACGCCTCGAGCGACCAGGACACGCTCTCCTCGGTGTCGGTGCTCACGTACCCGGTGAAGAACCCGGTGTCCACGCCCTTCCGCCCGACCTCGGTCGCCTCCGGCCCGACCGTGGCGTTGCGGAGGCCGGCGTCGTACGTCGCCAACGGATCCGGCAGCTCGACGCCCTTCAGATAGGCATCCGCGAACGAGACGTCGGAGCTGGTCCCGGTCATGCAGTCCGCGTAGCCCGGCGACGACCAGCGCGCGATCCAGCCGCCGTCGCGGTACTGCTGCACGAACCCGTCGACGAACTCCGCCGCCAACGACGGATAGAGGAACGCGTACGCCGGCCACGCGGTCCGGTAGGTGTCCCAGAACCCACTGTTCACGTAGATCTTCCCGGACTTCACCACCGCACGACCGGCCTCGGGCGCGGTGACCGGGCTGGCGTAGCGGTAGTCCGGTTCGTCTACGCTGCCGGCGTTCTCGAACTGGCTGTTCGGGTAGAGGTTGAGTCGGTAGAGGTTGCCGTAGACCGTGCGCAGCTGCGGCTCGGTCGCGTCGTCCGGCCGGATCACCGCGAGCCGCTCGTTCCAGGCCTGGTTCGCGGCCTGCTGGATGTCCTCGAAGGATCGGCCCTCGAGCTCGAGGGACAGGTTGTGGCGCGCCTGGTCGACGCCGATGAACGACGTAGCGATCCGCAGCGTGACCTCCTGCACCCCTGAGAACGTCACCGCACGAGCATTGTCCCGGCCACCGACAGCCGGCCCGAAACCCATAGGCGCTGACGAGAAGACCCCGTAGCAGTACATCCGGGTCCGGCCGAACTCCGACCCGTTCTCGACCCAGCCGGTCAGCGCGGTCCCGTCGAAGCTGAAGGCGCCGTTCTCGTCAATGGTGTCGACCACCAGATGCCGGCCGGCCGCGTCGCCCGGGAAGCCGAACCGGAAGATCGCCCCGTGATCGGTCGGCGCCAGCTCGGCCAGTACGCCGTTCGCAAGACGGACCGAGTACAGGTCCGGGCGAGCGATCTCGTCGTCGTGGCTGAAGGCGGCGGCGCGTTCGGCCGGATCGCCGAGCGGCTCGGCCGCGGCCACAGGCATGATCGTCAGCTGGTCCCGGTCACCCATCCACGGGCTGGGCTGGTGCGAGAACGACAGGCCCTGCAGCTCCGGCCGGTTGTCGGCGTTGTTCGCGCGGTGGTACTCGTACGGCCAGCGGTGGGTCGAGGCGTCGGTCACCGGCGTCAGGAAGTTGAAGCCGTTCGGCCAGGCGGTGATCGGCAGCGTGTTGCCGCGGGAGAAGTCGTGGCTGGCGTTGGTGCCGCGCCGGGTGTCGACGTACGCGACCAGGTCCGTGCCGTCCAGCCGGGCCGGCGCCGGCCCGATCTCGACATCGTCGACCCAGCCCTCGAAAGGCCCCGAAGGAGCGTCTACCACGAGCAGCACCCGGTCGACGGTCTTCCCGGCCGCAGGCGAGAGGTCGACCTGTACGTCGTTCCATTGGTTCGCGTAGAGGATCTTGGCCGCGCCCTGACCGGCCGCATCGAGCGGCATCCCGTACTGGTCCGTGGCGCCGAGCCCAGACAGCCGAGTGCCGTCGGTGAAGACCAGATCCACCGCCGCGTACGTCGCCGAGTAGCTGAGCAGCTCGTCGAGCTCGGGATAGATCTTGTAGCGCAGCCGGTCTCCGACCTGCAGTAGACCACCCACCGTCTGGAGCGCCGCCTCCTGACGGCCTCCCGTCGTACCGGAGTAGCGGGTCGCGTCGACACTGCTGAAGCCGGCGCCGCTCGGGCTGGTCGGGCCGACCGGCCCTCCACCTGTCTCGATGATCACGGGAGGCAATGCTACGGATCAGTGCGGCGGCGGAGGCGGGACGTTCCCATCCTGGACCCACGTCACGTAGTCGCGCGCGATCTCCTCGTCCGCCCGCAACCGCAGTCCAGCCGCCAGCGCCCGGCTGTTGTCGAGCCGGAACGTCCCGTCGTTGCTCCCGTCGTGGGGCAGGTGGAAGCGGTCCACCGCCGGCGTCCAGTCCACCGGAGCAGCATCGGGTACGACGGAACGCCAGGCGTCGGCCAACTCCGCCATCGTCCGGGTTGGCCCGACCG
Source organism: Kribbella sp. NPDC050281 (assembly GCF_040655855.1). Taxonomy (NCBI): domain Bacteria; kingdom Bacillati; phylum Actinomycetota; class Actinomycetes; order Propionibacteriales; family Kribbellaceae; genus Kribbella; species Kribbella sp. NPDC050281. The sequence continues at coordinate 11,504 of NZ_JBFAKS010000030.1, read as the reverse complement.
CGTTGAACGGACCACTCACGCGCTCGGTGGTGAGCCGGAGCAGGAAGTCGGCCAGATCGCGGGCGTCGACGTACTGGACCGGCTGCGAGGGTCGGGCGGCGCACTCCATCCGGGTGCCGTGGGCGAGCGCGGAGCCCCAGTTGCCGAAGTCCGGGTTGTACGGACCGACCACGAAACCAGACCGAACTGCCGCGGTCCGCGCGCCGAAGGTGGCCGACAGCAACGACTCGCAGCGCACCTTCGATGGGCCGTAGCTGTCCATCGTGAACTCGTTCTCGGGCGCACCGTCCGGCCAATCCAGCAGCGGAGCAAACTCGTCCATCCCCGGCGTCACCTTGCTGGCGTAGACAGCGATCGACGACATGTAGGTGTAGTGGCCGACGCGATCCTGGAGCAGCTCCGCACTCAGACGGACCTGTGGAACGAGGAAGCCGGACATGTCGATGACGCCGTCCCACTCCCCCGTCGCCAGCACGTCCGGCGCGGCCCGCTCACCGACCAAGCGTCGTACCTCAGGAAACAGCTCAGGGTTGGTCACGCCACGGTTGAACAGCGTCACGTCGTGACCGTCACGCAGAGCGGCCTCGACGACATGACGGCCGAGGTTCTTCGTACCGCCGAGGACGAGCAGCCTCACGACAGCTGGTCCATCAGATCCTCGAGCTCGGCCAGGAGCGGTGCGATCCAGGTGTCTGAATCCGGGATCGTGCGCCGGCCCTCGGTGACGACGAAGTCCAGTGCGAGAAGGCAGAAGCAGGCGCCGCCGGCGAGGAGCTGGCGGTCGACCAGGAACGGATCGGCGCCGGCCGTCTCGACGTAGTGGGCGACGATCGGTCCGCGGTCGTGGCCGAGTGCGGTCGCGTCGCGGACCAGGGTGTACAGGTCGCTGAGGTACGGCGCGACGTACGTCAGCGGCCAGTCGACCGCAGTCCACCGGGTGCCGTCGGAGACAAGGTTCTTCGGCACGAAATCACCGTGGACGACGGCCAACGGCGCGTCCCGGTGCAGTACAGCGAGAGCCTCGGTCAACGGCCCGACGTCGAACGAGATCCGGTCGATGCGGTCGGCCAATTCCTTGACCCGCTCCGGCGGGAACCCACTCGGCCCAGAGACAGCCCGGGAGCGAATCTCGGCCACCAACTCGGCCGCAGCCAGGAATCCTTCCGCCGACGGCTCCTGCTCCAGCGTCACCCGGCCCACGTCCGCGAGTACGAGCATGCCGTCCTCGGCGTGGATCAGCTCAGGCGCCGGCAGCCCCAACGGGATGACGAACCGCTCGTACGCCGTTCCCTCACCGGACTGACTGTCCGTACCCCGCTTCACGATCACGCTGCGCAGGCCGTACGACAACCGCCAGACTTCCGACGATCCCCACTGCCGCAGCAACTCCCCGTGCAACGCTCCGACCGACGGAGCCTCCGTCGCCCGCAGTACCGGTCCGTCAACATGCGAGAGCCACGCCGGAAGCATCACGCCAGTAGATCACGGCCGCTCGATCAGCCGCCGCCGAATTTCCAGCCGAGGCCGGGCTCAGGTCGGGCTGCCCGCACAAGCGACGAGGATCCGGTCCACGATGCGCCGGGCGACCGCCTCGGCGTCGAGATCGGCGACGATCCGGTGCGGCCCGTCGCCGGGCGTGAAGGGGGTGATCCCGGCCTCGTCGACCCCGATCCGGCCGGTGGCGAAGGTGAACAGGTCCGGATCGGTCAGCATCAGCACCGCGGCCGGGTCGTGCGGGACGTTGGAGTCGGACGCGGAGAAACTCCAGAACTGCCGCATCTCCGCACCAAGCAGCTGCCCGAGCGGTCCGGCTGCTTCGAACTCGGCGACGACAGCACCACCCAGCCGCAGCCGCGACGTCTGGTCGATCCCGATGACCGTCGCCGGCACTCCGCTGGCGAACACGACCGCGGCCGCGTCGACGTCGCACTTGATGTTGTGCTCGGCATCGGCCGACAAGAAGTTGCCGCCCATCACGCACAACTGCGCGATCTGGTGCCCGGGCCGCTCGACGGCCTCCGCCACATTGGTCAACGGCCCGACCGCGACGACGGTCGGCGAGGCGGCGAGCACCGCGATCGGGTCGGTGCCGGTGGCGACGGTCTCACGGGCCAGGTCCGGAAGGAGCGCGCCTTCGTGACCGGCCCACCAGACCGGCCGTCCGGAGCGGGTTTCGGTACGGCCAGGCACGATCGGGTCGATGGTGCGACCCGCGACCGTGGCCACCCGTGCGGCCATCCGGGCCCGCACCAGAGTGTCGCCGTACACGGTGGTGACGGCGGTGAGATCGAGTTCGGGTGAGCCGAGGATCGTCGCCAGAGCGAGGACGTCGTCGACGTCGGAGCCGAGATCGGTGTCGAAGGTCAGCGAGGATGCCGTCTGCATCCGTCCATGTGACCACAGCCACCGGTGCACCGGCCTCCACTGCGGCGTGGGCCGTCTGGCAGGCTTGTGGGCATGACCGAGAACGCCACGCACGCCTGGGGCTTCGGCCTCGCCACCGTTTCCGCCGACGGGACCGTCCTGGACGTCTGGTACCCGGCGCCCGAGCTCGGCTCACGCCCGGACGACGCCAAGGCGCCGGCCGAGCTGATCGCTGCCGAGGGCAACGACGAGATCCGGCAGGTACGGCGTGAGGTCGTGTCGGCCGGAATCACCCTGGAGCAGGCGCCTGCGGGCACCGCGGACGCGTACCTGCGGCTGCACCTGCTGTCGCACCGGCTGGTCCGCCCGCACGGCCTCAACCTGGACGGCATCTTCGCCGCGCTGCCGAACAACGCGTGGACGTCGCTCGGCCCGGTCCCGGTCGAGAACATCGAGCAGGTGCGGCTGCGGGCGCGCGCGGCCGGCCAGCACTTGAGTGTGGCGAGCGTCGACAAGTTCCCGCGGATGACGGACTACGTCGTACCGAGCGGCGTTCGGATCGGCGACGCCGACCGGGTCCGGCTCGGTGCGCACCTGGCCTCCGGCACCACAGTGATGCACGAGGGCTTCGTGAACTTCAACGCCGGAACGCTCGGTACGTCGATGGTCGAGGGCCGCATCGTGGCCGGTGTGGTGGTCGACGACGGCAGCGACATCGGCGCCGGCTCGTCGATCATGGGCACACTGTCCGGTGGCGGTACCCAGGTGGTGTCGATCGGCAAGCGCTGCCTGCTCGGTGCGAACGGCGGCACCGGCATCTCGCTCGGCGACGACTGTGTGGTCGAGGCGGGGCTCTACGTGACCGCCGGCACCAAGGTGACCCTCCCCGACGGCAGCTTGGTGAAGGCGCGCGACCTGTCCGGGCAGCCCGGGCTGCTGTACCTCCGCAACTCGGTCACCGGTGCCGTCGAGGCGCGGCCGCGCCAGGGTGAGGGCATCACGCTCAACGAAGCCCTGCACGCCAACGCGTGACAGGTGAGCACCAACGCGTGCGGAACGCCAACCAACCGCACGCGCCGCACGTCAACCACATCGTGACCGACACCCCGGAACCCGACCACCGCCCCCACACGTTGGGAGCGGTATGCCGATGAAGCGTCGTGCCCTGGTGGCCGTGGGCGCTGTCGGTGTGCTTGCGCTGGCCATTGGGTTGACGGTCAAGTGGGTCGGGGACAAGGGGATCGGGCCGTTGCTGCCGCCCAAAGAGCAGTGCACCGCCACGGTCAACGGGACCACCGTCGAGCTGGACCTGGAGCAGGCTGAGTCGGCCGCGATCATCGCGGGTGTCGCCGTACGCCGGGGACTGCCGGCCCGCGCGGCGACGATCGCGCTGGCGACGGCGTACCAGGAGTCCGGCCTGCGGAATCTGGCGCATGGGGATCGGGACTCGCTGGGGTTGTTCCAGCAGCGGCCGTCACAGGGCTGGGGTACGGCGAAGCAGGTGCGGGACCCGCACTACGCGGCCGGGAAGTTCTACGACGCGCTGGTCAAGGTGAAGAACTACCAGACGCTCGCGGTGACGGTGGCGGCCGACCGGGTCCAGCGCAGCGCGTTCCCGAACGCCTATGCGGATCACGAAGCGGACGCCCGGGTGCTCGCCTCGGCGCTGACCGGGCAGTCGAAGAGCGTGTTCGCCTGCACGGTGAACACCGACTCGGTGAAGCAGGAGGTGGTCGGCCGCAACGGGCTGACGCCGCGGGCGGACGCCGTACGCACGGATCTGCTCGAGACGTTCGGGACACTGTCGACCGGTGGGTATGCGCCGGGTGGGGTGCAGTCCGGGCACATGGTGGGGTCGGCGCACTACGAGGGCCGGGCGGTGGATGTGTTCGTGCGGCCGATCTCGAAGACGAACACGACCAAGGGCTGGGCGATGGCGCAGTACCTGGTGGCGCGGGCGGACCTGCTGAAGATCAAGACGGTCATCTTCAGCGACAAGATCTGGACGGCAGGCGGCCGGTCGGACAGTGGGTGGCGCGACTACACCCCGCCCGAACGCTCCGGCGACCCAGCCATCCTCCGCCACCTGGACCACGTCCACGTCGACGTCCAGGAGCAGTAGTCAAGCGTGTGGCGAGCACCCGCTGGAGCGCTCGCCACAATAGGTAGCTGGATGGTTACTCGTCGTGCTCCTGCGGGGGCAGGGCCTCGACTCCTGCACTCCCGCTTTTGCTTTTCCGCCCTTACTCGTCGTGCTCCTGCGGGGGCAGGGCCTCGATGAAGGGGTGATCTTTGTCGATCTTGCCCATCTTGGAGGCGCCGCCAGGGGAACCGAGATCGTTGAAGAAGTCGACGTTCGCGGTGTAGTAGTCCTTCCACTGCTCCGGAGTGTCGTCCTCGTAGTAGATCGCCTCCACCGGGCAAACCGGCTCGCACGCTCCGCAGTCGACACATTCGTCGGGGTGGATGTACAGCATCCGGTTGCCCTCGTAGATGCAGTCGACGGGGCATTCCTCGACGCAGGCGAGGTCCTTCAGGTCAACACACGGCTGCGCGATGACGTAGGTCACTGCTACTCCTCCTATGGCAGGCAAGCGCAGCGCTGATCTGGGGTGCTGCGATGCGGTGATGCTGTGCTCGATGCAAGGTTTGGTGCAAGGTCTCTAGTATCACGGTAGTCCTTCGCCCACTCTGCCAGGAGTCCGCATCGTGTCAGGCCTCAATGTCCGTGATATCGGCCACCGTGTCGTGGTCCGGCACCGGATTCCGGGCGGACTGACCGACGTGATCGGCGTTCTGCAGTCCTGGGACCCCTCCGGCCTGGTCGTCCGGCACGCGGACAGCAGTCTGCACCAGGTCGGCAGCGCCGACGTGGCGGCGGCCAAACGGATCCCGGAGATGCCGCTGCGGCCGGTGGACGTCGAACAGCTCTTCCTGACCACTGCTCTGGGCCGGCCCGCGGCCGAGACGGCGTACGTCGGCCAGTGGTTGCTGCGGGCATCTTCTGGCTGGACCGGCCGGGGCAACTCGCTGCTCCCGGCCGGGAATCCCGGCATGCCGGTCGCCGACGCCCTCAAGCACGCTGAAGCTTTCTACGACGAGCGCGGCCTGCCCCCGCTGGCGCTGGTCCGCGTCGGCAGCCCGGAAGCGGCCGAATTCCTTACCCAGGAGTGGATCGACGCCCGCCCCGATCAATCCGACACCTTCGTCCTGCACACCACCCTGGACCACGTGAACGCCTCCCCGCAGTACGACGTACTGATCGCGGAACACCCCAGCAACGCGTGGTACGCCGCAGCGTTCGACGGACCGGTGCCCGAAGCTGCCCCGGCCGTGATGGAGGGTGCGCCGAAGGCTGTGTTCGCCTCGATCACCCTGGACGGCCGCACGGTGGCCGTCGGGCGGGGGTCCATGACGGGGCACTGGCTGGGTGTCGATGCCGTCCGGGTGGACCCGTCGTACCGCCGCCGTGGCCTGGGTACGGCGCTCGTCCAGGGCCTGGCCAGGTGGTCCGGGCCGCTGGGCGGCCGCCGGACCTATCTGGAGGTCGTGGAGGAGAACACGGCCGCCATGGTCACCTACCGCAGGCTCGGCTACGCGGAGGCGTACCGCTACCGCTATCTGACCAAGCGCTGAGCCGCAGCCGCCCCGACCAGCGTCACCACGATGAACCCGGCCAGTACGACGCTCAGCGCACTACTGGGGTTCGAGGCGAGCGCTGCGTAGCTAGAACCGGCCAGAGCGACCCCGAGAGCGCCGGACAGCTGTGCGTTGGTGGCGACCACGCCGGACAGGTCAGCGGCGTACTGCGGGGAAATGCTCGAGGTGACTGCGCCGATCAGGGTGTTGGCGCTGATGCCGAGCCCGAGGCCGCCGACGCCGAGCAGGGCGAACAGGAGCGGCCCGGTGCGGCCGCCGAGCAGCAGATAGGCCAGGACAGACACGTATCCGGCCGCGAGGACCAGACAGCCGATGACGGGCATCCACCGCACCCCCCTGCGCAGCCGCGGGATGATCGGCCCGGCCAGCCCGAACGCCGCGACCCAGACGACCATGGCGAACCCCGAGTACGCCGGCCCCTTGTTCAGACCGTCCTGGAGGTAGAGGGCGAGGACGAAGAGCAGAGCGAAGTACGTGCCTGTCGTGCAGGCATGGGCGAGCAGGCCGGCCCGGACGGACGGGTTGCGGAGCACTTGCCTCGCGATCAGGGGACGACCACCGCGTGCGGCGGCCCGGCGTTCGCCGTACTCGAAGAAGGCCAGGGCGGGCAGGCTCAGCAGGAGGCACAGCCAGGACCACGCCGGCCAGCCGCGCTCAGAACCGAGCAGGAGCGGGACGATCACGAGCAGGACAGTGGCGGACAGGGTGAGTACGCCGACCAGGTCGACGGGATCGCGATCGGTCGCCCGGTCAGCCGGGAGCAGGCGGCGGCCGGTGACCAGGAGAGCCAGGCCGATGGGAATGTTGACGAGGAAGATCGGGCGCCAACCGGTGCCGAACAGGTCGGCCGCGATGAGTACGCCGCCGAGGATCTGTCCGAGGACAGCCCCACCGGACAAGGCGATCGAGAAGTAGCCCAGCGCCTTCAGCCGGTCCCGGCCGTGGAAGTGCAACTGGATGCCGCTGAGGACCTGCGGGACCATCAGCGCGGCGCCGGCGCCCTGGACGAAGCGGGCGACGACGAGGGAGACGATCTCGGGCGCGAGACCGCAGGCCAGCGAGGCAGCCGTGAACACCAGCAGACCGAGCAGGAACGTCCGCCGGTAGCCGAGGGACGAGCCGAGCCGGGCGCCGGTGATGAGCAGCACCGCGAACGCGACGACGTACCCGGTCACGACCAGCCCGACCGCGCCCTCCGAGGCCTGCAGATCGGCGCCGATCGACGGGCCGGCGATGTTCGCGACCGCGGTGTCGATGTTCGCCATGAACTGCCCGGTGAGCAGGACCGCCAGGATCGCGGCCCGATTGACCGTCTTCGTGTCTTGAATGGTGTTTTCCACGCCGTTGGAACGGTGTGAGGCCGGTGTGATGTGAGGGGGTTACCCTCGGGTGCCATGGCGGATCACAGGGCGGATCACGTGGCGGAGCGGCCGGAGTACGCGGGCGACTTCGAGGGAACGGTGCACGTCGAGTACACGCCGCACCCGGACGACGGGGTGGCGGACCCGGGCGAGATCGTCTGGACCTGGGTGCCGTTCGAGGAGGACCACCATCGCGGCAAGGACCGGCCGGTGCTGGTGGTCGGCTCGGACGGGCCGTGGCTGCTGGCGCTGATCCTGACCAGCAAGGACCACGACCGGGACGCCGCCGACGAGGCGCGCTGGGGCCGGATCTGGATGGACATCGGCAGCGGCGCGTGGGACAAGGAAGGCCGCAACAGCGAGGTCCGTCTGGACCGTGTCCTGCGCATCGACCCCGGTCAGGTCCGCCGCGAAGGCGCAGTCATCGGCGAGCACCTGTTCAACCAGGTAGCCGCCGAACTCCACAGGATCCACCGGGGTTGACCGCAGCCCCGCCCGGATCAGTTCGGCGGGCGGGTGGGCTTGTTCACGCCTGGTGGTGTACTCGTGCCGGGAGGCGGCGGCGTGGTGCCGGGCTTGGGCCCACAGCGGATGTCGTCGGCCGCGTTGTACTTCGTGACGAACGACTCGGCCTTCTGCCGTACGCCGTTCTTCGCGAAGTACCGGTAGACCGTGATGTCGAACCCGGGGGTCGGCGCCTGCGGCCGGCACTTGGGATCGGGGTTGTAGACCACCTTCGGTGCGCGCGGGTTCCGCTTGCCCGACTGGCCCGCGGTGATGTCCCAGACCTTGGTGCCCCAGATCTTCACCGTGATGCTGCCCGCACTGCCCGGCGTCGACGCCTTGAAGATCGTCTGCACCAGCACCCCGTGCCCGGAGTCGTTGAGGAACTTCATGTCGACCGCCGGCCAGGCCACGGTCGCTTCGCGGCCGATCGGGTAGCGGCTGATGTAGACGCTGTGCGCCTTGTGCTCGACATCCTTCAGCCCGGCGAAGAACGCCGCGTTGAAGGTGGTCGTGGCCGACTGCGAGACACCACCGCCGAGGTCGAGCACGAACTTGCCGCCGCTGATGATGTTGCCCTCGGTGAAGCCGTTCTCCTTGGTCCGCTCGCCGACGATCTTGTTCAGGCTGAACGTGTCGCCCGGCTTCACCAGCGTGCCGTTGATCTTGGCCGCCGCGGTGCCGATGTTCACGTTCCGGTACGGCGCGTGCGGGAAGCTGGTGGTGAACTCCCCCATCACTTCCGTGATCCCGAGCGCGGCAGCAGCCTCGGTGGTCATCTTCGCCTTGGTGTGGGTCAGCCCGACCGCGGCCCGCCGCTCCCCGGGTGGCTTCGGCAGCACCGCGAGGATCGCGGGTCCGACCTTGGCCCGGTCGACCACCATGCCGTCGACGGCCGGGACGACCTTCGGAGTGGTCCCGACGATCTGGACCGTGGCGTCCTTGGGCAGCGTCTCCAGCGTCTTGAACCGCTGCTGGAACAGCGGCTCGAGCCTCTTCGTGTTCAGCGCCGGGGTGGCGTTACCGTCCTTCACGGTCACCGTCAGCGCGGGTCCGAACTCCTTCGGCTGAAGCTCGGCCGACTTGTCGCCGACAGTCAGCCGGACCGGGCCGGACATGGCCGGTTCGGCGAAGTCCTTCAGGGCCTTGTCCATCGCGTCCGTGCCGGCCTGCGGCTTGGTCACGTTGACCGGAAGGTCGGCGGGGGTATCACCGGCCGGGTAGGCGGCGACGAGCGCGTCCGCTGCCTTCGCGTTGTCCAACTGGAGACCCTCGGCGGGCGCGTGCTGGACCGGTGTGGCTTCCTTGAAGGTGATGCTGCCTTCGGTGGCCGGACGGTTCACCTGGGTGGCGAGCTTGTCGACGGCCGTTTTCAGCTTCGCGTCGTCCGCGGTGACCACCGGGTCGACCGCGTCACCGCCGGTCAGGGCATGCCAGATGCGGCCCGGGGCCAGGCTGCGGCCCGCACCCGCGGCGTCGACGGTGGCGTCCAGGTTCAGGCTGAGGCCGGCATCGGCCGGCTTCACCTCGAACCTGGACTGGCCGGCCTTGAGGGGCATCGGCTGGGCCAGGCGGTCCTTCAGCCCGGCCTCGAGCTTGGCCTTGGCATCGGCCTCGGACATCCCGCCGACCCGGATGCCGAGCACCGTGGTGTCACCGGGAATCTTGTCGCCCGCGAACGCGAACGCCGCGCCGTAGCCCACGACGAGCACGCCAAGCCCAGCAGCGGCGATGATCCCCGCTAGCTGCTTCTTCCCCACCGGACAGAGTCCTCCACTCAAACCGTGTACAGGCCGCGTCCGCTCGGGACACGAGGGCACATCTTACGGGACGAATCAGGCCTCTTCTGCCGCAGGGCGCGCCCGCCCTGGCCCGGGGTGCCCCGACATGCCCCGGCTTGCCCGTAGTCGCGCGACCTGCGCGGTAACGCTCAGGCTCCGGGCAGTTTCCGGTAGTGACTCGCGTGGTAGATCAGCGCGCTCGGATCGGCCGGCTCGCCGAGACCGAGGCTCAGCACCTCACCGACCACGATGGTGTGGTCGCCGCCGTCGTACGTCGCCCAGGTCCGGCACTCGAGCCAGGACAGAGCCCCCTCTAGCAGCGCGCAGCCGGTCTTCGGGCCGGCCGACGTCGTGATCCCGTCGAACTGGCTGTACAGATCCCGGCCGGAGCGGGCGAACCGGTCCGCGATCGGCTGCTGATCGCCGGCAAGCACCGAGGCGGCCCAGTAGCCACAGTCGAGTACGGCGGCGTGCATCCGGACACCCTTGTCGACACAGACCAGCACCAGTGGCGGGTCGAGCGAGAGGGACGTGAACGCGTTCGCCGTCATCGCGTGCGCGACGCCGTCCTGGAGCGTGCTCATGATCGTGATGCCGGAGGCGAACCGGCCGAGCGCAGCACGGAAGCCGGCGGGCGCGACACTCCCACTGGGATCCGACGAGGACACCATTGCAGACTATGCCCGCCGGAAGGTTGATGCCTCAACCGAGCGTGTGGGAACGGTCACGCCCGCGCGGCCCGTCCTACAGCCCCGCGAACAGGTCGTGCTCGAGGCCGTCCGGTCCGGGCGCCGCGGTGCCCTTGACCAACCGATACGACTCCGAGGCCCAGACCTGACTGCCGTTGTTGTTGGACAGTGCGAAGAACGGCCCGTCGACGGTGATCTGGGTGGCGTGCGCCTTCATCGCGTTCATCTTGCGATCCAGGAACTCGTCGCCGTCGATCACGCAGTTGATCAGCCGGTCCGGCGTGATCGGCGGACCCATCGGACCGTCCGGATCCATGCCCTCGAACGTCGTCGTGTCACCGGCCTCGCGCAGCCGGCGCAGGCTCTCGCGCATCCGCGACTCCGCCATCGCGATCCAGTAGATCTTCGCGATGTCCCACGCCTCGCCGAGGTCCTCCCGGTACGACGGGGCGGCCGCCAGGGCAGCGGCGTACGTCGCGACGCGATGCGCCTTGATGTGGTCGGGGTGACCGTAGTTCCCGTACTCGTCGTAGGTCACCAGGACCTGCGGGCGGACCTCGCGGATGACCGGGACCAGGTCGTCGGCCGCGGCGAGCAGGTCGGCCTGCCAGAAGCTGTCCTTGCGGGTCTCCAGCGGGACGGCGGCGTTGCCTTCGTCGTTGTAGATCATCCCGGTGTCGCGGTACTTCCCGGCGCTGCCGAGCCAGCGGTGGTCGGTGACGCCGAGCTCGGCCATCGCGGCGGCGAGCTCGCCGATCCGGTGCTCACCGAGCTGATCGGTCTGGTCGGCGGCCAGGTGCTCGAGGTCCGGGACGAGCACCTCACCCTCTTCACCGAGCGTGCAGGTGATCAGCGTGACGGCGGCTCCCTCGGCCACATAACGCGCCATCGTCACGCCGTTGTTGATGGTCTCGTCGTCCGGGTGGGCGTGCACCAGCAGCAGCCGGCGGTCAGGTAGCTCACTCATGCCGAAAGCCTACGTCGGCCCGCCGACAGCTTTCGTGGCTCACCGGCCGGGCCGTCGCGGCCCGGCGACGACCTTGGTCGCGGGAGCACCTCGAACGCGTCCTTGCTGGCCGCCTGATCGTTCTCGTCGTCAGACACCAGCCCACGGCAGAAGTCACTCGAGATCACCTCAGTAGCCT
>NZ_JBFAKS010000029.1:0-126387 GCF_040655855.1 Kribbella sp. NPDC050281 | reverse complement strand
TCCGGCGGGAGCTGGATGACCGGCGTCGACGCGGACAGCGGCGACGTCAGGTCCACCACCTCGACCGACCCATCGGCGGCGCCGGCCGGGTTCGCTCAGAGGGTGAGCAGCCGCTGGAAGAAGGCGCGGTACTTCTGCAGCGCAGAGCGCAGGTCCTCGGTCGACGGCTCACCGTCGGACCACTGCTTCTCCAGGCCCTGGTGCTGGCGCTCGAAGGACTCCGACAGGCGCTTGAGTACGTCGTCGACGAGGGTGTCCGCCTCGCTCACCGCATTGCGCGGATCGTCGACGAAGCCCTGCTGGATGACCTCCCACCGGCTCCGGTAGTCGACCATCAGGTCCGAGGCCAGCAACGGCTCGTCGGCCGCCGGTGCGTCCACGGCCTGCTCACGGGTCGCGGACGTACGCTCGTCGCCACCCATCAGCCGGTCGTCGGTCGTGTCGTCCATCAGCCGGTCGTCGGTCGTGTCGTCCATCAGGCGATCGTCGGTCGTGCCGTCCACCCGGCGGTCGTCGGTCAGGTCGTCCGTCCGATCGTCGACAGGCTTGGCGTTCAGCAGCCGGTCGTCGTCGGTCGTCCCGATCAGGCGATCGTCCTCGGTCGGCTCGTTCATGCGGCGGTCGTCGTGCATGGTCATGCTTGCTCCTTGGCGTCGGTCGGTTGCACGCGATGGCGTGCGGTCAGGTCGTCGCTGTCGGCCAGCAGGGCCTCGACGAGCGAGCGGTAAGCGGTGACGGCCTGGCGGAGATCTTCCGTGTCGGCCTCGCCGCGTTCCTGCGCGACGGCGATCCGGTGCGCGTCGCGATAGTGTGCCGCGACCTCCGGATGTTCCACCGAGATGTCGTTCACGCGTTGGTCGAACTCGTCGACCGGGTAGCCGGACTCGCGCATCATCCGCAGTACCAGCTGATCGGCGTCGGCGACCGCGGCGGCCGGCTGGTCGACGAAGCTCTGCTGAACCTGCGCCCACTCGACCCGGTAGGCCTCGGCGGACTCATGGCTCAGCGGCGTGATGTCGAGCTGCGAGACCCGGCGTTCACGCCCGCGCAGTTCACGTTCGGCGCTGCGCCGATCGCCCGATTCCTCCACACTGCGCTCGTACTCCGGGCCGAACCGCTCACGCAGTTCGCCGGAACGTCTGCGCTGGTAGGCGAAGAACAGCGCGGCCGCCGCGAGCAGTACAACGACGATCACGACGATTGTCAGGACGGTACCCATCAGACCTCCAGTCCGATTCGACTGTGCGGACCTGCGATCTGGCGAAACCGATCGCGAGGACCTGCGGAAGGCGGTCCCCAGCGCCGCCTCACATCCCCCGAGGCCGGACCGGTACCCACGAAGTGCGCGCACAAGCATCCAGCCGGCCACCATTTGCAGGTGGGCCGGCTGGATGCGAGTGGAGCGGTCAGGCCTTCGGAGCCAGCTTGTGCACGACGATGCCGGACTTGAAGGTGGTGGTGCCGAGCAGGTCGAGGTGGGTGACGTCCACGCCCTGACCCTGGAACATGGTCTCGCCGTCGGCCACCACCGGGAAGATCCAGAAGTGGTACTCGTCGACCAGCTTGTTCTCCAGCAGCGTCTTCGAGAAGGAGCCGGTGCCGAACTTGATCAGGTTCCCGCCCTCGGTCTGCTTGAGCCGGGCGACCGCCTCGGCGGCGTCGCCCTCGAGCAGCTGGGCGTTCCAGGTCGTCTCCTTCAGCGTGCGGCTGGCGACGTACTTCGGCATCGCGTTGAAGGCGTCGGTGTAGGGGTCGCCGCTGCGCTGCGACCAGGCCTCGGCGAACGCTTCGTAGGTTGCCCGGCCCAGCACCTGGGCGTCGACCCCGTCCATCAGGGCCACCGAGTAGGCGCTGTGCTCGTCGTCCCAGTACGGCGTACTCCAGTTCTGCGGGTTGTCGATGGCGCCGTTCAGGGTCATGAAGGTGGATTCGATCAGCTTCCTCATGGGTCTTTCCCTTTCTTACTGTTGGTAAGGACGCTTCAAGCGCGCGTCCCGGAGCGCTTCGGCCCACCAGACGAGCTGGTCGAGCATGATCTTGGCGCCGGCTTCGTAGCCGGCGGTAGGCCGGGGCCAGTCACCGTCGGCGGTGAACTGTTCCCAGTAGCAGGGCAGGGCAACGGTGTTGCGGATGGTGACGGCCTGAAGCTCGGTGAAGACCTGCCGCAGTTGCGCGGCGGCGCACCGGCCGCCGGATTCACGGCCGTAGCTGACGATCGCGACCGGCTTGGCGTGCCACTCCTCGTAGTACCAGTCCAGTGCGGTCTTCAGCGGTGCCGGAAAGCTGCAGTTGATCTCCGGCGTCACCACCGCGAACGCATCCGCGGCGGCCAGTCTCGGTGCGAGTACGGCGACCTCCGCCGGTGTCTCGTCGTCGGTGTCGGGCAGTGTCGCCGGCAGAGCGGCGGTGGCCAGGTCGACCAGGTCGACCTCGAACTGCTTGGCCGCCTGACGGGCCAGCCAGTGTGCGACGGTCGGTCCGAACCGGCCGTTGCGGGTGCTGCCGATGATCACTGCCAGTCGCATTGTCCTGCCTCCTTTCCGGTGCTTCAGACTCTGCCGGATCCCGTTTACGGTTTCTTTCCGGTCACCGCCGGCCGGGGCGGAAAGATAGGGTGCGGCCATGCGCTTCGGGGTGCTCGGACCGGTCACCGCCTGGACGGACGCGGGGGAGCCCGTCACCATCCCAGGCCTGAAGGTGCGCGCCCTGCTGGCGGACCTCCTCGTCCACGAGGGGCGACCGGTCCCGGCGGACCGGCTGATCGACGACCTGTGGGGCTCGGACCTGCCCGGCAACCCGTCCGGCACGCTGTCCGCCAAGGTGTCGCAGCTCCGCCGTGCCTTCGAGGACGCGGAGCCCGGCAGCCGCGTCCTGGTCAAGTCCGGTCCGGCCGGCTACTCGCTCACCGTCGACAACTCGTCGTACGACGCCTTGACGTTCGCGGAGCGGGTCGACGCCGGCCGGCTCGACGAGGCGCTCGCCCTCTGGCGTGGTCCGGCGTACGCCGACTTTGCCGACGAGGCATTCGTGGAGACGGCTGTCGCGCGGCTCACCGAGCAGCGGTTGGCGGCGCTCGAGCGTGCCGACGTGCCGGTGAGTGAGCTATCCGTGCTGGTTGCGGAGCATCCGCTGCGTGAGGGGTTGCGGGCCGCGCACATGCGGGCGCTGTATCGGGCCGGACGCCAGAGCGAGGCGTTGGAGAGCTACGAGCACTTGCGACAGCTGCTGTTGGACGAGCTGGGGCTGGACCCGAGTCCTGAGCTGGTTGCTCTGCAGCAGTCGATCCTGACGCAGGAGCTGCCGAATGCGCGGACCAACCTTCCGGCGCAGCTGACTGAGCTGGTCGGGCGTTCGGAGGCGTTGGCAGAGGTGAGCTCGGGCCTCCAGTCTTCACGGCTGGTGACGCTGACCGGGCCCGGGGGAGTCGGCAAGACGCGGTTGGCTCTGGCGGCTGCTGCTTCGGTCGCGGAGCGGTTCCCGGATGGGGTCCTACTGGTTGAGCTCGCTGCTGTAACGCCTGCGGCTCGCTCGGTGCGGAACGCACTGACGGACGCGGTGCAGGCGGCCCTGGATCTTCGGGACAGCGCCGGTCCTGCTGACGCTGTGATTGAGCGGCTGGCGGCTGTCATGGGGACGCGGCTCCTGGTGCTGGACAACTGCGAGCAGGTCGTTGCGGAGGTTGCCGAGCTGACTGACCGCCTGCTGGCGGCCGCGCCGGGTCTTCGGGTGCTGGCGACCAGCCGTGAGCCACTCGGTCTGGCCGGTGAGGTGGTCTGGACTGTGCCGCCGCTGGAGGTGCCGTCGCCCGCACTTGGGTTCGAGGCGGTGGGTGAGTGCAGTGCGGTGCAGTTGTTCGTCACTCGCGCGGCTGCAGCGTCTCGTGACTTCACGTTGTCCGCTGAGACCGTTGCCGACGTGTCTGTGCTGTGCCGGCGGCTGGATGGGATCCCATTGGCGCTGGAGCTCGCTGCGACCCGAGTGCGGGCGCTCGGGGTCCGTGGGCTCGTGGCGCGGCTGGACGACCGGTTCCGGCTGTTGGCGACCGGACACCGCGGTGCTGCACCGCGTCAGCAGACGCTGCTCGCGATGATCGACTGGAGCTGGGAGCTGCTCGATCCGGATGAGCAGTCCGTCCTGCGGCAGCTCGCCGTACACGCTGATGGATGTACGGCGGAGGCTGCGGCGGCGGTGTGCGGGGAGGCCGACGTACTGGATGTGTTGATCCGTCTCGTGGACCGGTCGCTCGTCGTACCGGTGCATGGAGTGGAAGGGCCGCGGTACAGGTTGCTGGAGTCGGTGGCGGCGTACTGCGTGGAGAAGCTGCGTGCTGCGGGTGAGCTGGATGCGGTGCGGCAGCGGCACTTGGACTACTACGTGGAGCTGGCTGAGTCGGCCCGTCCGCACCTCTACGGCGGGGAGCAGAGCCGGTGGTTGCAGTTGCTCGACGAGGACGCTGCCAACCTGCGGACCGCACTCGACCGGGCGGTGGCTGTCGGGCGTCTGGATCTGGGTGAGCGATTGGTGGATGCGCTGGCCTGGTACTGGTTCCTGCGTGGACGGTTGGCCGAGGCTCAGCGGTCGCTGGAGGCGGTGCCGGGTTCTCCGCGGGTTGAGGCCTGGCGGGTTGGGTTCCTGTATCTGCAGGGCGACCCGCGAGCGCCGAGCGAACGAGACCGATGGATTGAGACGGCCGACGCACGTGGACAATGGTGGATCGCCCACACGGGCAGCGATGTGGGCGACCTGGCGACCCCTCTGACGTTGCTGGAGCGGTCCTTGAAGAGCTTCGAGGCCGACGGTGACCAGTGGGGTGTAGCCGCCGCGCTGGCGTCCCGGTCCAAGCACTCACATGTGCGATCCGATCTGGCCGCCATGCAGGCGGATGCATCGGAGAGTGCTCGCATCTTCCGGTCGTTGGGGGACCGGTGGGGCATGCTCCAGGCGTTGAGCTGGCTCGGTGCGCGTGCGGAGCGCGCCGGAGACTTCGACGAGGCGGAGCGCCTGCAACTCGAAGGCGTTCAGCTGGCCGAGGAGCTCGGGCTGTGGCCGGAGGTCGCCTCGGCCTTGGGCGGTCTCGGCTGGACGTCGATACGGCAAGCACGCTACGACGCCGCCCGGTCGCAGGGTGAGCGCGCGCTGCGGCTCGCGACAGAGCAAGGACAGCGTGCGGCGCAGGCACTGGCCGAGATCGTGCTCGGCTTCGCTGCCCGTCGCAGCGGCGACCTCGACGAGGCCGAGCGGTGGTTGCGGGCACTGGTCGACGCGGCTCGCCGGCAGAACGAGCCGGTGCTCTACCTGTCGATGGTGCTCGAGGAGCTGGGGTTCCTCCTCGAGCTCCGCGGCGAGTACGCCGAGGCCCTGGAGTCGCACAAGGAGGCCTTCCGGATCTCCACCGAGTACGACTCGCTCCGCAGCATGTGCTGGGCGCTGGAGGGCATCGCTGCCTGTGTGGCCGACAAGACGGTCGCGGCCAAACTTCTGGGCGCCGCCGCCGCGACCCGGGCCACCGACCCGCAACTGGCGGCCACGGTCGACCTCACGGATCTGGACCGCGCCATCGAGACCGTCCGCTCTGCCTTGGGCGACGCCGCCTACGCGGAGGCGTACGCGGCCGGTGCCGCCCTGACACCACAGGAGGCCTTCCAGCTGCTGTGATCCAGTTCGCCACCAGATGTTCTGTGGTTGAGATTATTTGTCCAGCGAAGTAGTTTTGCTGTCGACGAACCATCCCCACAGGCAAGGTGAACCATGGACTACGGCCACGAGCTGGTCTTCGGCACGTTCCTGACCCCTACGGTCGACCATCCCGCGCGGGTGATCGCGCTCGCCCAGCTGACCGAGCAGGTCGGCCTCGATCTGGTCAGCTTCCAGGACCACCCGTATCAGCCGCGTCTGATGGACGCCTGGACCCTGCTGTCCGTCGTCGCCGCGCAGACCCAGCGCGTGAAGGTCACGACGAACGTCGCCAACCTGCCGCTGCGCCACCCGGTCGTCCTGGCCCGCAGCGTCGCCACGCTCGACCTGATCACCGGCGGCCGCGTCGAGCTCGGTCTCGGCGCCGGCGGTTTCCTGGACGCCGTGGCCGCCAACGCCGGCCCGCGCCTCACCACCGGCCAGAGCATCGCCGCGTTGGAGGAGGCCATCGCGATCATGCGCGAAGTCTGGACTCCGACCGGCGGTGGCATCCGGCTGCCCGGCAAGCACTACCCGGTCGCCGGCGCCAAGCGCGGCCCGCAACCCGCCCACGATGTGGAGATCTGGCTGGGTGCCTACAAGCCGCGCATGCTCGCCGTCACCGGCCGGCTCGCCGACGGCTGGCTTCCGAGCAGCGCGTACGCCGGGCCCGACGAACTGGCCGCGATGAACAAGATCATCGACGAGGCCGCGGTGGATGCCGGCCGCGATCCCGCGTCAGTACGGCGTCTGTACAACCTGTCCGGACGGTTCGAGGGCAATGGTGGCTTCCTGCAAGGGCCCGAGGAGGTGTGGATCGACCAGCTCACCGACCTGACGCTGGGCGAGGGGATGAGCACGTACATCCTCGGCTCCGACGACCCCGATGACATCCGCCGCTTCGCCGAGGTGGCCGCCGGCGTCCGCGAGTCCGTCGACACCGCACGCTCGACCGGCCGGCGCGTTGAGACAGCAGCTGCTCCGGAGCGGTCTGATGGGTTCACCGTCGTACCGACTCCACCTCCCGCCGTACGACGGAGCGCCGTACAACTGCTGGACGAGTCGGAGCGACCGACCGGTCCGGCGCTGGACCCGTCCCGGACGTATACGCCGTACCAGCTCTCGTCGGGTCAGCATCTGATCGAGGTGCACGATCATCTGCGGGCCGAGCTGGAGCAGATCCGCGACCTGGTCGAGCAGGTCGCCGCAGGCTCGCTCGGTGTCGGGCAGGCGCGGTCGCACATCAACACGATGACGATGCGGCAGAACAACTGGACCCTCGGCACGTACTGCGAGTCCTACTGCCGGCTCGTCACCACGCACCACTCGATCGAGGACGCTTCACTCTTCCCGCACTTGCGCCGAGCCGATCCCGAACTCGCCCCGGTCGTTGATCGCCTGCAGGCCGAGCACCGCATCATCCACGACGTCCTCGAGGGCGTCGACAAGGCACTCGTCGCTCTGGTCGACGGCTCCGGCAACCTGGACGGTCTCCGTGCTGCAGTCGATCTCCTGGACGACACGCTGCTCTCCCACCTGTCCTACGAAGAGCGCGAACTGGTCGAGCCGCTGGCACGGCTCGGCGTGACGTGAGGTCGCTACTTCGCCTCGCCTCGCCTCGCCTCGCCTCGCCGAGCAGTGAGGCGAGGTCGCTACTTCGCTTCGCCGAGCAGTGAGGCGAGGATGTCGAGGAGGCGGAGGGTGGGGGCTTCGCCGAGCAGCCGCGCCGCCGAGGTGGCGGGCTCGGCGATCAGCCGGACCTGGAGGAGTTTGAAGTCGCGGAGGTTGGCCGGGTTGACCAGGTCGCGGTGGACGGCGGACAGGAACTCGGCGCCGGCGGCGGCGTTCGTGTACGTCATCCGGATGAAGCTGTCGCTGACGGGGTAGAGGAACGGCCGCTTCAGGTGCAGCAGCTTCGACTTCTTCGCCTGGCCGAAGCCACGGTGGCCGGAGAACTTCTCGTCCAGCGCCATGGCCGCCTCGAACAGGTCACTGCCCGGCGCGGCGTCCTCCAGTCGCGCGTCGACCGGGATCGCGGCGAACTCCTTCTCCGCCTCGACCTCCAGCAGCCACGGGATGTCCTGCGCCCGCAGGTCCGCGCCGATCACCATCATCCGGCCCAGGTCCGACAGCGTCACGTGGTTCGGTTCGGCGCCACCGACCAGCGTCATCCCCGGCAGACCGTCGTAGTACCGCAGTACGGCGCCGTTCGTTTCGGCGTACAGCCGTAGCTGGGCGATCGCCTCGTCGACGACGATCTTCCGAGTACCGATGTTCATGAGCCACACCCTCACACTCTTGGTGGCAGACCCGCCAGCGGGCGGACCATATTCCGAACGAATCCTCACTCCGTTTCCGCAGATCGTAGGCGACCCCGCGCTCACCCACACGCCAGGGTCACTTCCCGTGATCCACAGCCGGTAATCATCGGCTCCCCGGAGTTCCCCGTTTCCACGGACTTCCAGTCGCAAACCATCAACTCTGCGTGCTGGGGAGGCCGTGCCGGAGGTGGCTGCCGAAGTAGGCACCGAGAACAGGCCAGGGGGTGGTGAAGAGGAGGAAGAAGAACGTGAGGCCGCCCAGCGCGTCCTGTACGGCGGCTTGCGCGTTGGGGATGCCGGAGGCGGGGGAGTCGCCGTCCAGGAGCCAGACGCCGGCTTCGTCGTACCAGCGAATGGATTCGGGGATGGCGACGGTGAGGATGGCTAGGAGAGAGGCGAGGAGTACGGCGGCGCCGTACTCGAGGCCGGTCCGGAAGGAGCGTGCTCGGCGGGCGGCGGTCAGTGCTACTCCGCCGAACAGAAGCTGTGGTGCGCCGACGAGGACGGCGGCGAGGAGGCCGGTGCGGTCGCCGGCGAGCATCAGCCTTGAGGCGATGAAGGTGAGGAGTGCGACGAGGACTGCTGACGCGGCACCGACCAGCAGCGGTCCTCGACCCCAGCCGGTGCGTACGGCGGCCCACGCGCAGCCGAGGGCGAACCGGCGGCGTTCTCTTGGATCATCGATGCTGGCGAGTTCGGCGCGCATGGCGGCTCCCCAGTCCGCCCTCGCGCCGCGCCGTCCCGCGGTCGACCAGGAGGCGAGGCGGGCCGGCAGATTCTGGCCGGTCGCCGCTCGGGCTGAGTGGTAGGCGATCGCGGCCGCGGCCAGAACCCACGGGGTCAGCAAGACCAAGCCGGTCGCCACCGCCGCCTTCATCGTCAGGCACCCGCTATCTGGGGCTTTGGTGTGCGGGTGCGTTCTGCGGCTTCGCGCCGGAGGTCAGCGACGTACTGTGCGCCGCCTGCCGACAGCCGATACAGGTGACGCGCCGGACGTCCGAGCGGCGGGTCGGCTTCCCAGCGCGCATCAAGCTGCCCTCGCTCGGCGAGCCGGATCAGGATCGGATACACCGTGCCCGCCTTGAGCCCGGTCGCCCGGCACAACTCATACCCATGAACCCACGCGGACGCCTCCTCCGCCAGCGCCCACAACACCGCCAACGTCTGCCCAGATGGCCGCCGAATCCGCCCCATACCCCTCAATGTCTACCTATATAGACTTAACGTCAACACCCCGACCGCCGATCCGGGCAGCGAGCGCTGGGTCCGTGGGTGCAGATCTTGTGGACTTCGGGGATTGTTGTGGTGGGCAACGGGTGTAAATGGGTTGAGGGCGGTGGTGGGGATGCTCATGATGGGCGCATGACTACGACGACTGTGGGTGTGTTGCTGTTGAACCCGGGGGCCGGATCGGCGGCTCGGGTTCAGCAGCAGGCCGGTCGTTGGGGAGGGTCCAGCTTCGGTCAGTCGTGACCGCGGCGTTGGTCGCCGGGCTGTTGGCCGGGTATGGCATCGCCATGCCGGTCGGGCCTGTGGGGACCTATCTGGTCGCGCTGAGTGCGCGGAGTTCGTTGCGGGTCGGGGCCTGTGCCGCGTTGGGGATCGCGTCGGCTGACGGCATCTACGCGTTGGTCGCCGCGGCCGCCGGGTCCGCGTTGGCGCCGCTCCTCGTGCCGATCGTGATGCCGTTGCGGTGGGTTTCGCTGGTGGTCCTGCTGGGTCTCGCCGCGATGGGAGCCATCAGAGCGGTACGCCGGTATCGCGCGCACCGGCTGACCGGGATCAGCCAGGAGATGCCGGTTGCCGGACGTACGGCGTACTTCGGGATGCTCGGGATGACCCTGCTCAGTCCGATGACGGTGATCTACTTCGCCGCGTTGGTCCTCGGCGGATCCGGGTCGTCCGATCCAGCCGTGGTCGAACGCGTCATCTTCGTCCTGGCCGCGTTCGTCGCCTCCGCCACCTGGCAACTCCTCCTCGCCTCCGGCGGGGCCCTACTGGGCAGAGCCCTCACCGGCCACCTCGGCCGCCTACTGACCGCGCTAGCCTCCAGCACCGTCATCATCGCCCTCGCCATCCGCCTGATCGCCTAGCCCACAAAGGCTCGTCGTGGACCTGGGCCACTCAACAACCCCGGGGATCGGCCGGAGTCGGCGGATCGCTCAGCGTGCGGCGCCCGGGCCGGACACGGTTGGTGAGTGCCGGAGGTCCGGTGGGTTAGAGGCGGCGTTCGGTAGCGGTGGTCGGGTTGAGGAACAGGAGGATGGGTGGGGCGGTGTTGGGGAGGATGGCTGCGTACGCCTGGAGTTGGGGTGCGTAGTACGCGACCCGGCTGTCCAGGGCCGCGGCGGGGATGGCGTCGGTCTTGTAGTCGACGATCGTGAGGCGCCCGTCATCCTCGCGGTAGATGAGGTCGACGAACCCCTCGAGGACCGTGCCGTCCGGCTGGACCGTGCCGACGTACGACTCGCGCCAGTGCTCCCGGGCGGCGGCGTGCTTCACCACCTCGGACGCGAGCGCCGAGCGCACGAGCGCCGTGACCACGTCGGCGTACTCGAGGACACCTTCGGTGAGGCACTGCGCCGACACCGCGGCCTCGAGCCCGGCGCCGGTGCTCAGGTCAACCACCTGGAGTACGCCGTGAACCGCGCGGCCGATCGCGGTGCCATATCGGCCCTTCGACCACGGCGGCAGCTCGAGATCGCGAGGCGCCTTCGCAGTCCCGGGGTCCACCTCGGCCAGCGCGACATCAGGACCGGTGCCCTCCAAACCGGACGCGCTCTGCGCGGAGCGGGCGCGACTCGCGGCGCGGGCCGCGGAGACTCGGGTGTCCCACTCGGTACGGGCCATTGGCGGGGTGACGTCCGCCGTAGTCCGCGGATCGCGCACGACCGGTGCTGGGCTCTCGAACAGCGTCCCGTGCGGAGCCTCGACCCCGCCGGCGGTTGCGATGAGCTCCGCGTTGCTGGAGTGCTTGCGGTTGCCGGAGCGGTGCAGCGAGACGACGAGGTGGTCGCGGGCGCGGGTGGCCGCGACGTACAGCAACCGGCGGCGTTCGAACCCGTCCATCTGCTCGTCGACCGGCTGGACGAGGTCGAAGTCCTCCGTCTGCACCGACGACTTCAGCTTCACCGCGTAGCCACCATCTGGCGGCCACAGCACCTGCACACCGCGCTGCCGGTTCGGCGCCGCGGTCATGCCGGACAGGATGACGATCGGGAACTCCAGACCCTTCGCGGCATGGATCGTCATCACGCGCACGGCGTCCGCGTCGGTCTCGGGCAGGACCGCCTCGGCGACCCGTGACGTCTCCTCACCTTGGTGCGCGGCCCAGGCGAGGTACGAACGCAGCCCGCCGTGCTCCACCTCCGACCACGCGCGCGCCTGATCGACGACGAAACGGATCCGGCGCCAGGCATCGCGCGCCCGTGGGCCGATCGCGGCGACCTCGAGCATGCGGCGGTCAGCGACGATCTTGGCCAGGACCTCGCTCGGGGTGAGCCAGCGGGCGGCGTAGTACGTCCGGCGGAGCCACTCGATCGCCTCGCCCACGGGATGAGTGAGCAACTGGTCCGGGATCGGCGCGGTCAGGGTGAAGGAGCCACCAGAGCGCTTCCACACGAAGAGATCGTCGTCGCCGCATCCGAACAGCGGCGAACGCAAGGTGGTGACCAGCGCAAGCTGGTCGCTCGGATCACCCAGCGCTCGAGCGCAGGCAAGCAGGTCACGCACCTCGGCGGTTTGATAGACGAGAGAACTTGCCTCGGCACGGTAAGGGATGTCCGCGCGATCGAGGGCGTCCTCGAGGAACGGCAGTGACGTACGGGCTGGAACCAGTACGGCGATGTCGCCGGCCTCGGCCGCACGCCACGTCCCGGCGCGCTCGTCGTACACCTGCCAGCCGTCGCGGAGCGCCTGCTCGATGACGGCGGCAACGTCGATGGCTTCCCGCTCGCGCAGGACGGACGCCTGCGCGCGGGGAAGGTCGGCGTGCGGCTCCGAGCCGAGGATGGTGACGGCTGGACCCGAGACGGACTCGTCGTACGCCACCGGCGTCGCAGGCTCAGGTGCGTCCTCGCTGGGCCGTCGGAAGGGGAGAACGGCCGCGAGGTCAGTGACCTGATCGTCGGCATCGTCATCGCCGAAGCCGAGCAGCGACAGTTGGTCGCCGCTCACACTGTCCGGCTGGACGGTCTTCGGTGGCGCGGACGGCTTCCCGGTGGGTCCGCTCCGATGCGGCGACAGCGATTGGTACGACGGCTGGGCGGCTTCCTGAGGCTGGATCAGGGTCTCGAAGACCGTGTTGATCCAGGTCAGGATGGGCGCAACCGTGCGGAAGTTCGTCGTCAGCGCGACCGTCTCACCCAGCAGGTCCTGCGCCGTCAGGTACGTCGCGATGTTGGCGCGACGGAAGCGGTAGATCGACTGCTTCGGGTCGCCGACCACGAACAGCCGTCCCTCCGGGACCTCGACGTCACGCCAGTCCTCGGCGTCCGCCTCCGCGCCGCCCGCGATCCGGACCGCCAGCTCGATCTGGATCGGGTCGGTGTCCTGGAACTCGTCCAGCAGCAGCCGCTCGTACCGCTCCTGCAACGCCGACCGCACCGATGACTCCCGCCGGAGCAGATCGCGCGCCAGCACCAGCAGGTCGTGGAACTCGAGCCGGCCCTCGGCCCGGCGCAGCTCGGCCGATTCCAGCACCCGCTCCGCAATCCAGTGCGAAAGGTGCCGAAGGCAAGCATCCAGGAGCAGGTCGACTAGCGAGTTGGCCACGTCGACGACCGCGGAGCAGTCGTCGCGCACCTTGGTGATGTCCGGCCAGTTGTCCTTACGTCCGATCCGCCCGATCTTGAGCCCCCGCAACGACTGCAGGATCGCCAGCTGCCGCTCCTGGTCCGTCGCGGCGTCCAGCATCACCCCGAGCTCGCGGATGAAGTGCACCTTCGGCAGCAGCCGGTCCTCGGGATCGACGCACGCCTCGGCCGCCCCGCCGATCTGCGCGGCCGCCGCGATCAACCCGCTGAGGTCTGGCATCGCCACCAGCTCGGGCGGGTCCACCAGCACGCGCTCGGCGATCAGGTCCCAGTCGTTCCCGAACAGCCGCGCCAGCGACCGCAGATGTTTCAGCTCGACCCCGACCGCCATGGCCAGCAGCAGCGGCTCGGCGATCGAGTCGTCGTCCAGCAACTGCTGCTGCAACTCGGCCCAGCGTTCCTCGAAGGCGACCGACGACCCGACCTCGTCCAGTACGTCGATCAGTGGCGGCAGGCCGGCCTCGATCGGATGCGCCAGCAGAAGCTGCTGTGCGAACGCGTGCAACGTCCCGATCGACGAGGAGTCGAGGTCGTCCAACGCCTCGTCCGCCAGCGTCCTGGCCGGCCCTTTCCGCGCCTTCTCGAACTCGACCCGCAACCGGTCGCGCAGCTCCGCCCCGGCCTTCTCGGTGAAGGTGACGGCCGCGATCGTCCGCAGCGGTATGCCGTCGCGCAGGACCAGCGTGGTCACGCGATCGACCAGCGCGTGTGTCTTCCCCGACCCGGCACCCGCCTCGACGAACAGTGTCGACGACGTGTCCGACCGGATCCGCTCGCGGGCCGGCTCGTCCAGCAGTTGCTCACTCATCGCCGGCCTCCTCGTACACGACCGGGTCGATCAACCGGACCAGACGCTCCAACGTCGGATCGTGGCGCTTGCGGTCCCACCGCGCCCGCACCTCGCTGTGGCCGAGACCATCGGGATTGCAGTACGGGCACTGCACCCAGAGGAAGTCCGGAATCTCCGGCGCCTTCGGCGGGAAGAACCCGGCCGCGATCGACGACACGATCACGTCGAGGGTGTCGACGTACCGCGCCTCGACCTCCGGGGTCAGCGGCACCGGGATCCGCTTCCCGGCGCGTCGGACGAACCAGTACGCCGCCTCGACCGGAGTCGACTGCTCACCCAGGCGAGCGCGGGCCGCATAGGCGTAGACCGGCAGCTGCAGCTTCGTCCCGCCCGCGACCGGGTCGGACTCGATCGCCTCATAGCGCGAGAACCCACCGGTCTTCACATCCGTGACGTAGATGGTCCCGTCCTGGCCGAGGTCGACCTTGTCGGCCGAACCGCGCAACAGCACGCGTCCCGACGGCACAGGGATCTCGACCGGCGGCTCGCCCTCGAACCCGAACCGCAGCTCACTCGCGACCACCGACGCATCCCGCAGCGACCGCCATCGCTCGTCGTCGGCCAGCAGCTCCATCAGGTCGTGCAGGATCCGCAGCCGCTCGCGTTGCCACAAGCGCGGATGCCCGGTGAGTCCTTCCGCCTCGAACTGATCGGCCAGGTCCGCACCGATTGCCAGCAGCAAGCTCCGCTGCTCGGCCGGCCACGGCTCGCCGTACCCGGGCAACGAACCGGCCAGCCGCGAGACGAAGGCATCGAGACTGTTGTGGATCAGGTTGCCGATCTGGAGCGGCGAGATGACGAGCAGGTCCTCCGGCGCCTCGAGCGGCTCCACCTGAAGCAACCGCTCGACGAAGTACGCATGCGGGCAGGTCGCGTAAGCCTCCAGCGACGTCGGCGACGCGATCCGGTCCTCCACCGCGTACTCCGGTAGGCCGGGCACCCCGGACAGGTCGCCGTCGAAGCGGGTGAACGCGTTGCTGCCACGCCCACGCAGCAGCTCCCGCGCACGCACCAGCACCGCGTCGTTGAGCCACAGTCCAGCCGCCGCCGACCGGACTTGCCACTCCTGCTCCGTCGCTGGAATGGTTGCTGTCGTCAACGATCCCGCGTACGACGCCGACGTCCGCAGTTGATCGCCGTACTCGCCCTGGTCCCACTGCGTCGCCGCGAGCGCATGATCGCCGGTCAGCGACCGCAGCGACCCGAGCAACCACCGCGTCGGCAACCGCCGTGAGGACCGGCGCAGATCGCCACGTGGGAACGACGCCACCACCTTGCGGGACCCGGCGGAGAACGCTGCCAAGAGGTGTCGCTGCTTCTCGTCCAGCCGATCCCGGAACGACGCCAACTCCGGCGCCGCGGCCTCGCGAACCCGATGCGGAAGCAGCGCGTCCTCGTGCACCCGGCCCGGATACAGATCCTCCGACAGGCCGACGACGTACACGATGTCGGCCGACAGCCCGATGCTCGCGGACATCGGCGCCACCAGCACGCCCGTGCCGAACGTGCCGACGCGGGGGAGCGACTGCTGCAGCTCCAGATCGAGTACGTCGCGCAGCACCGCGAGGCTGGCCGGCGTACCGAGCTCATCCAGCGTGGACAGGCCTTTCAGCGATCCCTCGACCGCGACAGCGGCGTACTGCTCCTCGATCGGAAGGGACGAGTAATCGCCGAGCAAATCGTGGAACAGCTGCAGCACCCCGTCGGCCAGCTCGGCCCAGGTCTCCAGCAGCGCGAGAGCACCCAGCCGGCGGCGAAGCTCCGAGGCGAACGCATGCAAGCGCTCGGCCCGCTTCGCGTTGTACTGCGCCCGCCGGATCGCAGCCGGTCGTGGATCCTCAGCGGCCTCCTCCTGATCGGCCGTACGACGTTCGGCCTCGGCATACCGCGCCAGACGCGTGTCCCAGTCGTCGCCGCGAACCACACCGGCGGCCCGGGACATGCGCTCCCACTGCGGCACCGGGATCCGCTCGCCGGTGAAGTCGCGCGTCGGCGCGTTGGCGAGCGCACGGAACACATCGGCCCGCGGCAGATCGTGGTCGACGAGCGCCAGCACCTCGAGCAGGGTCCGCGCGATCGCACGCTCGTGCACCGGTCGCGTGCCGGGCCCGTTGACCTCGATCTGCGCCGCTGCGAGATGCTCGTGCAGGAGCCGTGCGTACGGCGCCGCGGCCGTGTACAGCACCGCGATGCGATGGGCCGGGGTGCGCTCGAGGGATGCGACCACATCGCGAACCACGCAACGCACCTCGTCGTCGGCATCGGACGCATTCAGGATCTCGGTCGCGACCGGGTAGTTCTTCGAGATCGACGTCGGCAGATCGATGCCGATGCGTTCCAGCGAACGCCGCACCGCCCGATCCGCCCGCCGTACGTCGGTCAGACCGATGATGACCGTGAGGTCGGCAGCCGCGGCGCCGAGCTCCTCGACGAAGGCGGCCTCGGACTGGGTGAGCTCCTGGGGCAGATAGAGAACGAGAGCCCCGAGCTCACCGACGATCGCGGGGTCCGCGGCGACGCGTGTCGCCGCGGCACGCAGTAGATCGGTCTCGTCGTACCACTCCGCGCCGAGCTCGGTGGTGACGTGGCGGTGGAGCCGGACCAGGTCGGGGCCGAGCACGGACGCACCGGCGACGTTGTCGAGCGCTGCGTCGGTGAGGTCGCGGAGCTCGCGGTGGGCTGATGCAAGCGCTTGGATCGTCGACGGATGCTCGGCGACGTCCTGGAAGATGCCAGGCGCCTTCGAGAGCGCGGTCCGCCAGGTCGCGGCCACGATCGGGCGCGTCGCCGGTCGGCGCGGCGACAGGACACCGGCCGCGAGCTGCTCGGCCAGTCGCTCCAAGGTCGCCAGGTAGAGGCCCGCGATCCCGGACAGCGCGAGATGGCGGCGGGCGACGACCCCGGACAGGTTGTTCGGCAGCAGCAGGGTGACGGGCTTCATCGGATCGTCCGCCTTCAGCCGCGCGACCACGGCCTGCAGGCGCCCCAGCGCCGCCGCACCGTAGGCCGTGCTCTCGATCCGGGTGGTGCTCACCGAAACCCCCGATGCGTTGACTGTCACCGCAGACGGTAAACCCTGGCACGGACAGAAAGATGACAGGGCGCGAAACGCCAAGGTTTCTGCAGGGTTCGCGACCGGCTCGCACAATGAAGGAATGACCAGGGAGACGACGATCGCGCGGGCGCTGCTCGTGCTGGTCTTCGCGCCCGCCGGCGGGATGTTCGGCAAGGCCGTCGCCGACGCCGCGCAGGGCCGCGAGTGGTGGCCGTGGCTGGTCGCGGCACTGGTCTGGCTGGTCGTGCTGGGACTGGTCTCGATGGCGGTGTCGAACCGTTTCGACGAGCACAGATAATGCTCCGATGGCAGCGGCTGTGCATCACGTCGAGATCTGGGTCCCGGACCTGTCCCGGGCGAGGAGGAGTTGGGGCTGGATCCTCAACCGGCTGGGCTGGAAGGACGGTGACGGCTGGCCCGGCGGGATGACCTGGACCGCGCCCGACGGCAGCTATGTCGTGGTCGAGCAGAGCCCCGCGATGTCCGCCGAAGAGCACGACCGGATGCGCCCCGGGATGAACCACCTCGCGCTGAACGCGGCCGGTCGCGCCGAGGTCGACTCGATCGTCGGCGAAGCCTCCCGGAACGGCTGGACGCTGATGTTCGCCGACCGCCACCCGTACGCCGGCGGCCCGCAGCATTACGCCGCCTTCCTGCACAACGAGGACGGCTACGAGCTCGAGATCGTCGCCCCCGAGTAACTGGGTCGGAGGGTGAGACTACTGATGCCTGGAGTGACACCAGGGACTGTTGGTGTGACATGGTTACACCAGGCAATCAGTACGGTCGCGGGGCAAGTGTGGAAGGACGGTGCTCGTGACGGAGAAGCCTGACGGGGGAAGTCCGCCCGGACCGGTTTCGCCGGAGCTCCTGGAAGCGCGGATCCGCGGTCTCCAACACGCTCTCGGGCAGTTGCTGGACAACGCCCACCGGCTGACACACGGCGAGCACCAGCGGGCCGTGCAGCTGCATCGTCAGTTACAGGAGCAGACCGCAATCGCCCGTCGTGAGTCCCGCGGGCTGGTCGATGCCAAGACCGCTGAGGCACTGGCCGAGGCCGAGCCGGCCGCACGCCTCCTCGCGGACCGGCTGGCGCCCGGTCTCGCGGCAGTCCCTCCGAACGACGCCCGCTGGCGTTCGCGCCAACTGGTCGGCGCGGGCGTCCCGTCGTACATCCGGGTGGGTGAGCTGGACGCTGGTGCACCGGTCGTCGCGCCGCTGCTGCGGACGAACGGCTGGAAGGTGACCGCCGACCGCAACGAGTCCGCCCGCCGCCTCCTGCAGAGCGTCGCGATGCGGCTGGTCGCGGCCGCCGAACCCTTCCGGATCAGGGTGGACGCCTACGATCCGCATCTCACCGGCATGATGGGGCTGCTCGGCCACCTGACCACGAAGTACCCGCAATTGGTGCCCAGGGCAACGCACACCGCGGAGCAGCTGCACGGTGTGCTGTCCGGGCTGGTTGATGTGTCGTCGCTGCGGGCCAGCCGGCAGGCGCAGCTCGGGCACAAGCGGTTCGAGGACCTGATCCGGGAGACCGGCCGGGTGACCGATCCGTACCGGCTGGTCATCCTGTTCGACTACCCGGCCGGCATCGACACGCTCGCCCAGCGGGACCTGCTCCGGCTGGCCGCGACGGCCGGCGAACGCGGCATCTGCTTCCTGGTCCACCACGACCCGTCGACGCCGGCCGAATCCGACCTCGAGACCAAGCAGTTGCTCGACCACCTCACATCTGTTGCCATCACCAACAACAAGGTCGAGGTCGCGCAACTGCCCGGCGTACCGGCGAAGCTCGATCCGGCGTTCGACGCGAACGTTGCCGCCGGCATCTGTGACGTGATCGCGGAGCTGGCGGAGATCGCCGTCCTTCCGACCATCGACTTCGACCGGACTCTGCCGGACCGCTCGACCTGGTGGCAGCCGGTCACGGACGAGCTCAATACGGTCATCGGGTACGACGACCGCACGCCGGCGCTGGTGAGGTTGCGCAGCGGCAACCCGGCGCTGCCGCACGTCCTCGTCGGCGGAGCGGTCGGTCAAGGCAAGTCGAACCTGCTGCTCGTGATGATCCACGGCCTCGCCGCGCGGCACGACCCGGTGGATCTGGAGATGTACCTGCTCGACTTCAAGCACGGTGTCGAGTTCTCCGCGCTGGGTCCGGCGGGGGAGCGGGAGCACTGGCTACCACATGTGCGCGTGCTGGGGATCCACAGCGACCGGGAGTTCGGTCTCGCCGTACTGCGTCATCTGTCCGACGAACTGGCGCGGCGCAGCGAGATATTCAAGTCGCACGGGAACGTCGCCGACATCGCCGAACTCGAGCCGGGGCCGGAGCGGCCGCCGCGGATCCTCGTCGTACTGGACGAGTTCCAGGTGCTGCTGGAGGACGACGACGAGCTTGCCGACGAGGCAGCGAAGCTGCTGGAGCGGTTGGTGCGGCTGGGGCGTGCGTACGGCGTACATGTCGTGCTGGCGACACAGACGATCGAGGGTGTGAAGCGGCTGTCGACACGGCGCGACTCGATCTTCGGCCAGGTGCCGTACCGGATCGCGCTGAAGACCACGCCGGCGGATTCGCAGGCGATCTTGCGTAGCGGGAACACGGCTGCGGCTGAGTTGCAGTTCCGCGGTGAAGCGGTGCTGAACGCGAACTTCGGGTCGCCTGACGACAACCAGCATGTACTGGTCAGCTTTGCGGACAAGGTGGTGCTGGGCGACCTGCGGCGTGAGCTGTGGCTGCGTGCGGGGGAGGCGGCGCGTCCACCCCGGGTCTTCCATCTCGCGGAGCCGGCTCGGTTGGCGGAGACTGCTGCGGCGGTGAAGCCCGAGCTGGGGCGGCCGTGGACCGGTTTGCCGATCGCGGTGACCGAGGAGCCTGTGCAGGTCGAGGTGCGGCCTGAGCCGGGGGCCGGCGTACTCGTGCTGGGTGACGGTCCGGCCGATGCGCTCGGGGTGCTGAGCGGTCTTGCGTTGTCGACTGCGGCCGCAGCGGTGGATCCGCCGCGGTTCATCTTCATGGACGGTACGAACTCCGCGCCCGCTGTTGCCGAGGGCAAGGACGCACTGGTGCAGGCGTTGCGGCAGCTCGGTTGCGAGGTTGAGACGGTCGACAAGCACGACGAAGTCGTACCGCGGCTGTTCGCCCTGCGGGATGCGGTCCGCAACGGGCAGGTCGGCGAGACGTACCTGCTCGGGTTCGGCTTCCACGGCGTACCGCGGATGCAGCTGCACGCCGAGGGGTTCTTCGAGAGCCCGGCGAACGCGCTGCAGGACATCGTGCGGGATGGTCCGGCGCAGGGGCTCGTCACCTTCGGGTGGTGGAACCGTCTGCATGTCTGCACCGAGCAGCTCGGCTACGGGCGTGCCAACGTGGCGACTCACCTGTTCCTCCGGCACCCGCAGGACGGCGTACGGGCGGTGTGCGGTCCGCTGGTGCGGTGGGCTTCGGAACCACACCGCGGGTTGCTGTGGGACGGACTGCACCCTGAGGCGCAGATCGTCGTACCGTTTGCTGCGCTGCGGTCCGACGAGGTGGACCGTGCAGTGGAGCAGGTACGGCGATGAAGACGGAACAGCAGGTGTGGTCCGAGTACGCGCGGGCGTTGCGGACGGTCGCTGGGGCTCGCGTGGACGCGCAGCAGGCGCAGGACCGGCTGACGGCTCACAAAACGAAGGCGGAGGCCGCTGCGATGGCCGAGGCCGAAGCCATGGCCGAGCGCGGACGGCAGCTGGAGGCCCGACTCAACACACTGGCCGAGAAGGCCGCGGCCAGCCTGCAGCGCGCCGGACTGCCTGCCGACGGGAAGCGGGCGAACGTCGCACTGCCGGAGATCCGGGCGCTCAACGACATCGAGACAGTTGCCGCCCGCCTCACCAAGCAGCTGGGTGAGGCAGTCGACACGCTCGAGGAGGTCCGCGCTCAGGCCCGGGAGCTCCAGGAGCGGCGCAAGCGCCGTACCATCAGCGCGGCCCTGACACTGGTCGGGTTCCTGGTGGTGTGGGTGGTCACCGGATCGTTCCTGGCCGGGGTCGAGGCCGCGGCCATCGCCGCTGTCACGATGCTGGCCGCGTCCCGGGTGCTCGGGTTGCCGCGGCTGCCCGGTGCCCGGTGGTGGGGTTGGGGCGGTGCGGTGGCGGTCGTCGTACTGATGGCCGCCGGGCTGCCCTGGTGGATCGCGATCCTGGTGCCGGTGGTGGTGTCCGGTACGGCGATCGTGCTGCCGAAGAAGCGCAACTAGGTCAGGAGTGGGTTGAGGTGTCCGATGTACAGCGGCTCAAGGAACAGCTGCACCAGGTCTCGATGGAGGCCAAGCAGGCGGCGGGCGGCCTGGCCGGATTCAAGCTGCGCTTCACCCAGCACAGCCAGCAGGTGGAGAGCCTGATCGCCGGTACGGCGACCGGCGTCGACCGCGACATCACCGAGATCCTGGAGGCGGCCGGCAAGGCCGTCGAGCAGGCCGCCGAGGCCCTGGAGATCGCCTCGGCCGGATGCAAGAGCTACGCCGACCAGATCTGACCCGTGGCGTCGGACCTTCAGCGCGTCGCGCGGGGCCTGGTCGAATGCCTCGATGAGGTGCCGCAGGTGGTCAGCCACCTGCAACGCACCGCCGACCGCTGCCGCGAGAACGCCGCCCTGGCGATCGCCGCCTCTCAGGGTCGCGCGACGGTCGCTGCCCAGCAGTTGGACGCGGCCGCTCGGGCCTGCGAGGCCGCTGCGCACTACCTCTCGATGGCGCCGCCGAAGGCCCGGGCCTGGGCCGACCGTTTGGTCGGCGGCGGTCGCGGCACCGACCGCCCATCGTCCGACTCCGCCGACCGTAACAAGCTGACCGGCGGCAGCGGCGACCTGGCTGAACGCGACTCGAAGGGCCGCACCAAACGTCTCACCGCCACCTTCGACGACCTCGAAACCCCCAAGGACAACGAGCCACCGCTCATCACCGTCGCCCGCAAAGCCTTCGAGAAGTTCCGCAAGTCCCACAAGGACGACGAAGACCCTCAGCCCGATGAGCCCCTCGAGGTGGAAATCACCGTCGCCGAAACGGGCGAACTGATCATCGAGGAACGCGACGAGGACGAGGACAAGAAACGCAACGACCATCTCCTCCAAGACTTCGAGATCGTTGTCGATCTCACCAAGGCTGCCGAGCAGCTCCTGGCCGCCATGGCCGAGTCCGCCGACCAGAAATGGCAACAAGCCACCCTCACCATCGACCCCACCCGAGTAGAAGCCACCTTCGCCTACCCCGAAACCGACCGCCCCGCCCCGATCGTCGTCGACATCGACCTCCCTCCACCCCCGGACTTCGACCCAGCACTCGATCCCGAACCCCTGGGCGTCGACTTCGGCCCCGGCGTCCACGATCCGCACGGCGTCTTCAAACCGAGGGAGACAGAGATCGCGTCGAGGCTGGTAGCGGAGAACTGGCGGATCGATGCCCGGGTGGCCGATCACGGGTCGGGCGAGAAGAACCCGGACGCGATGGTGCGCAAGAGCGCCGCCGATCGCGGTGTGATCGTCGAGTTCAAGACTCCGGACTCGAGCAACAACAACGCGCTCAAACGTCTCATCGGCGACGCGGGTGACCAGGCGGCCGAGGTCGTGATCGACGGCCGGAAGGTCGGCGTGACCGAGGCGGACGCGTGGCGCGCCTACCGCCGGGCCGTCAGGCAACCCGGCAAGACTATTGCCGACGTCGTTCATGTCATCCTCGGTGACGGGCGGCTGGTCACCTATCTGAAGGAGCAGTGATGTCCGTCGTCGACAGCGTTTTCGTGGCTGGTGCCGAGTCGGTCGGGCAAGTGGTCGGCTGGGTGGAGGAGGTTGCCGGAGCCGAGGTGATGGCCACGGACGGCGAAGCGGTTCGGCTGCGGATCCGGGCGGGCACGGTCGACGAATGGCTCGGGGTGGTGGTCCAGCCGAACGGATACGTGGAACTGGATCCCGAGCCGGACGAGATCCAGGCGATGGACGGCTACGGGATCGAGATCCAGATCCGGGGTGGTCGGTCTGAGGAGATCCTGCACGCGGAGGCGCGGGTGATGTTCGACAAGCTCGTCGCCGCGCGGTCCGGTACTCCGATGCTCCTGGTGCATAACCTCGACACGCTGGCCGCAGCCCATCTGCCGGGTGCCGGCACTCATACCTTCAACCCTTTGATCACCCCCGACCCGCCGGACGACGCTGGGTGGCGACCCTGGGTCGTGCGCTGAGAAAGGTTTTTGGGAAGTCGCGTCATGATCGGTGGTGGGGGACGTCACTACCTGTGAAGCCATCCCACAGGGAAGTGGATGTGATTGATGTGAACCGCAGGTCTTTGATGGTGGCTGGTCGGCCTACTCGCCGGGTGCGTTGAGATGTCCGCCGGCGATCCAGTACCGCAACGTCGCCGCGTACGAGTGTGGTTCGGGGACCACGTCGTCGCGGACTACCGGGCGGAGGCCGAACTGGCCGAACGCTACGCCGAAGCCATGTCGCGCCGGTTCGCCGGACTGCGCGTGACCAGCGATCCGATCTCCGACACCGATCCGGGCCCGGGCCGCGTGCTGCCGGGCGAACGGCTCTGGGAGGTAAGCCCGAAATGACGTCCCGTCGCTTCCGGCTGATCCGCCATCACGACGTCTCCGGTGTCAGTGGCACCGGCCCCGTCGCCGAAGGTGTGCAGTTCACCGACGGCGCCGTGGCGCTGCGCTGGTACGGCGACTATCCGACCACGACCGTGTGGGACGGCATCGAGTCCGTCGTCGCCATCCACGGTCACGGCGGGGCCACGGTGGTCGAGTGGATCGACCCCGAGCAAGGCCCCGATCCCGACCTCAAGCTGCCACCCCGCGAGACTCTCCCGCCCCGACCGTGGCCGGATCTGCACTCCGCCCCCGAGCCACAAGACCCTGACCCGCTGCACAGCGACCGCGACCTCGGTGCGCACGGCGGAGCCCCGCCGGCCGGCGGGGCGTCGTACCGGGTGTTGCGATGAGCCGGACCGGGTCCGGCGCCGCGGGCCCGGTCTGAAACGGGCGGGCCGGTGCCGAGCCTCCCTTACGGCACCGGCCACCCATTCCCTGGGACCCAGCCGGACTCGCGATACGGCTGGGCCCGAGTCCACCGGCGGTCAGCTCATCTCGAAGGACTGGGCCACGTCGAGGTTGTAGAACGTGGTCGGCCCGTCGCACAGCTCCATCATCTTGGCCGCGAACTCGCCGGTGTCGGCACGGCTGGAGTTCTCCATCGCGTCCTCGTACGAGGCGAACTCGACGATGGCGAAGTAGCGCCCGGGGTCGTCCCGGTCGGCGCAGGTGATGCCACGGGTCGGAGCCGGGCCGTCACCGCCTGCTTCGCGTTCCTTGCGGTACTGCTCGTTGAGCGCCGCGACCTCGTCCGGCTTCGACGTCCGGTACTCGATGATCTGTACGAACCCTGCCATGTCTCCCCCTTGCCCTGGGCACCCACCCCAGGTGCCTTACACAGCCGACACTGCGCCTGGATCGCCTGCGCCGCAAGTGTTCGCGGCTTACGGTGACCTGACGCCCGCGACGGATCACGAAGGGTTCGCGTCTGCCCTCGGCAGAGGATGTGGGATTTGTCGGCGGGGCCTGATTGTCTTGTCCGCGTGGAGATTCTGATTCTCGGTGGGACTGCCTGGCTGGGTCGTGAGATCGCGACGCAGGCGGTGGCGCGTGGGTATGCGGTCACCTGTCTGGCGCGCGGTGAGAGCGGTGACGTCGCCGAGGGCGCGACGCTGATCGCCGCCGACCGCAGCAGTCCGGACGCGTACGACGGCGTACCGGACAAGGACTGGGATGCGGTGTTCGAGGTGTCGTGGCAGCCCGGATTCGTCCGCGACGCACTCGCGGCCTTCGGTCCGCGGGCCAAGCATTGGACCTACGTCTCGTCGGGCAACGCCTACGAGAAGTACGACACGCCAGGCGCCGACGAGTCCGCCGTACTGCGGCAGCCGACCGACCTCGACGTGGCGGACCGGGAGCAGTACGGCGAGGCGAAGGTTGCGTGCGAACTGGCGTCGGTCGAGACGGTCGGGGATCGGTTGGTGATCGCGCGGGCCGGGCTGATCGGCGGGCCGGGGGACAAGAGCGATCGCGCCGGCGCATGGGTGGCGCGCGCGGCTCGTGCACCCGAGGAGCCGATGCTGGTGCCGGACACGCCTGACCTCGCGACCTCGGTGATCGACATCCGCGACCTCGCGTCGTGGTTGCTGGACTGTGCGACGCAGGGCCGGACCGGGACGTTCGACGTGCGCGGGCCGATCGTGCCGTTCGGGGAGTGGATCGAGTTGGTGCGTGAGGTCGGCGGTCACACCGGGCCTGTCGTGCTTGCGCCGCGGGACTGGCTGGTGGAGCAGAAGGTCGAGCAGTACATGGGGCCGGACTCGCTGGCGATGTGGCTGGTCGAGCCGGGGTACGAGGGCTGGTCGAGCCGCAAGGGTGAAGCGGCGCTGCAGGCCGGGCTGACACACCGGTCGCGGCGCGAGTTCCTGACCGACGTACTGGGCTGGGAGCGTGAGCTCGGATTGGATCGCGAGCGTCGGGCCGGGCTGAGCCCAGCGAAGGAGCGGGAGTTGCTCGAGTCCCTGCCGAAGTAGAGAGTGGGCGGATGCGACTGGTGCTGATCTCGGACACTCATCTGCCGATGCGGGCCAAGAAGCTGCCCGCGCCGGTCTGGGACGCGGTCGAGAGTGCCGACGTGGTCATCCACGCGGGCGACTGGGTGAGCGTCGCGCTGCTCGACGAGTTGGAGAGTCGTGCGGCGCGGCTCATCGGATGCTGGGGCAACAACGACGGGCCCGAGCTGCGAGCCCGGCTACCGGAGGTCGCGCGGGTGACGCTCGACGGGCTCTCGGTCGCGGTCGTGCACGAGACCGGATCGGCCAAGGGCCGCGAGGAGCGCTGCGAGAGGGCTTACCCGGGCGTGGACCTGCTGGTGTTCGGGCACAGTCACATCCCGTGGGACACGACCAGCCCGGGAGGTCTGCGGTTGCTCAACCCAGGATCGCCGACGGATCGGCGCTCGCAGCCGTACTGCACCTACCAGACCGCGACGATCGTCGCCGGCCGGCTGAAAGACGTTGCTCTGCACAACCTTTAACGGTTGTTGCGGTGAACAACGACTTCGGCCGGGCGTGAGAAAGTTTCCGCCGTACCACCGAGTTACGGCGTCCTTCTCACACCCGGCCGCTCGTCGTACCGGGACTCAGCCTCGATCCGTGGATCAGGCGTTGGCTGCTTCCTTGGCCCGGGTCTTGAGGCGGTCCCGCACCTCTTCCGGTGTGTAGGCGCGGCGCTTCCGCTCGCCCCGCGCGATCACCACGCCCGTCGCTGCCACGCCGACGAGCCCCGCAAGTCCTACCACCTTCCATACCTTCATGCGGACTAACCTAGCTTCGTGGAGAGCCGGATAGCACTGGATGACGCTACGGAACTGACACGAACAGGTGACATTTGGCTGTTCCGCGGTGGAAGCACGGCCGATCGCGCCATCCAGCTGACCACGAACAGCCCGGTGAACCACGTCGGCATGGCGATCGTGATCGAGGATCTGCCGCCGCTGATGTGGCACGCCGAACTGGGCCGTTCGCTCCCGGACATGTGGAGCGGGACCCACCATCGCGGAGTGCAGTTGCACGATCTGCGGGACGCCGTACTCGTGTGGGTGCGCAAGTACGGTCAGCAGGCCTGGATGCGGCAGCTCGACCACCCTGTCACGCGGTCGATGGAGGACGCCGTACTGCGGACTGTGGCGCGGCTGGACGGTACGCCGTTCCCGTCGACGGCTCGGCTGGCGTCGCGGTGGGTGCGTGGGCGGGTGCCGGCGTTCCGGCGTGGATCGCGGGAGCTGGAGCTCGAGTCGGCGTACTGCGCGGAGGTGGTCGCGGTGACGTACGAGGAGATGGGGTTGCTGCGCGGGCGGCCGGCGAACTGGTACGACCCGGGGCGGTTCTGGAGTGGCGACGAGCTCGAGCTGGCGCACGGAGCTCAGCTGGGGGACGAGATCGCGGTCGACATCCCGGCGGAGTGATGCGGCCGAAACTGTCCGTGGCGTGTGATTGGGTTGTTCTGGGTCGGTAACCGAGCCGGAGGAGGGCCCCACGGATGTACGCCGTCATCGACACCGAGACGACCGGCTTGCTGCCGAGTCATCGGCATCGGGTGATCGAGATCGCCGTGGTGCTGCTGGATGCGCGCGGCCGGGTCGAGCACGAGTGGGTGACGTTGCTGAATCCGCAGCGCGATCTGGGACCGCAACACATTCACGGGATCCTGACCGCCGACGTGCTGGCCGCGCCGGAGTTCGGGGACATCGCGCGGCAGCTCGGTCGGTTGCTCGCGGGGCGGATGGTTGTCGGGCACAACGTCGAGTTCGATCTGGGCTTCCTGCGGGCGGAGTTCGCGCGGCTGGGGTTCGCGGTGCCGCTGATCACCGAGCGGTCGATGTGCACGATGGCGCTGGCCGGTTATTTGTATCCGGGGGCGAAGCGGACGCTCGGCGCATGTTGTGCGGCGGCCGGGATCTCGATCGAGGGGTGGCACTCCGCGCTCGCGGACACACGGGCGACAGCTGAGCTGTTCGGTCGGTATCTGCAGTCGTTTCCGGCGCCGCCGCCGTGGCAGTGGGCGTACGAGGAGATCCGTGGACTGCGGTGGCCGGTGTTGCCCGGCTCCGACGTCCCGCCGACCGTCCGGCCGGTGCATGCCGGTGGACGACACGGATGGATGAGTCGACTCGTCGATCAGTTGCCGCGCGTCCCCGAGCCACCGCAGGCCGACTCGTATCTGGCGCTGCTCGACATGATCCTCGCCAACCGCGAGATCACCGCGGCCGACGCCGACCAGCTCGTGCAGGCCGCGACGGACCTCGGCCTGACCCGATCCCAGGTCGACGAACTCCATCGGTACTACGTGTCCGCGCTGGCCGGAGCCTCGTGGGACGGTGGTCAGATCACGCCGGAGCAGCGCAGCGATCTGGACCAGGTG
The DNA here is from genome assembly GCF_040655855.1 of Kribbella sp. NPDC050281. Lineage (NCBI taxonomy): Bacteria > Bacillati > Actinomycetota > Actinomycetes > Propionibacteriales > Kribbellaceae > Kribbella > Kribbella sp. NPDC050281. The sequence goes on along the minus strand of NZ_JBFAKS010000029.1, from coordinate 98,682 downwards.
GCGGTGATGCTCGGGCATCGGGCATCCGACGTGGACGACGCGCTGCTGCGAGCCAGCTCCGGGCGGTACGTCGTACCTCCCCGTCCTGGGGCAGACGGGTTCCCGCTGGGGAGCTCGCTGGTGTTCACCGGTGACATGGTCGAGGCGCGTGAGGTCTGGTGGGATCGCGCGGTGGCGGCCGGCTTCGTGCCGCAGGAGTTCGTCCGCCCCGATACGACGTTCGTGGTGGCAGCGGACGTGGACAGCCTGTCGGTCAAAGCCCGGGCCGCCCGCGACCTCAACATCCCGATCATCTCCACCGAAGACTTCCGCCGGCTCATCCGGCCCGAGCCTCAGCGCCGGGCCGGCTGACAGGCGGCGCCCGGCGAGTGCGGGTTAGGGTTCCGGCGTGGAATTGAGCGAGCTGGGGCGGCGGATCTACGCGAGTGCCCATCTGACCGGGGAGTTCGTGCTGCGGTCGGGGCAGGTCACGGGGGAGTACTTCGACAAGTACAGGTTCGAGGCTGATCCCGTGCTGCTGGATGCGGTGGCCGAGGCGATGGTGCCGCTCGTGCCGGAGGGGACCGAGGTGCTGGCCGGGCTGGAGATGGGTGGGATCCCGGTGGTGACCGCGCTGGGGCGGCATACCGGGCTGCCGTGTGCGTTCGTGCGGAAGGAAGCCAAGGCCTACGGGACCCGCCGGTTGGCCGAGGGAGCCGAGACCGCCGGCAAGCGGGTGACGATCGTCGAGGACGTCGTCACGACCGGTGGTCAGATCGTGCTGTCCACCAACGACCTCCGCGCGCTGGGCGCCGAGATCACCGACGCCCTCTGCGTCATCAACCGCAACCCCACGACCCCGGCCCCACTCGCCGAGGCCGGTCTGATGCTGCACGCCCTCCTGACCTCGGACGACCTGACTCCAGGCACCAGCTGAGCTGTTGCCGTCGGCCGGGATCCGCCGGAGTCAGTCCTCGGCTTCGGCGGTTTCGCGCTCTACTTCGAAGCGGAGTTGCTTGCCGGAGCGGATGCGCTCGATCGCGGCCAGGCAGGCGTCCTCACTCATGTGAACGCCGATCTCACCGAGCTTGTGGCGCAGCACCAGCGCGGCGTCCTCGGCGGAGCGGGAACTGGACTCGTTGATCGCCTCGATCGTTGTCTGGGTGAGCTTCTCGCGGATGTCCGGGTGAACCTCGTGGATCTCGTGCGTGATTCTGAACTCAGTCATCGCGACTCGCTCTCCCTTTCGCCCGCGGGCCGGTCTACGACTCAAGCGTAGTGGGCCGGACCCGCTGGGGAAGCTCAGACGAGCACTCGATTTACGAAAGTTTCAAGTCGCGTGGCCAGCCGTTCCGCCCGGACCTGCGGTGGCGCGGTTTCGCCCTGCGGTACCTCGAGTTCGCGCAGCCCGCGGACGTACAGCGAGCAGGCCAGATCCGCGCAGATGTACGTCCCGACCGTGTTGCCCTCCCGGCCCGCCGTACCTGCCCGCCGCGCGGCGAACAGCGCCACGTCGGTCACGTGGTGGGCGGTGTTGCACAGGTCGCACAGGCCGGTCCCGCGCCGCGGCTTGCCGGTCGCCTGAGTGTTCACCGCGATCCCGGTCACACCGCCGTCGCGCCGTACCACCAGATACCCGCGGTTCGGCGCCTTCGGGTCGCGCCAGCCCAGAAAGTCCAGCGACTCCCAGGGGAGCTCGGTGAAGCCGGGCGGCGGCGTCATCGCCTTGACCAGGCTCTTGGTTGAGTTGACGAACGAGCGTCTGATCTCCTCGACGCTGAGCGGTTCCACGACAGTCCTCCGATCCTTCGACCAGCCATGAGAACCGGCCGGCCCTTGATGCCGCAACCGAATATCGCCGTATGGTTGCTGGCGGCAACGGTCAGCTGTCGACGTACGCCGCGGTCCGGCCGGCGTCGTGGTTGCGCAGATCGACGCCGAAATCGACCAACGCCTTCAGCCGGAGCAGCAGTGAGACGTGGTCGCTGCCGTCCTGGGCGTCGTCGCAGCTGAGCGTCAGGTCCGTGCCGCCGGACTCGTCCGGAACCAGCGTGAACGTCCAGGTACTGCCGAAGTACCGCAGCCGGTAGAGCCGGTCCTGGACCGCCTCCTCGACCCGGGCGTCCTCGGTGCGTCCGTCGGGCAGGATGAACCGGATCACCCCGTCGGCCTCCCCGGCCTCCACCGCCCAGAACCGCGACCGGCCGGCCTGCGTACTCAATGCGCGGAACACGTCGCTCGGACCCGACCTGAAGTGCACCTTCCAGTGCGCCAAGAACCCATCCCTTCCTGACTGACGACCAATTCTCTGCCAGGCCCGGACACGCCTCGTACTGAGGGTGGACATCCAGGCGCATTGGGTGAAAAGTGGACTATGCAAACTTCAATTAGTTCTCTGGAGGAGCCTCGATGGCCAACCAGTACGGCGCACTGACCGGCGACTACACGTTCGACACAGCGCACTCGCGGATCGGGTTCGTCGCCCGGCACGCGATGGTGACGAAAGTACGGGGGTCGTTCAACGAATTCGAGGGCTCGGCGCACCTCGACGGAGACAACCCGGCGAACTCGTCGGGGCGGGTGACGATCCAGGCCAAGAGCATTGACACGCGCAACAGTCAGCGCGATGAGCACCTGCGCAGCAACGACTTCCTCGACATGGACACGCACCCGGAGATCACGTTCGTGTCGACCTCGATCAAGCAGACCGGGGACGAGACGTTCACGGTCGCCGGCGACCTGTCGATCCGCGGGGTGACCAGGCCGGTCGAGATCGCGTTCGAGTACACCGGCTCGGCGACCGACCCGATGGGCAACGAGCGGGTCGGCCTGGAGGGGTCCGTCGTGATCAACCGCAAGGACTTCGGCGTCAGCTGGAACGCGGCCCTCGAGGGCGGCGGCGTGCTGGTCAGCGAGAAGGTCACGCTGGAGATCGAGATCTCGGCGATCAAGAACACCTGACCGCGCACAGCACGAGAACCGCAGAGGTCCCGCGACACCCGTCCGCGGGATCTCTGCTGTGTTGAGGTGCGGTCACGATCGGGGTGGGCGCGGTTGGGCCTGGCCGGCCGGTGGGGAGACTGGGTTGTGAGTGCCGGCTAGGTCGAGGGGTCCGATGATCGACACGCGATGGAAGCGCTGGTTGCGGCCGCTGTTCGGGCGGCGGCGGGCCGATCGCCGTACGCCGGAGTCCTTCCGGCCGCGCGGGACGAGCTCACGGGTGAGCCGGCTGGCAGCGCGGTACGACGCCGAGGTCGACGAGGCGCTGCAACGGTTGTGGCCGAAGGCGCGGATCTATCACGATCGCGAGTTCACCCGGGACCGGGCCGACTTCCTGCTGGTGGTGCGCGGCCGCGGCGTGATGGTGGAGACGAAGGTGAAGAGCGACCCCGGTCTGTTCCGTGGGTCCACATTGCCGCCGTTGCTGGACCGGTTGCAGCGCGATGGCCGGCGGCTGGTCGTCGTACTGAACCAGGGAGACCCGACGCCGGCGCGCGAGCTGATCGCCGCAAAGCTCGGCGACAAGGGGTGCGTAGTCGTGTGGTCCGGTCCTGAACATGACACCGACCTCAAGGGCGCCGTAGAGGCCCTGCTGCGGCAGATGGTCCGCCATCCGTAGCTGACAACGCAGCAGCGCGGAGAGGGGTTTCTCCGCGCTGCTGCGCTCCGGTCGCGAGGTGTGCCGGGTGGCAGCGAACGGAGACGGTGCCCGGGAGCCCGGGGTCCAGGTCAGCAGGCGTTGGGAGTGGTGGTGCCGCCGTCCACGACCCAGCGGCCTTCGAGCTGCTGGACCCGCATCTGGTCCAGCCAGCGCGTGGGCGTCGTGGCAGGAATGACGGAGCGGCCCTTCGCGTCGACGGTGCGCGCCGCGGTGGTGTCGTAGCAGGCGGAGATGATGACGCCGTTCGCGGCGAGCGTCCGCTTGGCCCACAGGACCTTGGTCGTGCCGGTGTTGTGCAGCTTCTTCGTGCGGAAGTACCTGGCCTGCGCGCTGATCGCCTGGAAGACCTTCGGCGTCATCACCGGCTTGAGCTGGGTGATCGTGCGGCCGCCGCTGCGCATCATCTGGTCCAGCGCCGAGCGGTAGTCGTAGTAGGCGCTCACCACCGGGTCGCCGGCCCCCACGACCTGTCCGGCCAGGCCTTCCTCGGCCAGCCCGTGCCTGGACGCCTTCTTGGCGCCGGGCGACGAGGCGGCGACGTCGGCGTTGCTGTCGGTGCCGCAGCCGGCGAGCAGCAGAACCGGGATCAGCGTGGCGGTCACCGCCAGGTTCCGAATGCGCATGGTGTCCGAACCTCCAGTCGGGCGCGGCGTGGCCGCTCGCACCATCGGGGCGCTCAGGATGTGTACCGAAGTCGTTGACGCCGTCCGGCACTGACCGTGTAACGCTGTCGCACGGACCGTTGTCACTGTGACCTGGGTCACAGTGCGTCCCCTACCGCAGTACTGGATGCGAGCTGGCTCTCTGGCCGGATGTCCCGGCGGCCGCCGATTCCTAGCCTCGATCTCAGGACTTGAGACCGAGGGAGCGACGATGACGGACACACAAACCACTGGCGGAATGCACGCGAACGAGCCGCTGTCCGAGCACAGGTCACGCTTGATCAGCCGGTTGCTGCGCTCGATCCGGTACGACGCTCTGCTCGCGCCGACCGGCGCGCTGACGATGGCCGACGCGGTGATCGGGGCGAACGACAAGGCGTACGGCCGATGGTCGAGGCCGGCCCGGCTCCAGCAGCAGGAACGGCGGCCGGTCGTTGCCGCGGTCTTCGGGCACGGGTTGATGAGTTCGATCCTGGGTCTGCTGAGTTGGTTCCTCGGCCTGCTCTGGGTGATGGCTGTCGTCAGAGGCCCGTTCTTCGGGTTCGTGGAGAACGGGCCGTTCGGTCCGGGCACCTGGGGTGGCCCGACCAAGGCCGGGGCCTGGGCTGTGCACGCGGCGGTCGCTGTGCCGATCATCCTCGCGTTGCCGTTCGTGCTTCGCGGGATCGCGCTGCTGCACGTCGCGTTGATCCGGCGGCTCTACGGCCTGCGAGCCGGATGGTGGGTGCTTCCGGCAACTATCACCGTGTGCGCCGGTGGCCTGCTGTTCTTCTGGGCCTGGATCGAGCAACTGTGAAAGAGTCCGACCGTGACCGGTGAGCAGCAGGTCCTCGGCCCTTGGCCGCGCGGACGCTGGGCCTGGGTGGCAGGTCTCGGTGTCGCCGCGCTGGTCGTGCTCACGGTGATGGATCTCGGCCAGCACTACGACGTACCGCTCGGGGCTGTGCTGGCACTCGGTCTGGCGCGTGGGCTCGGACTCGCGCTGGCCTGGCCGCAGCCGCGGGCCGCGCTGGCCGTGTCGGTGGTCGTCACGGCGATCACGGCTGCCGTCACCACACCGGTGAGCGTGGACGAGCCATGGCCGTGGGCGGTGACTGCAGTGTTCGGCTACTCGTTCGTCCTCGCGATCACCGGGGCGCGGGCCATCGGGCGTCGGGAGCTCGTTGGCTGGTGGGCGGTCGCCCAAGTCGTCGGCGTGGTTGCCGCGGGGCTGTCGCCGGACCGCGCTCGCTGGCCCGGGCTGCTGACCGCGGCCGTGCTCACGGCGATCGCCGTCGTGGTTGCTGACCTCCTCCGCTCACGCGCGGAGACCAGCCGCCGTCTGGTCGAGCAGGAAGGCATCAGCAAGGCCGAGCGCGCAGAGCGGGCGCGGCTGCAGGAACGGGCGCGGATAGCGCGCGAGCTGCACGATGTCGTCGCCCACCACCTGTCCGTCGTGGTCGTGCGGGCTGACAGTGCGCCGCACCGGCTGACGGATCTGCGGGACGACGTACAGCAGGAGTTCGCGGCCATCGCCGATGACGCGCGCTCCTCGCTGACCGAGATGCGTCGTGTACTCCGGCTGCTCCGGGACCAGCCGTTGGAGCAACCACCCATCGGCGAGCTTGGACCGCAGCCCGGCCTGGAGCAGCTGGACGAACTCGTCGCCGGCACCCGTCGAGCCGGCGCGGACGTGCAACTCGAGTCCGCGATCCCTGACGGACTCGATCCGGCCGTCGAGTTGACGGCGTACCGCGTGATCCAGGAGGCACTGAGCAACGCCGTACGCCATGCGCCGGAGGCCGCGATCAGGGTGAAGGTACGGCGGTCAGGCGGCGACCTGGCCATCAGAGTGTGGAACAGCCCAGGGATGGCTCAGCCGACACCCGGCAGCGGGCACGGACTGGTGGGCATGCGGGAGCGGGTCGCGTTGGTCGACGGTGTCGTGAGCACCGGTGCGACCCCCGAAGGCGGTTATCTGGTCGAGGTGGCCTTACCGGTCGGGGAGGTGGCGGCGAGTGGCGATCAAGGTGCTGGTGGTGGATGACCAGGAGGTCGTGCGTGCCGGGTTCAGCGCGCTGCTCGCCGCGCAGCCGGATCTGGAGGTCGTCGGGCAGGCCGGTGACGGCGCCGAGGCGATCGAACTGACCAAGTCCCTCGAACCGGACGTGATCCTGATGGACGTCAGGATGCCCGTGCTCGACGGCCTGGCCGCCACCCGCCGGATCCTCGCGGATGCGACACCGGGCGAGCCGCCGCGCGTCATCATGCTCACGACCTTCGACCTCGACGACTACGTGTACGCCGCGCTCCGAGCCGGTGCGAGCGGCTTTCTCCTCAAGCACTCGTCGCCCGATGAGCTGGCCGCGGCGGTCCGCGTGGTCGCGGCCGGCGACGCGCTGCTGGCTCCGTCCGTCACTCGCCGGCTCGTGGAGGACTTCGCGAAGGTCCAACCGGTTGTGCCGATCACTCCGGTCCACCTCACACCGCGGGAGACCGACGTACTGCGGCTCGTCGCGCGCGGACTGACGAACCGGCAGATCGCGGACGAGCTGGTGCTGGCCGAACAGACGGTGAAGTCGCACGTGAGCAACATCCTGACCAAGCTGGACCTGCGGGATCGGGCACAGGTCGTGGTGTACGCCTATGAAGCCGGCGTCGTGGTGCCGGGCCCACGACGGTGAAAGGAGCGTATGGATGGACGTCCTGGAGCGGGTACGGGCGCTCTGCCTCGCACTACCGGAGGCGACCGAGCGGCTGAGTCACGGCGAGCCGACGTGGTTCGTCCGGGACAAGAAGGTGTTCGTCATGTACGCCGACCAGCACCACGACGATCGGGTCGGGTTCTGGTGCGCGGCGCCGCCCGGCGTCCAGCAGTCGCTGGTCGAGGAGGATCCGGAGCACTTCTACCGGCCGCCGTACGTCGGCCACCGCGGCTGGCTCGGGGTGTACCTGGACGTCGAAACCATCGACTGGGGACACCTCGAGGACATCGTCGAGGACGCCTACCGCCAGATCGCACCGAAGACCCTGATCGCCCGGCTCGACGAGACCTAGTCGGTGAGTGCCACGTCGGTCTGCTGCAGGTGCGGGATCTCCGGGCTCCAGAGATCGGCGTGCTCAGGTGACGACCATGTCCACGACCGGACCTGTGTGTCGCTGCGGCGGCCGAAGACCGCCCGGAACAGCTCGTACGACGAAGTCCGCGCCTCGGCGACAGGATCGCCCGATCCGAGCTGATAGGTCCCATCCGGCGTGACGATCGAAAGCGACCCCTCCACGCCCTCCGACGGCGGATCCGACAGCAGCCACTCCAGTGTGCCGATCCACAGCTCCGACGGTGGTCGTCGCCCGGTCCCGAGTGCTCCGTGCAGGTCCGCCTCGTGTGTTCCTGAGTCGACCCACGGGTTGCACACGAGCGGATTCGAGGTGGTCTCACCGAGGATCACCCGCTCGAGTGCCGGCCCGGTCTCGGCCCACTCGTCGAGGATGGCGTCGATCGGCATCGAGCGCCGTGCGTCCACTTGAACCGCGGTCCAGGGCGGCCGAGGCGCACCCTCGACGTTGCCCGCGGCGAAGTCGGCTGCCACTCCGGCGAGGTGGGACACCAGGTTGTGCACGGTCCACTCCGGGCAGGCCGGCACCTGGCGGTCCAGGTCGGCCGCGTCGAGACCGCGGACGGCAGCGGTCACCCGTTCCCGGGTCGCGCGGTACAGCTCTGCGCTGGTCGTCGAGTCCATCACTACCTCCTTTGCTCATGATGACGAACGAACGCGCTCCGGATCGACAGCTTCCCCGGGTAGGGTGACGCGATGGTGAAGGGTGGGGTCGGGCCGCGACTGGCCATCGCGTTGGCGTTCGGGAGTTCGGGCGCTGTGATGGTGCTGGAGCTGGTCTCCTTGCGTCTCGTGGCGCCGTACATCGGGCTGACGCTGGAGACGAACACGGCGGTGATCGGCGTCGCGCTCGCCGCGATCGCGACGGGCGCCGCGCTCGGTGGTCGCTTCGCGGACGCGGTGCCGCCGGTCCGGACGCTCGGTCCGCTGGTGATCTTCGCCGGTGCGCTGGTGATGCTGGTCCTTCCAGTCGTGCGCTGGACTGGTGAGGCGTTGCGTGGCGGCAGCACCGACCTGGTGTTCCTCGTGCTCGCGATCGCACTGTTCGTGCCCGCGTCGCTGCTGGCGGCGGTGACGCCGATGGTGACCAAGCTGCGGTTGGAGTCACTGGCCGAGACCGGCACGGTGGTCGGCCGTCTGTCGGCGTACGCGACTGTGGGCGGGATCGCAGGCACCGTGCTGACCGGCTTCGTGTTCGTGGCGAAGACCCCGATCAGCACGATCGTGCTCACCCTCGGCGGTCTGCTGGTCGTCGCCGGTGCCGCGCTGACCGTCGTACTGCGAGGTCGTCAGGCGGCTGTGAAGCCGGTGGCGCTGGCGCTGATCGGTGCCACGCTGACCGTCGTCGCACCCCGGCCGTGTGAGGTGGAAACGGCGTACCACTGTGCTCGCGTGGTGGCGGATCCGAGCCGGGAGGGTGGAAGGACGCTGTACCTCGACCAGCTGCGGCACTCGTACGTCGACCTGGACGACCCGAGGCATCTGGAGTTCGAGTACATCAAGAACTTCGCGGCCGCGATCGATGGCAGCTGGCCGGCCGCCAAGCCGCTGGACGTGCTGCATGTCGGCGGTGGCGGGCTCACCATGCCGCGGTACCTGACCGCGACCCGGCCGGGCACCCACAACAAGGTGTACGAGATCGACTCCGCGGTCGTCGAGCTGGACAAGAAGGAGCTCGGAGTGCGGACCGGACCGGATCTCGATGTGGTCGTCCGCGACGGCCGGCTCGGCGTGCGCGACGAAGCGACGGACAGCCGCGACCTGGTGATCATGGACGCGTTCAGCGGTCTGTCGGTGCCGTGGCACCTGACGACGCGCGAGCTGGTCGCCGACGTACGCCGGGTACTGCGCCCGGACGGGGTGTACCTGATCAACGTGATCGACTTCGGCGAGGCCGCGTTCCTGAAGGCGGAGATCGCGACGGTCGCCGCCGAGTTCCCGCAGGTCGCCGTGGTTGCGCGCAAGGACGAGCTCGCGGGGCAGAGCGGGGGCAACTTCGTGCTGGTCGCTTCGGACCGGCCGATCGAGGCAGCGGCGATCGCGGCCAAGGTCGGACCGGCGATGCAGGTGCAGCAGGAGCTGACCGGGTTCGTCGGCAACGCGCCGGTGCTGACCGACGACTACGCACCGGTCGATCAGCTGCTCACGCCGTACGTCAGCTGAGATACGGGCCGCCGGAGTTGTGCTCCGGGGCGTGGGCTTGTTGCATGAGGTCATGCACCCACGCGCAGGCCAGCCAGCTCAGCCCGAGGACCTCGTCGATGTCGAGGCGATGCTGACGGCGTACGACGAGATCACGCCGGATGTGGACAACCCCGCCCAGAAGGTCGTCTTCGGGACCTCGGGCCACCGTGGCTCGAGCCTCGACGGTGCCTTCAACGAGGCGCACATCCTGGCCATCACGCAGGCCATCTGCGAGTACCGGGCCGGTGAGGGGACGGCCGGGCCGCTGCTGGTCGGCCGGGACAGCCACGGCCTGTCCGAGCCGGCGTGGCGGACCGTGCTCGAGGTGCTCGCGGGCAACGGCGTACAGACGCTCGTCGACAGCGCGGACCGGCTCACGCCGACCCCTGCGGTATCGCACGCGATCCTCCGACTCAACCGCGGCGCCGGGGCCGGTGCGGACGGCATCGTCATCACGCCGTCGCACAACCCGCCGCGGGACGGCGGGATCAAGTACAACCCGCCGCACGGCGGACCGGCGGACTCGGACGCGACCGGCTGGATCGCTGCCCGCGCGAACGAGTTGATCGCCGGCGGCAATCGTGAGGTACGACGTACGCCGTTCGACCAGGCCAGGTCGCAGGCGGGGGAGTACGACTACGTCGGCCACTACGTCGACGACCTGCCGTCGGTCCTGAACCTGGACGCGATCCGCACGGCCGGCGTGAAGATCGGCGCCGACCCGCTCGGCGGCGCGAGTGTGGACTACTGGGCCGCGATCGCGGACCGGCACCGCCTCGACCTGACCGTGGTGAACCCGCGGATCGACCCGGCCTGGTCGTTCATGACGCTGGACCATGACGGCAAGATCCGGATGGACTGCTCCTCGCCGTACGCGATGGCCTCGCTGGTCGCCCAGCGGGACCGGTACGACGTGTCCACCGGCAACGACGCGGATGCGGACCGGCACGGCATCGTCACGCCGGACGCCGGCCTGATGAACCCGAACCACTACCTGGCCGTCGCCATCTCGTACCTGTTCGCCAACCGCCAGTGGGATCCGGACGTCGCGGTCGGGAAGACCTTGGTGTCGTCCTCGCTGATCGACCGGGTGGTCGCCGACCTCGGCCGCCGGTTGTGGGAGGTCCCCGTCGGGTTCAAGTGGTTCGTCCCGGGGCTGATCGACGGCTCGGTCGGCTTCGGTGGCGAGGAGTCGGCGGGCGCCAGCTTCCTGCGCTTCGACGGCACGGTGTGGACCACGGACAAGGACGGCATCCTGCTGGCGTTGCTGGCCAGTGAGATCACCGCGGTCACCGGCGAGACGCCGTCGCAGGCCCACGCGAAGCTGGTCGAGCGGTTCGGCGCCTCGGCGTACTCACGGGTGGACGCTCCGGCCACGCGGGAGCAGAAGGCGAAGCTGTCGGCCCTGTCCGCGGACGCGGTCACTGCGACGGAGTTGGCGGGTGAGCCGATCCTGGACCGGATGACGAGTGCTCCCGGCAACGGCGCCGCGATCGGTGGGCTGAAGGTCACCACCGAGTCGGCGTGGTTCGCGGCCCGGCCATCCGGGACCGAGGACCTCTACAAGATCTACGGCGAGTCGTTCAAGGGCGCCGACCACCTCGAGCTGGTCTTCGAGCAGGCCCGGGAGGTCGTCTCCAAAGCCCTCGGCTAACGCACGAAGGCGTCGAGGAGCCGGTCCAGGTCCGCGGCGGGGTCGCTGGTGAGCCCGCTGTGGATCGGACCGGGATGGACGACGGTACTGCGGGGCGCGGCGAGCCACCGGAAGCGCTCGCCGATCCCGGTCGCCGCGGCCGGCCCGACGGCAGGATCGCCGGCGCAGATCGCGCGGATGTGCTCGAGCGATGCGCACACCACGTCCACGTCGACGGCCGGATCCAGCGCCTTGAGCCTGTCCGGATCGACGTCCCACGCGGCGCCCAAGAAGTCCATTGCCCGGCAGTAGAGCACTGCGCCCACGTTGATGAACTCACCACGCTGGATCCGCGGCGCCGCCCGCAGAATGACGTAGTCGAAAGGCACCAGCTCAGTCATCGCGCACCGCCCGGAAGCCAGGCGGACCGCTTGTCCAGCCGGGCGGTCAGATAGTCGAGGTACCGCTCCCGATCGCCGTCGTCCAGCCACTCGTCCGGCACCAGCCCGATCACCTCGGTCAGCAGCTCAGGGGTGATCGCAGTCGCCAGTTCCGCGTCCACCCCGGGTACGTCGGATGTCGCGACCGAGAACACGTGGTCGGAGGCGTCGTACGGGAGGGCGGCGAACTTCTCGGCCGGCATCCAGGAGTGGTGGAAGTACAACGCGGCGCCGTGGTCGATCAGCCAGAGGTTCTTGTGCCAGACCAGCAGGTTCGTGTTGCGCCAGGATCGGTCCACGTTGGCGACGAACGCGTCCAGCCACAGGATCCTGGCCATCGCCTGGTCGCCCGGGTTGCCGGCCGAACCGTCGTACCCGAAGGAGCCGGGCAGGAAGTCGACGGCCAGGTTCAGGCCGGCGCTACGGATCAGCAGTTCCTGGATCTCGAAGTCCGGCTCGGACTTGCCGATCGCCGGGTCGAGCTGGATCAGCTTGAGCTCCGGCACCCGCAGGCCGAGGCGGCGGAACAGCTCGCCGACGATGATCTCGGCCACCAGCGCCTTCGGGCCCTGGCCGGCGCCGTGGAACTTGATCACGTACGTGCCGAGATCGTTGCCTTCGACAACGCCAGGCAGCGAACCGCCCTCGCGCAACGGCAACACGTAGCGTGTGGCGGTGATGGTCGGCAGAGTCACGCGGCAGAGCCTAACCGGTTTGCCGTCGGGTACCGGCCGAGGGTGAGGCTACCGTTCTTCGGGGTGGAGGAAGAGTTACTGCTCGTGTCCGCCACCGGTCATCCACTCCCGCGCAGCAAGGCTGTCGTGGCGGGCGTGCAGGATCTCGATGTCGAGCTCGAGCTGACCAGGGCCATGGTCGAGATCAACACGCCGGTCTGCGAGACGTCGACCGAGTTGCGTGGGCACTTGTCCGACATGCGTTCCAAGCTCGCCGACGCGGCCGCAGGTGAGGGCGCCCGGCTGCTGGCGATCGCCGTACCGCCGCACGGGCAGGCGGCCCAGTCGATCACCCGGAAACCGCGGTACGAGGAGCTGGCAGGGCAGTGGGGTCTGCTGGCGCGCGAGCAGGGTGTGTGCGGTTGTCACGTCCATGTCGACGTGTCCGGCAAAGAGACGGCGGTCCGCGTCAGCAACCATCTGCGGCCTTGGCTGCCTGCGCTGCTAGCGCTCACCGCGAACTCACCGATCTACCTCGACCAGGACACAGGCTTCGCGAGCTGGCGTTGGTTGATGACGACCCGCTGGCCGTGTGCCGGTCCGTCGCCGTACCTGGAGTCGGTCGAGCACTATGACGCCTTGGTGGCAATGCATCTGGCGGCGGGCACGCTCATCGACGAGCGGATGGTCTATTGGGACATCCGGCCGTCCTCGCACCTGCCGACGGTGGAGGTTCGGGTCAGCGACGTACCGCTGACTGTCGACGAGACCGTGCTGCTGGCCACTCTCATTCGTGCGCTGGTGATGACTGCCTTGGACGACGGTACGAACGGTCCGTCGCTGGAGCCGGAGGTACTGCGGGCGGCGTACTGGCTGGCCGCACGCGACGGGATGACTGGCAACGGCCTGGACGTTCGCACGGCCGAGTCATTGCCGATGGCCGAGGTGGTTGGGCGATTGCGGCGGCACGTGGAGCCGGCCCTGCAGGAGCTCGACGCGCTCGACCTGGTGACCGACGGCATCCAACGGATCCTGACCGACGGCAACGGCGCGGTGAGGCAACGCAAGGCCTTCCGCACTGGCGGCGACGTCACCGGCCTCACCGAGATCACGCCGGCACCGAAGAATTGACATCACGCTTTCTCAATCCCCGCAGTATGTCGTTATGCCGAGAGCAGATTCGGCTCCGAATGGCCCCTGATCCGGCGGAAATTCCGTTGTTGCCGACCTGTTGGCGAAGTACGGTCCCGTTGGTCATTTCCGCTGAAGGGGCTATCAATGATGAGTTTTCGAGGAGCCGTGAGGGCACTTCTCCCGGCTGTTCTGGTGTCCGCCGCCGTGCTGCCGATCGGCACCGCTGCGCAGGCATCGACGTGTTCTGTCCCGAGTCTCGGGACGCTGACGCGTGCGGATCTTCCGGCCGGAGCCTCCGTCGTCGACTGTCAGGCCACGGGGCGTGTCCTGCGTCTTGGCAACGCAGGCGTGGAGATCCCCGCTCCCGGGCACGGAGTGGGGGTCGCGGCCGTTTCCGCGACGGGAGCGGAGCAGGTCTTCCAGGTCTCCGTCTCCGACGACGGCCGGATTTCGTACCCACAATCCACGGAGCACAACGCCGGCGGCGCCGGCATCATGGCTTCGCCGTCGGCGTGCAGTGACGGAGCCTATTCTCTGACCGGCACGGAATGGTTCGGCACGAAGTACAAGTGGTACATCGGTGACGGTGGAATGCCGGGAGCACTGTCCCAGTCGAAGGCGCAGGCGGCCTTCGCCGATGTCATCAACAACATCACCGGCAGCTACAACGACTGCGGTTTGACCGACCAGGTGAGCGCCCTCAGCCAGTACATGGGAACGACGACCTACGAGTCCGACATCTCGTCCAGCACCACCTGTACGACGCCGGACGGCGAGAGCACCTGGGATGCGGGCAATCTGTCGACGGGCGTCCTGGCGGCCACCTGCTGGTGGTACCAGCCTTCCGGCCAGGCCACCAACCTCACCGTGGAAGCCGACGTGCGCTACAACACGACCGACTACAACTTCACGGACAGCCCGAGCACGTGCACGTCGCAGTACGACGTCCGGGAGGTCGGCACGCACGAGGCCGGTCACGTCTTCGGACTGGGACATGTCGGTTCCGGCCACACGAATCTGACCATGTACACGGCGTCGAGTGCCTGTGACACCAAGGAACGAACCCTCGGCAAGGGGGACGTGCTGGGCCTGCGAGCCCTGTACTGACGGGAGACTCCCGGTAGAGCACCGCTCTACCGGGAGTTCTCCGGCCTAGTGCCTCAGGAAATCCTCCAGCCCGTGGAGGTCGTCGGTGTTGATGTGGTCGACACCGGCGGCCTTGAGCTCGGTCCACACCGCCTCGCGGGCCGCACCAGGCAGGTCCGGCGTCTCCCAGAAGCGCACCCGGTAGCCGGCGTGGTGAGCGGTCACCACGATGTCGTGCAGCTTGACCTGCTCGTCGGTCGGCATCGGACCGACGCCCTTCCAGGTGAACACGTTCGACCAGTTGTCGCTCACCAGCGGCATCAGCGACGCGGGCATCCCCGACTGCAGGTCGCCGAGGCGGCCGTCGTACCCGGCGTACCGGACCTTCTGCGCCTTCAGTACGTCGAGCGGCCGGTTGCCACTGATCACCGACGTCACCGCGCCCTTCAGCACCCGCCCGTTGATGAAGACCGTGCTGATCCCGCGATACTTCTGCAGCGCCTCGTCCACCGCGGCGTACGTCGACGGCCCGTCACTCTTGATGTCGATGAGCAGCTGGAAGTCGCGCCCGTGCTCGTACACCTGTCCGTGGTTCTCGCGCACCCGATCGGCCAACGGTTTCAGGTACAGGCTCTCCAGCGTGCGACCCGGTACGGCGTCGTCCAGGTCATGCGCGACCCGCAGTTCGCCGTCGATCAGCCACACGTCCGCCTCGACGCTGTTGAACCCGCGATCCAGCGCGTCCTGCAGCGGACGCCGATGGTCGTAGTCGTTGTGCGCATGCGCCGACGGCAGTGCCCGGAAGGCCGGAGCGTCGTACGCCTTGGGGAGCCTGAAGCCGTTCTCCTGTACGACGGAACGCAGCCGGTCGGGGTAGTCGGTGATGATCCCGTCGACACCGTCGTCGATCAGCGCCTGCATGGTCGGCGGGTCGTCGACGGTCCACGGGATCACCTTCATCCCGGCCTTGTGCGCCGACTTCACCATGTCCGCGGTGACGTACGGCCGGTAGTCCGGATCGGTGACCTTGCCGTCCTGCGGGAAGCCGTGCACCGGTGAGATCGCCGACGCGCCGAACGACTTCGTCGCCTTGACCAGGTCACCACCGAAGTCGTCGATGTCCAGGCCGCCCAGCCACGGCGACTTGCCCGGCTGGCCGACCTGGAGGAAGTCGAAGTTGGTCAGCGCGACCAGCGGCAGCTCCGGCGCGACCTGGCGCATCCGCATCAGCGAACCCCAGTCGAAGCTCTGGATCGTCACCTGCCGGCCGATCTTCGCCATGCGGACCTCGCGCGCGACGACCTGGACGAACTGCTCGCGCGGCGCGGTCTCGGACGGTGCACCCGCCTCGACCTTGGTCTCGATGTTCAGCTTCACGTTGTTCGCGTGGTAGCGGTGTACCAGCGCGAAGATGTCGCGCAGCTCGGGCATCCGGGCGCCCGGATCGGGCTGCTGACCGGGGAAGCCCGCCTGCGGCAGCGAACCGCAGTCGAGCTGCTTGACCTGCTTCAGTGTCAGCGTGTTGATGAACTTGCCGACGTACGGGTACTCCGGGTCGTTCGGCGTGTACGGCGCGGTGTCGCGGCATTTGGACCCGGTGACCTTGCGGTCGTGGGTGACCACGGCGTACCCGTCCTGGGTGATCTGGACGTCGAGCTCGAGCGTGCTGACGCCGAGCTCGAGGCCGTGCGAGAAGGACGCGATCGTGCTCTCCACGGTCAGTCCGAGACCGCCGCGGTGAGCCTGGACGTCGAAGTCGCCACGGTAAGCGGAGGCCGGTGCGGCGACCAGTCCCTGGGCGACGAGACCGGCAGCGAGGGCAAGCGGAAGCAGCGCGCGGGGGAGGCGGCGCATGAGGGGAACCTTTCCGGAGGGGTGGGCGGACGTCCCCGAGGCTGGCTGCCGCAGGGATACCTGTCCCTTCGTGAAGGTAGCCGAGAAACGGCGGACGGGTGACCGCCGCGTGTCGCCGTCCGATTACGGAGCGGAGACGACGTCCCGCACCGACTGGGACTCCGCCGTCACCGAGCCGTCCTTGAACGCGCCGTC
Source organism: Kribbella sp. NPDC050281 (assembly GCF_040655855.1). NCBI lineage: Bacteria > Bacillati > Actinomycetota > Actinomycetes > Propionibacteriales > Kribbellaceae > Kribbella > Kribbella sp. NPDC050281. The sequence continues at coordinate 82,085 of NZ_JBFAKS010000029.1, read as the reverse complement.
CACCTTCCCCTCGGTACGGCGCGTGAGCGTGAGCCGGACCCGGCACTGCGAGCTGTTCTTGCCCGGGGTCGGCGTGGTCGTCACGGGCTTGATCGAGCCCCGCGCGATGATCGCGGACGTCCGCCCGGGCTCGAGTTCGAGGCTGCCCGCTTGCACGCAGTCACCCGCCCAGCCGAGGTTCGTCGGCAACTGCGACGGCTCGCTGCTGAACCGCACGGTGATGTCCTTGCGTCGCGAGAACGTCGTACCGGCGGCCGGTGCGACCATCCGGACCCGCTCGGGCAGGACGACGGTCGATTGCGGAGCGGACTCGTTGTCGCCGCCGCGTTTGAGGCTGAAGGTGATTTCGGTCCCGGCCGCGGTCACGCCGTCCAGGCGGTTGGTGTAGCTGGTGACACCGGCGGACCGATGGTGTTTCAGCTCGGCCGACTCGCCGCCACCGCTGGCGGTGATCCCTTCGCCGTCGCCGAGTTCGACGAACGTCAGCGTGCCAACGCGGAGCGAGGCACTCACGTCGGCCTCGTCGGTGTTCTCCGGCAGCGTGACGACCATCCCTGCGGTCATTCCGCTGGTGCGGATGTCCTTCGACTCCACAGTCGAGCAGCCGGTCAGGACGAGTACGAAGGCGAGAACGGTTGCTGGGGCGGCGATTCGCTTCACAGTCCGGGAAGCTAACACCGCCAGGGATCAGCGTTCGTGAGTACAACTACTCATACTGGAGCGCTTCGAGCGGATTCAGCCTGGCCGCGCGCCGGGCCGGCCAGATCGCGGCGAAGATGCCCACCACGACCGAGACGACCGCGAAGATCACCAGTTGACCAACCGGAATCGTGAAGGTGATCTCGTCCAGCCGGGACGCCAGCAGCGACGCGAGGACGAGGCCCAGCACGATCCCGATCACCGCGCCGATCAGGGCGGTGATCACGCTCTCCTGCCGGATCATCCGCTTCACCTGCAAGCGCGTCAGCCCGATCGCGCGCAACATGCCGAGCTCCCGGGTTCGCTCGAAGACGGTCAGCACCAAGGTGTTGACGATGCCGAACAGACTCACCAGGACCGAGAGCGCGAGCAGGACATAGAGGACGTTCAGGATGCTCTTCACGTTGTCGGTCTGCGCCTTCTTGAAGGCCTCCCGCGTCATCGCCTTGGCGTTCGGGAACGTGCTCAGCGCGCTGTCCAGGGCGGCCGTGTTCTCCGCGGTCACACCGCCGCGCATATTGACGAACGTGTAGATGTTGAGCGGCTGCGAAGTGGTCGAGTCGAAGGTCTCGGTCGAGATCGTCACGTTGCCGAACGGCGATCCGCCGGCCGGCGGGCGGAAGACGCCACGGACCTGGAGTTGCAGGACCTTCCCGGTCGCCGTCTCCATCGCGAACCGTGAGCCCTGCGAGAGTGCGTGGGTGTCGGCGTACTCGGCATCGACGATCGCGCCGTCGGCACCGAGTTCGCCGAGCGACGCCTGGGAGCCGGACCGCCAGTCGAAGGTGAGCAGGCTGGGCGCCTCGGCATCGACGGCGGTGATCGTGATCGTCTTGTCGAACGCCTTCGCCTGGCCGCCGCGCACGCTGGTCTGGGACTCGACGGCCGGAACTTCGGCCACAGCGGCCGCGACGGTCGGCGGCAACGGGCTGAAGTTGTTCTGCGCGGTGATGGCGTAGTCGGCGCTGAAGATCCCGTCCACGGCCTGCTCGAACGGCTTGATGATGCCCGCGCCCAAGGTGGCCACCAGCGTGACCAGCGCGAGTCCGATCATCAGCGCGGCGGCGGTCGACGCCGTCCGATGCGGATCGCGCCGGCTGTTCTGGCCGCCGATCGCGACCGCGGGTCCGTCAGGGAGTACTCGCGGGAACTCGGCGGGCCGCCCTAGGAGCCGTCGTACCAGCCAGAGCGGGAACAAGAAGATCGGCCAGGCGATCGCGGTCAGTACGACGACCGACCAGCGGGCGACGGGATCGGACACAGCGGCGAGCGGCCGGACGAGACGGGCGGAGAACAGGGCGATGCCGATGAACAGCAGCAGTACGCCGGCACCGAGCAACGACAGCAGCGCGGTGGTCGACAATCCGTCGACGAACAATCCACTCAGCACCAGCGCGATCCCGACGCCGGCGAGCAGGGCCGCCCCCAGCGGGCGGTAGCGGTTCCAGCGACCCGGCATGAGCGTCGCGCCCTCGCGGACCGCGGCGATCGGCGGCACCCGAGTCGCGCGCCACGCAGGCCGAAGACTCGCCAGTACGGTGACCAGTACGCCGACCACCAGCGCGACGATGATCGTCCGGGTCTGGAAGACCAGTCCGTTGTTCGGCAGGGTGAAACCGACCGCGTCGAACAGCTTGAACAGCCCGGTTGCGATCGCGAGCCCGAGGAACAGCCCGACCACCGCCGAGACGAGCCCGGTCACCAGCGCTTCCAGGACGACGGTGCCGAGGATCTGGCGGCGCGAGGCCCCGAGAGTGCGCAGGGTCGCGAACTCGCGGGTCCGCTGGGCGATCGTGATCGACAGCGAGTTGGCGATCACGAACGAGCCGACGAACAGCGCGATCCCGCCGAACACCAGCAGGAACGTCTGCAGGAAGCTCAGGAAACCGCTGGTCCCGGCCGCGTCCTCGGCCGCCTGGTCCTCGGCGGACCGGACCTGCGTCGCCTCGGGCAGGATGGGTCGCACCGCGTCGAGCAGTTGCTGCTCGCTGGTTCCGTCCTTCTTCGCGATCAGGATCTGGTCCAGCTTGCCGGCCTTGTCGAGCAACCTCTGCGCGGTGCCGAGTTCGAACCCGGCCAGCGTCGCACCGCCGATCGACGACACCGCGCCGAACTCGACCAACCCGGAGATCCGCATCTGCTCGGCCGGCCCACGCGCCTGCACACCGATGGAGTCGCCGGCCGCGAATCCCTTCTCCTGCGCGCTGTGCGTGTCGATCACGACCTCGCCCGGCGCGGGCCAGGCACCGGAGACGAGGGTGAGCGAGTTGAACTGCGGCAGCGCGGGATCCACGCTGAACGCGAGGTTCGGGGCGCCGCCGAAGACGATCGCCTTGCGGTCCTTGCCGATCAGTTGCGCCTCGCCGGCCACTGCGCCCCCGGCCGCACCGACCTCGGGCAGTTCCCGGACCTGCGTGAGCAGTCCGGCGTCGAACGGCGGCGCGGTGACGGTCCCGTCCTCGGCCGCGTCGAACGCCGTCTTCCCGGTGATCGCCGCGTCGGTGTTCTTGTAGTTCTCGGTGAAGATCGAGTCGAACGCGGACGTGATCGAATCGGTCAGCACGTACGTGCCCGAGATCAGCGCGACGCCGAGGACGACGCCGATCGCGGTCAGCGCCGAGCGAAGCTTGCGGGCCAGCAACCCCTGGACCGCGAACCGGATCACTGCAGGTCCAGCGTGTCGATGATCTGCAGGATCTCGTGCTGGCTGGACCGACCCGTCTCCTTCACGATCTCGCCGTCGGCCAGGTACAGCACCCGGTCGGCCATCGCGGCCGCGCGGGCGTCATGCGTGACCATGACTGTGGTCTGGCCGTACTCGTCGACCGAGCCGCGCATCAGCGCGAGGATCTCGCCACTGGTCCGCGAGTCCAGGTTGCCGGTCGGCTCATCGGCGAACACCACCGTCGGCCGTGACACCAGGGCCCGCGCGATCGCCACCCGCTGCTGCTGGCCGCCGGACAGTTCGGCCGGCCGGTGCTCGAGGCGGTCGCCGAGTCCGACCCGCTCGACCAGATCCTCGAAGTACTGCGGATCCGGCTTCGTGCCGGCGATCGTCAGTGGCAGCACGATGTTGTCGCGGGCACTGAGCATCGGCAGCAGGTTGAAGAACTGGAAGATGAAACCGATGTGCTGACGCCGCAGCCTGGTCAGCGCGTCGTCACCGAGGGTCGTGATCTCGATCCCGTCGATCCGTACCGAGCCCGACGTCGGCCGGTCCAGCCCGGCCAGGATGTGCATCAGCGTGGACTTGCCCGAGCCGGACGGTCCCATCACCGCGGTGAGCTGTCCTGGATCGATCTGCACGCTCACGCCGCGCAAGGCCCGGACCTCGGTGTCGCCTTCGCCGTACACGCGGACGACGTCCTCCGCGTACACCACGCCGGTATTCGTGCGTGCTGCTGTCCCCTCCGTGCCGATCATCGCCCCTCCCGACGGATCAGCGGCCCCCAGCCGATCGGATCGGTCCCCGCTGCCGAGTGTGCCTCTTTCGGACGGTCAGATCCAGCCCCGCCGGGCGGCGTGGAAGCCGAGCTGGAGGCGGGTGTCGGCGGAAACCAGGTCCATCAGCGCGCGGACCCGGCGCTGGACCGTGCGCATGGACAAGTTGAGTTGGTTGGCCACCGCCTGGTCGGTGAGGCCGGCCAGGAGCAGGCCGAGGATCTTGGCGTCGAGCTCCGGGAGACCGTCCGACGAGCCCTCGACCATGCCGTTCGTGCCCAGCACCAGAGGGAGCCCGTCGCGCCACACCCGGTCGAAGAGGGCGAGCAACGCGTCGAGCATGCCGCTGCTGTGCACGATCAGCGCTCCGATGGCGCCGCCCGGTCCGGACAGCAAGGGGACGAGTGCGATGCGACGATCCACGATCAGCAACCGAAGGGGCAGTTCCTGGACGACGCGAACCTCTTCACCGGCGTTCAGCGAGTCGGACGCGGCGGCGAAGAACCCCGGCCGGTCGAACGCGCTCCGCTCGATCATCACGCGGTAGCGGACCCCACGGGTGACGGCGGCGTCCTCCTCCTTGTTGTCCTCGGGCGGCACCACGGCGATGTCCGCCTTCACGAACCCGAGGACTTCTTCCCGCGCGGACATCTGCAGCTGGGCGAACCGCTGGCCGACCGCGTTGGCGCCACGGACGACGTCCACGACGTCGCTGATCGACCGCTCGGTGTCCGTGCCCCGATAGACCTCGGCCAGCGACTCGATCTCGCGTTGCGCTCGGCGCAACTCCTCCTCGCGCTGGACCGCGAGCGCCGCGAGTGCGACCGAGGGCGGCGAGGCGACGTACCGATCCGTGCCGCTGCTCGACCGCGCGGCCAGGCCGAGTGTCTCCAACGAGGACAGCGCCCGCGCCGCCTCGACCGGATGGCAGGTGAGCCGGCTTGCCAGCTCGACGGCGTCGTACGACGGGACCTCGACGAGGGCCCGATAGGCGAGTTCTTCGGAGTCATCCAGTCCGAGCACGTCGAGCACGATGCCTCCCAGCAGACGGCGATGTGGCGGCTGGACCCTGGCGGGTACCTGAATTGTCGCAATCTTGCCAGCACAGCCACCTCCTTCGCTGGCGGTTTTGCGATGGACTGACCGGCGACAATCCGTCCCGAAGGGTGTCCTCCCCATGTTTTTCCGCTTCCTGGCGCGCAAAACCCCGGCCGGTCGCCTTCTGACCGGTGCCGCGGCCATCGCGTTGCTCGCCGCCGGCGCCGTACCCGCCGCCGCCACTGCCACTGTCACCCCGCCCACTCCGTCCACTCCGACTGCCCGGCCGACCCTGCCGGTGCAGGTCGACGCCGCGAAGGTCGTCACCCTGATCACGGGGGACAAGGTGCAGTTGTCCCCGGCCGGCTCCGGACGCAGCAACGTCCGCTTCGTCCCCGCCGATGCCTCTGACGCCGGCTACGAGACCCGCACGGTCGGCAAGGACCTGTACGTCGTACCCGACAGCGCCGCGCGACTGGTGAACAGCGGCAAGGTCGACCACGCGCTGTTCAACGTGAGCGGCCTGATCCGGCAGGGGTACGACGACGCGTCCACCAACCAGATCCCGGTCATCGCGACGTACAAGCCGACGGCGCGAGCCGCTCAGCAGGCGGTCCCGGCCGGGTCCACCCGTACGCGCACCCTGTCGTCGGTCGGCGCCGCCGCGCTGCGGACCGACAAGACCCAGGCTCACGACACCTGGCAGTCCCTCTCGACGGGTCGGGACGTCCAGAAGCTCTGGCTCGACGCGAAGGTCGGCAAGACCCTTGACCAGAGCGTCCCGTACGTCGGCGCCCCGCAAGCCTGGGCGGCCGGGTACGACGGAACCGGTACCACGGTGGCCGTGCTCGACTCCGGCGTCGACGCGGAGCACCCGGACCTGATCGGCGCGGTCAAGGCGCAGCAGAACTTCACCGACAGTCCGGACGTCGCCGACCACGACGGTCACGGCACCCACACCTCGTCGACCGTGGCCGGTCGCGGCGTGGCATCCAACGGCAAGAACAAGGGCGTCGCCCCCGGCACGCAACTGCTCGCGGGCAAGGTCCTGAACGACTTCGGCAGCGGCGAGCTGTCCTGGATCATCGCCGGGATGGAGTGGGCCGTTGCCGAGGGCGCCGATGTGATCAGCATGAGCATCGGTACGTCCGAGCCGGTCGACTGCACCGATCCGATGGCGGCCGCGGTCGACCGGATCAGCGCGGAGTCCGGCGTACTGTTCGTCGTTGCTGCCGGCAACCTCGGCGGTCCGTTCGAAGCCATCAGCAGCCCGGGATGCGCCGCGTCGGCGATGACGGTCGCGGCGACCGACCTGACCCAGACCACCGCCGACTTCTCCAGCCGGGGACCGGTGCTGGGCAATCACGCGGTCAAGCCCGACATCGCAGGACCCGGCGTGGACATCACCGCGGCCCGGGCCGGTGGGCGCGGCGACCAGGCGTACGTCGACATGAGCGGTACGTCGATGGCGACGCCGCACGTGGCCGGTGCCGCGGCGATCCTGAAGCAGCAGCACCCGGACTGGAACGGTCAGCAGCTCAAGGCTGCCCTGCAGAACTCGGTACGCTCCGAGAGCAAGGTCGGGATCTACGAGCAGGGCGCGGGTGAGCTCGACGTCGCCCAGGCGGTCACCTCGACTGTGACCGGACCGAGCACGGTCGACCTCGGGACCTTCGCCTGGCCGCACACTGCAGCTCAGAAGATCACCAAGCAGTTCACTTACCGCAACAGTGGGACGTCGCCGGTGACCCTGACGTTCGCGACCGATGCGCGCGGCAACAACGGGAAGCCGTTGCCGGATACCCTGATCCACTTCGATGCCACGTCGCTGACCGTGCCCGCCGGTGGCACCGCCGACCTCCCGGTCACCGTCGACCCGGCGGCCGCGTTGGACTACGGGCTGTACGGCGCGATCAGCGTCCGCGTGGTTGCTACTGGCAACGATGGTCGGACGGTGGTGACGCCGTTCGGGTTCTACCTCGAGCCGCAGTACGTCGACGTCACCTTCAGGCTGATCGACCGCGACGGGAAGCCGGCCTCGTCGATCAGCTCGCTGGACGTGTTCGACCTGGACAGCATCGCGGCCCAGCGGGTCGGGTTCGACGGTGCGGATCGTACGCTCCACCTGCGCGCCGGCACGTACTCTCTGGCGGCAACGATCGCCCAGGACGGCGCGGACGGCCTCGTCGACTCCTACGCGTTCCTCGGCGACCCCGAGATCACGCTGACCAAGAACACCACGATCACGTACGACGTACGGACCGCGGCCGAGGCCAAGGTGACGACGCAGCGTCCGAGCGAGCGCGGCGGCGGCAGCCTGACGTACGGGCGGGTGATCGACAACTGGATCCTCGCGTCGAGCCGCAGCTTCGGCCCGCAGGTCTCGGCGATCTACCTCGGTACGACGCCGAAGGCGCGCCGGGGCACCTTCGAGGTGATCGAGGGGTGGCAGTACGGATCACCGGCCGGCGCCAAGTCGCCGTACCTCTACAGCCTCGCGTTCACGCACGAGCAGCAGGTCCAGGGGACGCCGGATCATCGGGTCCGCGATCGCGATCTGGCGACGATCGACGCGACGTACTACACGCCGGGGAAGCCGTACAGCTACTCCGAGTACACCGACGTGTGGCGGCCGTGGAGTATCAACCTGATCCCGACCGGGACCCGGGGGACGGTGGCGGCGCCGACTCAGGTGCAGCATCTGGTCACCGCCGACCCGGACACCAAGGTGACGCAGATGGTCGGGCACGCGGATGCGATGGCGTGGCCGTTCGCGACGCTGATGACGTCGACGGCGACGGCGTACAAGCCTGGGAGCAGGCACAGCGAGAGCTGGTACAAGGCCGGGCTGCGACCGAGCATGGTGACCGACCAGACGACCGGGCAGAAGTATGCGCCCGCGGCGCGCGACGGGAACACGATCTGGAGCAACTTCCCGAGCTGGGCGGACACGCAGCCGGGTCACTTCTCGCATCAGGGCTTCCTGGATCTGGGCGGGACCGAACTGCTGGCGGACGGGGTGTCGCTGGGGCAGTACGGGTTCTACGGCCAGGGCATCTGGGACGTGCCGGCCGCGGCGACGAACCTCGAGCTCGTGTACGACCTGAACCGGTGGCAGCGGGGCGACTACAAGTGGGAGTCGCCGTCGACCGTCCAGACCCGGTGGAAGTGGAAGAGCTCGTCGGCTGACGCCGGCAAGCCGTTGCCGCTACTGTTCCCGGACTACGACATGGCGGTCGACCTGAACGACCGGGCTCCGAAGCTGCCGATCTTCCCGATCACGATCACGGCGGAGTCCGGGCACTGGTACACGGCCGGCCGGTTCACCTCGGCCCGGGTGTCGGCGTCGTACGACGATGGTGCGACCTGGGTCCAGGTCCCGGTGCTGAACCTCGGGAGCAAGGCGGTGGCCCTGGTCAACAACCTGAAGGCGACCGACTTTGTCACACTCAAGGTCGAGCTGACCGACTCCAACGGCAAGTCGGTCACGCAGACGCTGAACCATTTCTACGGAATCCACTAGAAAACCTCGAACGCCCCGGCCGTTGCATCGGCCGGGGCGTTCGTCGGTTTGTGGCATCGGACCGGGAAGCGCCTCACGGCGCGTGGCCGCTCGCAGCGGCTTATTTTGGGACCCGGGGCTTGCACCGGCCCGACACCTCGAACAGTGTAACGGGTCCCAAAACCCCTTGTCCCGTTGACATCTCGGGCTTCAAGACGCCATATCACCCGAACCTCAACTGTGCAACCACACCCTCGGCACGGCGCGTTGCGCTGGGTTGCGCGGCGTACCGTTACCAGAGTTGACCGGCGCGTTCGGCGCGGGCCGCTGTCTGCAGTTGGTCCGCGGTCTCGACGAGCTTCGAGGCCGACAGCACCCGATCGTGCCCGTCGTCGGCAAGATGCGCCCGCCCGGTCGCGACGATCCGCGCGAACGCCGCCGCCCGGTCCAGCGTGGTCGCGAAATCACCGGTCGCGACACCCCGCAGTACGGCGTCCACCATCTCCCGCACCTCGGTCGGCCCCGGCGGTTCGGCGACACCCGCGACCACCGCGTGCACCTCGGCGTACTTCCGCCCGGCGGCGAACTCGTACGACACCTCTTCAGCGTTGGAGTGCACCCACGACCGCAGCAGGTACAACCTCCAGAGTGCACCCGGCAACGAGTCCGACGGCGCATCCGACCACAGCTCAGCCAGCTCATCCAGCCCGTAGTCGTCCGCCAGTTTCACGACGCGAGCATGCACCTCGGCATCCTCCGAGTCCCGCACCCCTCGCACCAGCAACTCAGCCGTCCGATGCGCCACCTCGGTCACCGTTGCCGGATCAGCAGCCCCCGGCAACGACTCGAACAACTTGTTCCCCGGCATGATCGGCCGGCGCGGATTAGGACTACTCACACGCCCCATCGTGCCCGACCCCGCCCACCCCCGCACACCCACCCGGCCGGTCGTCGGCCACCCCTGCCGCTCGGGCTGAGTGCTGGAGCGTGCGGTCGGCCGTACTGGCGGCTCGAGAGTTCGGAGTGGAGGTCTGAGGGGTCGCTACAGTCGGGGGTATGGCGGGTGCTAAGGGTGGGCAGGGGAAGCTGGCCAAGAATCTGGTCAAGTACGGCGTGCGGTACGGGCCGTTGGCGGTTGAGGCGTTCAGGCATGGGCGGGAGCCGGCTCAGCAGGCCATGCAGGCGGCATTGGCGAAGCGGGCTGCGCGGAAGAAGGCGATCGAACACGCGCTCACTGTGCGCGACGGGTCCTTGCTCAAGATCATCCGTGAAGGGCAGGCAATCTTCTTCGTGTTCTCCGGCGACGCGATCGTCACGACGTACCCGTCTGTTCCCCAGAACACCTATCCAGAACTCCTCCGCCACGCCGACCTCGACAAGCGCGAAGCCGCGGTTGTCCTCGCCGCCCGCAAACCCAAATTCACCCCCCACCTCCCACACCTCCGCCGCCGCTAACCCCACCCCACCCCCGCGCTCACCGTCCAGCGGGGAGCCCGTGCACAGGATCTCGGGACCTCGGACATGGCAGGACCTGTCCGCGGTCACCGGATGGTGTCCGAGGGGCGGCGTGGCGGGGGTGTGGTGCGGCGTGGTGGGGAAGGTTGATGTGGGTGTAACACGGGGGACGCGGTGGGGCAACAGAGGGGGTGGAGGGTGGGACGTCTACGAGGGAGGCGTCTGCATGCTTTGGAAGATCAGGACCGAACTTGCCGATCGTCCGGGGGCGTTGGCTGAGCTTGCGGCGCGGTGTGGGGCGGATGAGATCAACATCCTGAGTCTCGAGGTGTTCACGGCCGAGGGTGGGGCCGTGGACGAGTTGGTGGTTTCGACGGGTGTCGGCTGGACGGCGGATGCTTTGACCGCACTCGCGGCCGAGGCGGGCTGCCAACGGACGACGGTCCGCCCGTGCCAGGCCGACGTACTGAGTGACGCCCCGACCCGCTACCTGCGCGCCGTACTGCGGTTGATCGATGACCCGGTGTCGGTGGATGACGAGCTCGGCAATCTGCAGGGGTTCGACGAGTACACGCCGGCCGAATGGGCCCGCGCCGACGCCCTGGTCGAGATCGCCGGACGGCTGGCCGAGCGGCTGCAGGAGACCGAGGGGCCGCGACCAGGCAGTGGCGAACCCGAGCTGCGTACGGCGACCGTCGACGACGCTGAGGCGGTCGTCGCGATGCATGAGCGGTGCTCGTTCGAGAGTCGCACCCGGCGCTACCACGTACCGATGCCGAAGCTGACCGCCCGTACCGCCCGCCACCTGTCCGCACCGGCCGGCGGCGTCTCGATCGTGGCGACCGTGGGCGAGGCCGTGATCGGGATGGCGACCGCCGCGCCCTGGGAGGAGCTCGGACGTACGACGATGGAGGTCGCCGTACTGGTCGAGGACGGCTGGCAGGGCCGTGGTCTCGGCGGGCAACTGCTCCGGCTCGTGATCGGTGCAGCGCGCGACCGAGGGGCCGACCGGGCCGTCTGTGTGGTGCAACCGGAGAACGTCGCGATGCTCCGCACGATCGAAGGTCTGCGGATGCGGACCAGAGTGGTCCAGGACAGTGACAATCTGATGGTCACCGTGGCACTGTCCGACCAGAGCCTGTCGCATGCGGTGGATCGGCCGCCGGTGCCATATCGTCGGAGTCGTGCCACCCCTTCCCTCCGGTCGCAACCCGCACGGGCTGCTGGTCAATATGCCCGCGAGCACGCGCTCGCCGCTCTTTCAGCTGTTCAGCCGAATCCTCGTCGCGCTGGGTCTGCTGACGGTGATGGTGCTGATCGTGGTGTTCGACCGTGACGGCTACAGGGACAACTACGACGGCGACGTCGGCCTGATCGACGCGATCTACTACGCGACGGTCACCCTCACCACCACCGGGTACGGCGACATCACGCCGGTGACCCCGACTGCGCGGCTCGTGAACGCGTTCATCGTCACGCCGCTGCGAATCGGGTTCCTGGTGGTGCTGGTCGGCACGACACTGGAAGTCCTGGCCAACGAGGGTCGCCGCGTCATGCGCGACACCCGATGGAGGAAGCGCATGAAGGACCACACCGTCGTCGTCGGCTACGGCACCAAGGGCCGGTCCGCCGTCCAGACGCTGATCAGCAACGGGGTGAAGCGCGACAGCATCGTGGTGATCGACCCGCGGGCACAGGCGATCGGCGACGCCGGTAACGACCAGATGGCCGCGTTCCACGGCGATGCGACGAACCGGAACGTCCTGCGCCGGGCCGAGGTGATGTCGGCACGCGAGGTGATCGTGACGACCGACCGTGACGATGCGGCGGTCCTGGTCACGCTGGCCGTCCGGCAGCTGAACGCGACCGCGCACATCGTGGTCGCGGTCCGCGAGGAGGACAACGTTCCGCTGCTGCGGCAGAGCGGCGCCGACGCGGTCGTCACCTCGTCCGAGGCGGTCGGCCGGCTGCTCGGCCTGTCCGCCGTCAGCCCGAACCTCGGCGAGGTGATGGAGGACCTGCTCACGTACGGCGAGGGCCTCGAGGTCGCCGAACGCCCGGTGCTCGGTCGCGAGGTCGGCAAGCCCCCGTCCGCGGTGCCGGACCGGGTGGTCTCGGTCGTCCGCGACGGCAAGGTGCACCGGTACTACGACTCCAACGTCTCGGTGCTGGCCGCCGGCGACAAGCTGATCGTCGTCCGCCCGGCCAAGGAGACGCCGTGGGCGGAGCGCCCCGGCGCCGACGAAGAGGACGAGTGAGAACGGCCTCGCAGTACTGTCCGTGAACACGGTTGCCGAGGGCGACGACCACGCGCCGCGTGGTTGCGCTGGGCAAGTGTTCGGATGCCGTCGGCTACCAGCCGGACCGGCAGCCCTGGATCTTAACGGTTTCTGCTCTTCCCTTGCCGAGCCGGCGGTGTTTACAGTCACGGCTGGGGGTGGACTCGGCGTACGAGTGAGGATGGTCATGAACTGGAGCAGGCCGATCAGCGTCATCGCGCTGGCCGTGATGGCACTTGTGGGTACGACCGTGACTCAGGCCCAGGCGGCCGGTCCGGGGAACGAGTGGTTCGCGCCGTCCAGCCCGGCCGCGTCGACGGCCCGCAGCTAGCTCGGCGTCACCCGCCAGCTCTCCGGCCGTCCGGTCGGCTGAGCACTTGACCGAGGGCTTTCGGCGACCTACTGTCGGGCTTGTAAACGATTACAAGAACGATTACAGGAGGCGGGCGTGAGCCGTCCGACGATCGCTGCGGTGGCCCAGGCGGCCGGCGTCTCGGTGGCGTCGGTGTCGCGCGTGCTGAACGGTCTGCCGGCCACCGAGGAGATGACCGAGCGGGTGCAGCGGGTGGTCGAGCAGCTGGGCTATGTGCCTGACTCCCGGGCGCGGTCGCTCAAGGTGGGGCGGACGTTCCAGCTGACCCTGGCGGTCGCGGACGTCGGCAACCCGGTCTACGTCACGATGATGCGCGCCGTTGAGGAGGTCGTGTCCGCGGCCGGGTATCGGCTCGTGGTGACCGCGACCGGTGCGGATGTGGTGGATGAGGTCGCGCTGGTCCGGGGGATGGCGCGCGGGTACGCCGACGGGCTGCTGATCAGCCCGATCCGGGTCGACGAGGACCTGGTCAAGTCGATCCGCGAGTGCGAGGTCCCCGTGGTCGTCGCCGGTAACGTGCCCGCAAGAGCCGGCGTCGACACGGTCCGCGCGAATTCCCCCAAAGGCATGCTCCTCGCCGTCGATCACCTGGTCGCCACAGGACGCACGAACATCGCCTTCCTGAACGGCCCCGCCGACACCGTCCCCGGCACCGCCCGAGCCAAGGGCTTCGCCGATGCGCTCCGCAAGCATGATCTCGAGCCGGCCGCTGTCGCCGAAGCCACGGACTTCACCTTCGCAGCAGGCCGCGCCGCTGCCCCCGACCTGCTGGCCGCCGCTGGAGTGGCGTCGGTGAACTCCAGTGGCGTGCGCGGGAGCGCCTCAGCAGCTCCGTTCGATGCGGTGATCTGTGCGAACGATCTTCTCGCGGTTGGGCTTATGCATGAGCTGGCGGCGGCTGAGCTGCGGGTGCCGGAGGACGTGGCTGTGGTCGGGATGGATGACAGTGAGCTCGCGGAGCAGTCGTTCCCGCCGTTGACGAGTGTGAATCTGGGGTCGGCGGAGCGGGGGCGGCGGGCGGCTGAGTTGCTGTTGGCAAGGATCGAGGACAACGACCGGAGGCCGCGGCGGATCGTCGTACAGCCGTCGTTGAGTGTGCGGAGGTCCGCCCCATGACCGCGACCATGACCGCGCCGGCGCCGACTCCGGTGCGCAAGACCGGAAAGCCGAAGCAGAACCGGGAGGCGATCTTCCTGTTCCTGCCGGCGCTGCTGCCGGTCTTGCTGCTCAGCGTCTACCCGCTGATCCGCGGCATCGCGCTCGGCTTCACCGACGCCCGCGCCGGGCTGAACGTCGACACGAACTTCATCGGCTTCGAGAACTTCTCCAAGCTCCTGCACAACGGCCTGTTCTGGGACTCGTTCCGGATCGGCATCATCTGGACCTTGTCGGTGACGATCCTGCAGTTCGTCGCCGCGCTCGGTCTGGCGCTGCTGCTGAACACGACCATCAGGTTCCGCGGCGTGGCCAGGACCCTGGCGCTGATCCCGTGGGCGATGCCGCCGGTGGTGGTCGCGATCATGTGGCGGTTGCTGCTGCACCCGACCAACGGCCCGGTCAACGAGATCCTGCAGAAGCTGCACCTGACCGACCACCCGATCAACTTCCTCGGCGACTTCACTACGGCGTTGCCGGCCGTGATCGTGGTCGGTATCTGGGTCGGCATGCCAATGACCACGATCACCCTGCTGGCCGGCCTCCAAGGCATCGACCGGACGCTGTACGAGGCGGCCGCGGTCGATGGCGCGAGCGCGTGGAGCCAGTTCTGGAACATCACGCTGCCACAGCTGCGGACCGTGATCGTCGCGATCACCAGCCTCGACATGATCTGGAACTTCAACTCGTTCGGCCTGGTCTACGTGCTGACCGCCGGCGGTCCGGGCGGCAAGACCATGCTGCCGATGCTGTTCGCCTACAACGAGGCGTTCCGGTACGGGAACTTCGGCATGGCCGCGGCGATGGGTGACGTGATGGTGGTCATCATCATCGTGTTCCTCGCCTTCTACCTACGGAACCGGCTGAGGAGCGAGGCATGAGAACACGTCCGGCCGCCCGGTTCCTGCAGTACGTCGCTGTCGTCTGCTACCTGGTGTTCCTCGGCTTCCCGCTGCTGTGGCTGATCTCGAGCTCGCTGAAGTCGCCTCGCGAGTTCGCGAGCATCACGCCGAGCCTGCTGCCCGAGCATCTCGACTTCTCCAACTACAGCGACGCGATGAACGAGCAAGGCCTGATCCGGGGTCTCGGCAACAGCCTGCAGATCTCGATCGCCAGCACGGTCCTCGTGCTCATCGTGTCGCTGCCGGTGGCGTACGCGCTGGCTCGGTTCCGCACCCGGCTGCGGCCGGTGACGAACGGCTGGATCCTGGTCAGCCAGGTGTTCCCGGTGATCCTGATCGTGATCCCGCTGTTCATGATCCTGCGGCCGCTGCACCTGACCAACACGATCCCGGGTGTGGTGATCGTCTACATGGTCTGGTCGCTGCCGTTCGCGTTGTGGATGCTGCAGGGGTACGTCGCCGCCGTACCGCGTGAGCTCGAGGAAGCGGCGTCGGTCGACGGGGCGTCCAGGGTGCGGACGATCGTGTCGATCGTGATGCCGCTGTTGCGGCCCGGGTTGATCGCGACCGCGATGTTCACGTTCATCTCGGCGTGGAACGAGTTCTTCTTCGCTCTGGTCCTGCTGCAGGACCCGGAGCTCAAGACGCTGCCGCTGGTCCTGGCGCGCTTCGTCGGCGCCGAAGGCCAGGTGCAGTTCGGTCCACTGGCAGCAGCGTCCGTCCTGGCCACCGTGCCGAGCCTGATCTTCTTCGCCTTCCTCCAACGCCGGCTGACTTCCGGTTTGTTGAGCGGCGCAGTCAAGGGTTAGAGATCCCTGAGGAGAGACACATGAAGAGAGTAGTAACCGCTCTGCTGGCGGCGGGTGCACTGGTGGCACTCGCGGCCTGTGGGAGCAACAGCGACAACGGCTCCGGTGATTCGGGGTCGAACGAGAAGGTGACGCTGAAGTTCCAGAGCCTCGCCTTCCAGAAGACGACGGTCGCCGCGACCAAGAAGATCGTCGCGGACTGGAACGGAGCGAACCCGAACATCCAGGTCGAGTACGTCCAGGGCAGCTGGGACTCGGTGCACGACCAGTTGGTCACCCAGTTCCAGGGCGGGACCGCGCCGGACGTCATCCAGGACGAGTCCGCCGACATCACCGGCTTCGCGAACCAGGGGTTCCTGGCCGACCTGTCGCCGTACCTGAGCCAGGAGACCAAGGACGCCGTACCGCAGGGGGTCTGGGACACGGTCTCCAGTGACGGCAAGACGTTCGCCGCGCCGACTCTGCTCCAGTCGTACGTCGTGTTCGGCAACGCCGCGCTGCTCAAGCAGGCCGGGATCACCGCGACCGGTGACTCGCTCAGCTGGGACGACCTGGCCGCCGACGCGAAGAAGCTGACGGCAGGCGGCAAGTACGGCCTGGGCTGGGGCCTGAAGAGCCCGACCGCGACCGTGCTGAACCTGGGCATGAACTTCGACGCGCAGTTCTTCGAGGGCTCCGGCCGGGACGCCAAGGCGAAGATCGGCGACCCCGAGCTCGAGGTGCCGAAGCGGATCAACGCGATGGCCTACACGGACAAGTCGATCGACCCGACCTCGCTGACCCAGAGCGGCTCCGACGTCCTGCCGGGCTTCTTCGCCGGCAAGTACGCGATGGTTGTCGCGGGCAACTACACCGCCCAGCAGATGGTCGAGCAGGCGCCGAAGGGCTTCCAGTGGGAGGTGCTGCCGCCGCTGAAGGGCACGAGCACCAAGCAGGCGGCGAACCCGCAGACACTGTCGGTGCCGGCCGAGGGCAAGCACATCGAGCAGTCGGCGAAGTTCATCGACTACTTCATGAAGGCCGACAACCTGGCCGCGGTCGGTCAGGGCGACTGGCTGATCCCGACCACGCAGGCGGCCCGGGACGCGATCCTGAAGACGACCGGTGGCAAGGACGGCTGGCAGCAGACGCTGGCCAGCGGTGCCGAGCTGACCAAGGCGCCGTTCCAGAGCGTGGAGAACTACCCGAAGTGGAAGGACCAGATCGCGACGCCGGCGCTGCAGGAGTACCTGGCGAACAAGACCGATCTGGCGGCACTGGGCAAGAAACTGAGCGACGGATGGGATCAGGCCAACCAGTGATGTCCTTGCTGGAACAGAAATCTACGGGTGCCCTCGTCGGCTCCGCGGTCGGTGACGCGATCGGTGGAGCCGTCGAGGGGTGGACGCCGGAGGCGATCCGGGAGCGGCACGGCGGCTGGGTGACCGGCATCGTCGGTCCGTGGTACGACGAGTGGCGGACCGCCCGGCCGATCGCGCCGTACCACAAGGGCGACGGGCACATCACCGACGACACCTTGATGACGCACGCCCTGGTCGAGGTGTACGACGAACGCCGGACGCACCTGGACGCCTACGCGATCGCCGAGTCGCTGGTGCCGAAGATGCTGACCGGGATCCGTTGGGTGCCCGAACTGGAGGCCGACGCGTTGCTGCTGCAGCGGGTGTTCCTGGCCGAGAAGTGGCTGGTCGCCCGGTTGCACTACGGGCATGTGGATCCACGCGAGGCCGGCGTCGGCAACATCGTCAACTGCGGTGCGGCGATGTACATGGCGCCGGTCGGAATCGCCAATGCCGGCGATCCCGAGGGTGCGTACGCGGAGGCGATCGATCTCGCGGGTGCGCACCAGTCGAGCTACGGGCGGGAGGCGGCCGGCGTGTTCGCGGCCGCCGTCGCCGCGGCGATGACCCCTGGCGCGACGGCCGCATCCGCGGTGGAAGCGGCGCTCATGCTGGCCAAGGACGGTACTCGAGGGGCCGTCGAGGCAGTGGCAGCCGCCGCGGACGGCCTGACCGACTGGGAGCAGGCGATTCCCGTGCTGCGCAAGGCGATCGAGCCGTTCGACACGGTCGGTCCGGACTACCGCGACCAGTCGCTGGACGCCCGGCGGCCGAGCCGGACGAAGGCGATCGAGGAGCTGCCGGTGGCCCTCGGCTTCGTGCTCGTCTCCGAGGGAGATGTACGCCGGGCAGTCCTGGGCGGCACGAACTACGGCCGGGACGCGGACTCGATCGCGTCGATGGCCGGAGCGATCACGGGTGCCCTCAGCGGACTGAACGGCGTACCGGCGGACTGGGCTGCGGACATCGCCGCGGCGAGCAAGACCGACCTCGAGCAGCCGGGCCGGGTGATGGCCGCGGTGGCGGAGGACATCCGTGCGGCCGACGCCGAACGGATGGCCCGGCGGTCGGCCGCGATGGATGCCCTGGTCTGAATGTCAGTTGCCGTAGGCCTCGAGTTCGATGATCCGGGAGTACCCGTGGTCGTTGGAGTCGTGGATGACGAGCTGGACGGCGTCGACGGCCACCGGGGCGAAGGTCACGGTGAGAAGACCCTGCACGTTGTCGCGGAACTCGCCGACGGTCGTCCAGGTGCTGCCGGTGCGGACCTGGACGTCGAAGTCGCGGATCCCCATCACGGCCGCCGGGTACTTGGCCGAGTCGAGGGTCTGCACGACGACGCGGCCGATCGTGGTCGGCTGGACGAAGTCGACGCCGTACGTGTCGGGGAAGACGCCCTTGGTGGCGTCGTGCCAGCCGCTGGCTCCCCACTGCGCGGAGTCGGTGTTGCCGTCGACTCCGCCGCACAGCTTCATGTCGCCGTTCGTGGAGGACGCGACGGCCTGCTCGCCGAGCAGCAGGTTGTCGCGCGCGGGGACGGGCTTGATCGTGACGGGCACGGACACGTGTTCGCGGCCGACACTGAGGTCGATGTCGTGCGTCGCCGGAGCCGTGCCGCGCGGCACCGTGATCTCGAGCGGCGCCTTCACCAGCTGGTCGACGGGCAGATAGCTCGAGAACTGGTGCCGGGACAGTGCCAACGAGGAGTCGCCGCTGATGCGCATGTCGGCAATGGTGGGCTTGCGGCCGGTGTTGGTCATGCCAAGGGTGAGCTTGCCGGACGGGAAGCAGGGCAGCGGCACGACCTCGACCGGCTGCGGGGTGGCGCTGATCTCGACCTGATTGTTGCTGCTGGCAACTGCGACGGCCGGGACCAGGAGAGCGAGCGGGACGGCGAGCAGAGCGGTGCGTTTCATGGGCTGATCCGTTCAGGCCAGGTGGGTTCCGGGACGGCCGTCCTCGACGACCAGGGTGGCGCGGGTGGACGCCGTACCACCGGGGGTGATGACCCGGTCGACGACGCGGTACTCCGACGTCCACTGGGAGCTGTCGAGACGGCAGCTGAGGTAGCCGCGCTGGACGCTCTGGAACTTCACGTGCGGGTTCTCGGCGAGCAGAGCCTTGCCGGTCGCGTCCGAGTCGACACCGTCCTTGCCGGACGAGATCGACGTGGTGACGAACTCGGTGCCGACCGCCGGCGTCGACGGGTCGGCGAAGTTCACGCGCAGGTCGGAAGCGACGGCGCGATGCAGGTCGCCGGTGAGCACGACGAAGTTGCGGACATGCCGGTCGCGGACGCCGGACAGTACCCGGTCCCGCGAGCCGACGTACCCGTTCCAGGTGTCCATCGGCAGTTCGAGGTCAGGACCGGTCTTGCGGTCGAGTTGGGCCATCGCGACCTGCTGGGCGACGACGTTCCAGCGGCTGCTGGAGCGGTGCAGGGTGTCGAGCAGCCAGCGTTCCTGCGCATCGCCGGTGATCGTGCGGGCCGGGTCCTGCGACACCTCGTCCGGCGGCAGCCAGCCACCGGTGCTGGTCTGGTCGTCGCGGAACTGCCGGGTGTCGAGCACGCTGAGGTCAGCGGTGCGGCCGTAGCGGAGATGCCGGTACAGCTGGATCGACGGACCGTCGGGGGACCGGTCGAGGCGCAGCGGCATGTGTTCCCAGTACGCCCGGAAGCCGTTCGCCCGACGTACGACGAAGTCGTCGTGCGGGACGCCGTCCTCGGAGATGTACCCGGCCCAGTTGCCCTCGACCTCGTGGTCGTCCAGCGTGACGATCCACGGCGCGGCGGCGTGAGCGGCCTGCAGGTCGGGGTCGGTCTTGTGCAGCGCGTACCGCGCGCGGTACTCGTCCAGCGTGAAGATCTCGCCGGCGAAGTCGACCGGGACCGGCTGGTTGCGAACGCCCGCCGTCGGCCCGACGCCGACCTCGTAGATGTAGTCGCCGAGGAACAGGACGACATCGTGGTCCCGGCGTGCGACGTCCTGGTACGCCGTGTAGAAGCCGTCGTAGTAGGCCTGGCAGGAAGCGACCGCCATCGACACCGCGGGCTGGTCGGCCGGTGCCGGCGCGGTCCGGGTGCGGCCGACCGGACTGACCTGACCGTTCGCGCGGAAGCGGTAGAAGTAGTGCCGCCACGAGCGCAGACCGCGGACGTCGACGTGCACGGTGTGGGCGTACTCCGGGCGAGCGTGGGCCGTGCCCCGGCGTACCACGTGGCGGAAAAGCTCGTCCTCGGCGACCTCCCACTCGACCCCGACCGTGCGGTCGTCCATCCCGCCGAACGGCTCGAGCGGACCCGGCGCGAGGCGGGTCCAGATGACCACGGCGTCGGGCAGCGGATCACCCGAGGCGACGCCGAGAGTGAACAGCGGGCGTTTGTCGGTGCGGTGCGGTATCCCTACTGCATCAAGACCAGCGAGGGTGCCGGTGAGGGCAAGAGCGGCGGCGGCGCCGGTGGCGGAGAGAAAGCTGCGGCGGGTGGGCATGGGACGGAGTATCTGTCCGCGGTGACACAACGAACCAGGCACACGTTTCGCGTGATGCAACAGGGGAAGGAAGAAGCCCGATGAGACTGACCTGGGTGCAGCCGGAGGATCTGCTGCCGCACCAACTGGTCCAATCGCGATCCGAGGGTGTCGACGTCGCCGACGTCGAGTCGCGCTGGCGTGCGGCCGGCGGTACGACGGACGCCCCGGCGTCGGGTGCATCGGACGAACCGGCCTCTCCCGAACTACGGACTCTCGCGCGCGAGCTGCTCGCCGAGCTGGACGCACGCGCGGAGGAGTGGCACGAGCCGGTGATCCCCGAGTTGCCGTCGTTGGGCCAACCGGCGGACCTCGAGCGGCGGACGCTGAACGCCTGGCTCGGCCGGGCCGCCGGGAACCTGCTCGGCAAACCGGTGGAGAAGATCCCGCGCGAGGGCATCCGGGAGATCCTGCAGTCGTCGGGCCAGTGGCCGCTGTCGCAGTACATCACGGCGGTCGGCGTACCTGAGGACGTGCAGAAGAGGTGGCCGTGGAACAAGCGGTCGAAGCCGACCAGCCTGCGTGAGGTCATCGACGGGATGCCTGAGGACGACGACCTCAACTTCGCCATCCTGGCGCTGCAACTGCTGGAGCGGCACGGCTCCGCCCTGACCACCGAGGACGTTGCGCAGGCCTGGCTGAACGATCTTCCGGCCGGGCGAGTGTTCACCGCCGAGCGTGTTGCTTACCGCAACCTTCTGGAAGGTGTGGAGCCGTCCAGGGCGGCCTTGGTCGGCAATCCGTTCCGGGAGTGGATCGGTGCTCAGATCCGGACCGATGCCTACGGCTGGGCCCATCCGGGAGACCGCACCGCGGCCGCCCGGGTCGCGCTGGTCGATGCCCGGTTGAGTCACACCGGCGCGGGCGTCGACGGTGCCCTCTGGGTCGCGGCGATGTCCGCCGCCGCGCTGGTGCTGGACTCGCCGAGCGAGGTCGCCCTCGCCGGGCTCGAGGTGGTCGCGGCGGACGGAGCGATCGCGCGAGCCGTTCGCTTCGGGCTGGGTCTCGCCGACCGTCCGCTGGACGACGCGCTCGACGCGCTGCATGTCGAGTACGGCGACCTGCACTGGGTGCACGCGGTGAACAACAGCGCGCTGACGGCGTACGCGCTGACCGCTCCGGACTTCGCCACCGCGGTCGGCCGCTCGGTGATGGGCGGGTGGGACACCGACTCGGCCGGGGCGACGGTGGGGGCGGTGTTTGGCGCTGTGCGCGGGGTTCCGGCAGAGTGGTCCACACCACTTGACAACCGGGTGGCCACGAGCCTGCCGGGGATGAACCAGATCGCGATCGACGAGCTGGCACTGAGGACTGTGGAGGTGGCCCGGGGTGGAGCCTGATGTTGTCGTCGTAGGTAGCGCGAACGTGGATCTGGTGTTGCCGGTCCAGCGGATCCCGCGCCCCGGCGAGACGGTGCTGGCGGGAGTGATGACCCGCGGACCGGGCGGCAAGGGCGCCAACCAGGCCGTCGCGTCCGCGCGGGCGGGTGCACGGACGGCGATCGTCGCTTCGCTCGGTGACGACGACGGTGGTGCGCTGATGCGCGACGCTCTCGGCAGCTCGGGCGTCGACCTCTCGCTGGTCTCGGTGACCTCCGCCCCGACCGGTACGGCGATCATCACGGTCGACGAGAGTGGCGAGAACTCGATCGTGGTCGCCCCCGGCGCGAACGGCGAGCTGTCGCTGTCCGACGCGGCGGCCGCTGCCGTCCGCGCAGCGAAAGTCGTTCTGGCCCAGCTGGAGATCCCGTTTCGGACCGTGCAGGACGCGGCGGCGGCGAGTTCCTACTTCATCCTGAACGCGGCGCCGGCGGCCGAGCTGCCGGACGAGCTGCTCGCCGAGGTCGACCTGCTGGTGGTCAACGAGACCGAGGCCGAGGCGATCGCGGGCGCGGACCGTTCCGCGCTGCTGAAGAAGGTGCCGGCCGCGGTCGTCACCCTCGGTGCCGCCGGCGCGGTGATCCTGACGCGCGGCGACGACGAGATCGCGGTTCCCGGCCTACCGGTCGACGTGGTCGACACGACTGCCGCGGGCGACACGTTCTGTGGGGTGCTGGCGGCAGCATTGTCTGCCGTGTCAAATACCGGAGCGATTACGTCGAGCGACCTGACGAATGCGGTCCGACGCGCTACCGTGGCAGCGTCATTGAGTGTTCAGGCGGCGGGGGCGATTCCCTCGGTGCCTCACGGGGATGCAATCGACGCGCGCTACGCGGAGGTGTACCTGTGAATCCGCTCGAGCCGCGGCCCATCGATCTGCCCGCCCGGGTGGATCTGGGGCTTCGGGCCGACCTGTCGTTCCTCGACGACGCCAAGATCCTCGGCGCCCCGGAGGACCCGGCCGACCTGCCGCGGTGGCGCGCCAAGCTGGCCGAGTGGCTGATCGGTGCCTACGACCGGACGCCGTACGACGGCTCCCACTACGAGGTCCCCGGTCGCGAATGGACCCAGACGGCGTACTCGGTGGCGCTGGTCTGGCTCTGGGACGACCAGTTGTACGACGTCGAGACCGGTCGGTTCACGCCGGAGAAGTTCGTCCAGCACGGTGTCGCCGACTTCGGTGGGTACGACGCGGTCGTGCTCTGGCACGCCTATCCGGTGATCGGGATCGACTCGCGCAACCAGTTCGACTTCTACCGGGACGCGCCCGGTCTGCGGCAGCTGATCGACGACCTGCACCGACTCGGGCTGAAGGTGTTCTTCGACTACAACCCATGGGATGTCGGCACCCGCCGGGCGGCCCGTTCGGACGCCGAGGAGTTCGCGGCCCTCGTCACGGAGTACGACGTCGACGGGGTCTTCCTGGACACCTTGAAGGAAGGCGACCCGGCCTTCACCCGCGCGCTGCGCAAGGCGAATCCGGCGATCGCGCTCGAGGGCGAGTCGCGGTTGCCGATGGCAAGAATCGGCGACCACGCGCTGTCCTGGGCGCAGTGGTTCGCCGACACCCGCGCGCCCGGCATTCTGCGTGCGCACCTGTTCGAGCGCCGGCACATGATGCACCACACCCGCCGGTGGAACCGCGACCACAGTGACGAGTTGCAGTCCGCCTGGATCAACGGCGTCGGCATGCTGGTCTGGGAGTCCGTGTTCTCGGCCTGGGTCGGCTGGAACGCGCGGGACCGCGCCACGCTGCGGCGGATGGTCGCGGCGCAGCGGGCGTTCGCGCCGGTGCTGCTCAACGGCGACTGGATCCAATTGACCCCGGAGATCCCGGACAAGGCGCGCGAGCACGGCGTCTACGGTTCGCGGTTCGACCTGGCCGACATCACCTTCTGGACGCTGATCAACCGCGACGAGGAGGACTTCGACGGCATCGTGCTGCGCTCGGAGGATCAGGTCGGCGACTGGTACGACGTGACGTCGGGCGTGCCGATCACCTCGGACGACGACGGAGTCCATCTGGTCGTGCCGGGTCGAGGCGTCGCCGGGATCATCCGGGTGGGCGCGACCGCCGGCTCGTCCTGCCGGTCGACCGCCCGTCGGCTCGGCACGATGCCGCGTCCGCATCTGAAGGACTCCGCGTTCCCGATGGCGCCGGCCCGGCGGGTGCCCGTTCCCGAGGTTTCCGGTGACGCGTCGCTCGGCCCGGTGGTCGTCGTACCGGCGGAGGAGCGGGTGCTGAAGGTGCGGCATCGGCGTCGTGAGACCGGGTTGTACGACCAGGCGCCGTATGTGGAGGAGTGGAAGCCGCTGCCGCCGCGTCTGCACGACCTGCGGACGGAGACGCGCGAGGTCTCGCTCTCCGGTGTCTCGGTCGCGACGACCGAGGTGACCAACGCGCAGTACGCCGCATTCCTCGCCGCGACTGGCTACCGTCCCTTGGTGCCGAACCGCTTCCTCGCGCACTGGGCCGATGGCGCGCCCGCCCCGGGGACCGAGGACCAGCCGGTGACGTACGTCGATCTGCCGGACGCGCGGGCGTACGCGGCCTGGCGTGGTGGGCGGTTGCCGACCGAGGACGAGTGGCAGCTCGCCGCCGGGCTGGACGGGTTCACCCGCGCCGAGCCGCTGGTGTGGAACCTGACCGAGAGCGAGCACCGGGACGGGCGAAGCCGGTTCTGCATCCTCAAGGGCGGTTCGCACTATGCCGCCGAGGGCTCCGACTGGTACGCCGACGGCGGTCCGCAGGAGCCGGACGTGAGCTTCAAGCTGGTGCTGACCGGTGGTGGTCTCGATCGCTCGGAGACCATCGGCTTCAGGTGTGCGGGATGAGGGCTGCTCCACTTGACGGCGTGAAGGTCCTCGAGGCGGCGACGCTGTTCGCGGGGCCGCTGGCGGCGACCTTCCTGGGTGACTTCGGGGCCGATGTCACCAAGATCGAGCACCCGGCGCGGCCCGACGCCGCCCGGACGCACGGCGCATCGAAGGACGGCGTCGGGTTGTGGTTCAAGACCCTCGGGCGGAACAAGCGGATCGCGACGCTCGACCTGTCCCGCGGTCGCGACGTCTTCCTCGACCTGGTGCGCACCCACGACGTCCTGGTCGAGAACTTCCGGCCGGGCACGCTGGAGCGCTGGGGGCTCGGGCCCGACGTGTTGCTGGCGGCGAACCCGCGGCTGGTGATCGCCCGGGTGACCGCGTTCGGGCAGGTCGGCCCGTGGTCGAGCCGGCCCGGATTCGGGTCGCTGGCCGAGGCGATGAGCGGGTTCGCGGCCGTCACGGGTGAGCCGGACGGGCCGCCGACGCTGCCGCCGTTCGGGCTGGCGGACGGCATCACCGCGCTGGCCACGGCGTACGCCGTGATGGTCGCGCTGCGCGAACGGGATCGGTCCGGGGCCGGTCAGGTGATCGACCTGGCGATCATCGAGCCGATCCTGATGATGCTCGGTGGTGGGATCACGGCGTACCAGCAGACCGGGTACGTCCAGCCGCGGTTGGGGAACCGGTCGTCGAACAACGCTCCCCGCAATGTCTACAAGACCGCGGACGGGCGCTGGGTCGCGGTGTCGACCAGCTCGCAGAGCATCGCCGAGCGGGTGGTGACGCTGGTTGGTCGTGCGGACCTCGTGGCGCAGCCGTGGTTCGCCACCGGGCGCGAGCGGGCGCAGCACGCCGACGAACTGGACGAGGCGGTCGGGTCGTGGATCGCCGAGCGGCCGCTGGACGAGGTGATGGCGGAGTTCGAGAAAGCTGAGGCCGCCGTCGGTCCGGTGCACGACATCCGCGGAATCATGACCGACCCGCAGTACGCCGCGCTGCACACGATCGTCGCGGTGGACGACGACGAGCTCGGCGGACCGGTGCAGATGCAGAATGTGCTGTTCCGGTTGTCCGAATCGCCGGGGTCGATCCGCTGGGCCGGGCGGCCGCACGGCGCGAACACCGACGAGGTGCTCGCCGAGATCGGAGTCAGTCCGGAGCAACTCGCTGCGCTGCGCGCGGCCGGCGTGGTCTGACGCTGATGCCTGAGGGGGCTTGACGTGCTGACCGCACTGTATGTACCTGCCAACCGGCCGGACCGGTTCGCGAAGGCTGTTGCCGCAGGCCCCGATCTGGTCGTGTTCGACCTGGAGGACGCGGTTCCGGTCGACGACAAGGTGGACGCGCGCGGCTGGGCTGTCGCCTGGATCGCGGCGAACGCGGCTGGTTCGGTGGAGGTTCGGATCAACGCGCCCGGGACGCCGTGGATCGAGGACGACCTGGCCGCGGTGGCCGTCCTGCCCGTGATCCGGATCCGGGTGCCGAAGGTGGAGAGTGCGGGCCACGTCCACTCGATCCTGGAACAGGTGCCGACGGCAAGGATCACCGCGCTGATCGAGTCGCCGCTCGGTCTGGAACGGGCCTTCGAGATCGCGTCCGCGGATCCACGGGTGGTGGCGGTCGCGCTCGGCGAGGCTGATCTGGCGAGTGCACTGGGTGTGGACGGATCGGCAGGATTGGCGTGGGCGCGCGGACGACTGGTGTCGGCGTCGCGGGCGGCCGGGCTGGGCGCTCCGATGATGTCGGTGTATCCGCGGGTCAACGACCTCGACGGATTGCGGCGGACCAGTCTGGAGGGCCGTGCGCTCGGATTCGTCGGGCGTACGGCGATCCATCCGCGGCAGCTGGCCACGATCGTCGAGTGCTTCACGCCGACCGCCGTACAGCTCGCCGAGGCGGAGGTTTTGCTGGCCGCGGTCGACAAGGCCGGGGTCTCCGACGGCGGCGTCATTGTCCTTCCGGACGGCCGGATGGTCGATCCCGCCATGGTGGGGCGCGCCCGGGAGCTCAGCACCCTGATGCGGGAGATCGAGTCCAGGTCAAGTTAGGCTCGACATATGCTGCCGCGCAGTGTTGACGCCGTGGTGATCGGCTCGGGGCCGAACGGCCTGGTGAGCGCGATCGCCCTTGCCGACGCGGGCTGGGACGTGCTGGTGCTGGAGGCCGCCGAGACCTTCGGCGGCGCGGTCCGCTCGACCGAGGACGACGGCTGGATCAGTGATCGTTTCAGTTCGAACTACCCGTTGGGCGTGGCGTCGCCGGTCATGCGCGCGCTGGAGTTGGAGAAGTTCGGCCTGAAGTGGGCGCATGCGCCGCTTCCGCTGGTGCATCTGCTCGATGCCGAGGAAGGCGACTCGGTCGCGATCCATCCGGATCCGGAGGACACCGCGAAGTCGATCGGCTCCGACCACCCGGGCGACGGCGAGGCGTGGCTTCGGCTCTACCAGCAGTACGTCGCGATCCGCGAGCCACTGCTGAAGTCATTGCTCACCTCCTGGCCGCCGGTCGTGCCTGGCATCAAGCTGGCGCGCAAGCTCGGGTCCGCGGGTGAGTTGCTGCGGTTCGCGCGGTTCATGGCGATGCCGATGCACCGGATGGGCAAGGAACTGTTCGCCGGCCCGCGCGGAGCGGCGTTGCTGGCGGGCAACGCGCTGCACGCCGACTCGCCGCTGTCCGGCAGCGTCAGCGGCACGATGGGCTGGCTGCTCGCGATGATGGCGCAGGACGTCGGCTATCCGGTGGCTACTGGGGGATCGAGCGCATTCTCGGGCGCTCTGGTCCGTCGAGCCGAGCGCGCGGGCGCCCTCCTCGTCTCAGGTACTCCGGTCTCGGCGATCGACGTGTCATCCGGGCGAGTGACCGGCGTACGGACGGCATCCGGGGAGACGGTCGCGGTGAGCCGGGCAGTGATCGCGGACACGTCTGCTCCGGTGCTCTACAACCAGTTGTTGCCTGGCGCAACGATCCCCGCCGGGTTGCGGCGGGATCTGGACGAGCGGTTCGAGTGGGACTACCCGACGGTGAAGCTGAACTTCCGGCTGAGCGGGCCGATCCCGTGGAAGTCGGCCGAGGCGCGATCCGCCGGGGTGGTCCACCTCGGTGGGACGGCGGACGAGCTCGTGCATCTGTCCGCCGACCTCGACACCGGCCGGTTGCCGTCGCAGCCGTTCCTGCTGATCGGCCAGTCCACGAAGTCGGATCCGTCCCGGTCGCCGGAAGGGACCGAGGCCGTCTGGGCGTACTCGCACTTGCCGCGAGGGATTGCCGACGATGAGTCCGCCGGCAAGCTGGCCGGCCGGATGGAACGCGCGATCGAGCGCTTCGCACCGGGCTTCGGTGAGCTGATCATCTCGCGTGATCTGCAACGGCCGAGCGCCCTCGAGTCCGGCAACGCGGCCCTCGGCCTCGGCGCTCTCGGCGGCGGCACCATGCAACTGCATCAGCAGCTCGTGTTCCGCCCGACCATCGGTCTGGGTAGTCCGCGCACCTTCATCTCCGGTCTCTACCTGGGCAGCTCCGCCATCCACCCAGGCGGCGGCGTCCACGGCGCCTGCGGCCACCTCGCCGCGCGCACCGCCCTCCGCGACGCCTCGATCATCGGGCCTCTCACTCGGACCCTGCCCACCGCAACCCTCCGCCACCTCCAGCGTTGACCGCCTCCGCGAAGTGGGCCGGTGGCTAGCGGCTTGTGGCACCGCTGGCGGGTTATACGGCGCCAGCGGTGAAACAACCCGCCAGCGGTCTGGCCGGGCGCTGTGGTGGGGCGGTTTAGGGTCGGGAGTATGCGACTGGATGAGGCGATGTGCCGGGCGCGGGTCGCGGCGGCGCGGGTGGGGCGGTTGGCCACGGTCGGCGATGACCGGCGGCCGCACGTCGTACCGGTGACGTATGCGGTGCGCGGGGACGAGTTGTTCATCGGGATCGATCAGAAGCCGAAGACGACGATCGACCTGAAGCGGTTGCGCAACATCGCGGAGAACGCACGCGTGGCGGTCCTGGTCGACCAGTACGACGAGGACTGGTCGCATCTGTGGTGGGTGCGGGTCGACGGCGTCGCGCGGGTGGTGGACGCCCGATCGGCGGCACTGGAGTTGCTGGTGGCGAAGTATCCGCAGTACGAGGCGGACCCGCCGCGTGGACCGGTGATCGGGATCCGGGTCGATCAATGGTCCGGGTGGTCGTACTCCTGACGCGTAGGGTGCTGGGAGGGAGGTGCGGATGACGCAAGTGGAGGGCTTGCTGCGCGAGCTCGCGCCGCAGGTGCTGGGGTTCCTGGCGCGGCGGCACGGGCAGTTCGATCTGTGTGAGGACGCCGTCCAGGAGGCGTTGCTCGCGGCCGCGACGCAGTGGCCGGCGGACGGCGTACCGGCGAATCCGCGCGGCTGGCTGATCACGGTCGCAACGCGGCGGCTGACCGACCAGTTCCGCAGTGAGGCTGCGCGCCGCCGCCGCGAGGACAGCGTCGCGTCGATGGCCGGGCCGGAGGAGTTGGTTGCCCCTGGCGCCGATGTCGACACGGCTCCGGACGAGGACGACACGCTGACGCTGCTGTTCCTGTGCTGCCATCCGGCCGTCACGCCGGCGTCGCAGGTCGCGCTGACGCTGCGGGCGGTCGGCGGTCTGACCACGGGCGAGATCGCGCGGGCGTTCATGGTGCCCGAGGCAACGATGGCGCCGCGGATCAGCCGGGCGAAGAAGAGCATCAAGGCGGCCGGGAGCCGGTTCGAGATGCCGCCGGAGGAGGAGCGCGCGGACCGGCTGCGGGTTGTCCTGCAGGTGCTGTACCTGATTTTCAACGAGGGATACACCGCCAGTTCCGGCGAGGAACTGCAGCGGCTCGACCTGACCTCCGAGGCGATCCGGCTGACCCGGATGCTGCGGACGGCGCTGCCCGATGACGGTGAGGCTGCGGGCCTGCTGGCGTTGATGCTGCTGACGGACTCCCGCCGTACGGCGCGGACGACCGCCGATGGCGGCCTGATCCCGATCGACGAGCAGGACCGCGCGCTCTGGGATCGCGAGCAGATCGAGGAAGGCACCGCGCTGATCCTCGCCACACTGGCCCAGAGTGCGGTCGGCCCGTATCAGGTGCAGGCCGCGATCGCCGCGGTGCATTCCGAGGCGCCGAGTGCCAACGAGACCGACTGGAACCAGATTCTCTCGCTGTATGTGCTGCTGGAGCGGCTTACGCCGAATCCGATGGTCACGCTCAACCGGGCGGTCGCACTCGCGCAGGTGCAGGGTCCGCAGGCCGGTCTCGACCTGCTCGCCACGCTGGACGGCAACAAGAACATCACCGAGACCCACCGTCTGGACGCCGTACGGGCGCATCTGTATGAGCGGGCGGGGGAGCCGGCGAAGGCGCAGGAGCATTACCTTGCCGCGGCCCGGCGTACCACCAGCCTGCCGGAGCAGCGCTACCTCCAGGCGAAGGCGGCGGCGATCTCCGTGTGACTGCGGTCACGTGACCCGGGTTGTAACTTCGGTTTACAGTAGCGGGTATGAGCCTTGACGAGCGGACACGCGCGCGGGACCGGGGGCGGCGGGACGCGATCGGGGTGGGGGTCGCGCTGCTGAACCGGCTCGCCCGGTCGCGGACGATCGATCGGTTCGGGTTGCGGAAGCAGACCGAGCGGGTGGTGTTCGAGGCGACCAAGACGGGGTTCCGGACGGCTGGGGCGCTGTCTCGGAGTTTCTCGGCGGCGTCGAAGCTCAGCAAGCCGTCCCGGCTGCCGGCAGCGCGAGGGAGCGGACGCTTCGACCTGACGCCGACCGAGGACCAGCAGATGGTGGTCGAGGTCGTGAAAGAGTTCGCCGCCGAGGTACTGCGTCCTGCGGCTTCAGCAGCGGACACCGCGTGTACGACGGATCCGAAGGTGCTGGCCTCGTCGGCCGAGCTCGGGCTGAGTCTGATCGAGGTGCCGGAGGAGCTCGGTGGCATCGTCACCGAGCGGTCCGCGATGACCGGCGTACTGGTCGCCGAGGCGATGGCGCACGGTGACATGGGTCAGGCGGTCGCGTCCCTCGCGCCGGCGGCGGTGAGTACGGCGATCTCGTTGTGGGGTGACGAGACGCAGCAGGCGACGTACCTGCCTGCGTTCACCGGGTCGTCGGTGCCGGCGGCGGCGTTGGCGATCTTGGAGCCGCGGCCGTTGTTCGATCCTTTCGACTTGCGGACCACGGCCGTCGGCGGGCGGTTGAACGGCGTGAAGTCACTGGTGCCGCGTGGTGCTGAGGCTGAGTTGTTCGTGATCGCGGCGCAGTTGGAGGATCAGGGGCCGGCGCTCTTCCTGGTCGAGTCCGATCATCCCGGCGTGACGATCGAGGCCGAGCCGTCGATGGGGCTGCGGGCGGCGTCGCTCAGCCGGGTGATCCTCGAGAATGTGCCGGCGGTGCAGTTGGGCACGCTCGACGACTACGCCGACTGCGTGCGGCTGTCGCGGCTGGGCTGGTGTGCGTTGGCATTGGGTACGGCGAAGGCGGTGCTGGACTATGTCACGCCGTACGTCAATGAGCGGACGGCGTTCGGTGAGCCGATCAGCCATCGGCAGTCGGTGGCGTTCATGGTCGCGAACATCGGGATCGAGCTGGAAAGCATGCGGCTCGTGACCTATCGGGCCGGATCGCGTGCGGAACAAGGGCTTCCGTTCGCCCGCGAGGTCGCGCTGGCACGGCGGTTGTGCACGGACAAAGGCATGCAGATCGGGACGGACGGTGTGCAGCTGCTCGGCGGGCACGGGTTCGTGAAGGAGCATCCCGTCGAACGCTGGTACCGCGACCTGCGAGCGATCGGCGTCATGGAAGGCGCGGTGCTTGTCTGATGATCAACCTCGAGACGCCACGGAAGTTCCGCGCCTTTGTGAACCAGGCGCATCAGGTCGCCGCGGAGATGCTGCGGCCGAACTCGCGGCGGTACGACCTGGCTGAGCACGAGTACCCGGTCGAGCTGGACATGCTCGCGGCGATGGTCGACGGATTGGGTGCCTCGGGCACCAGTTCCGGCGCGGGCGCGGCCGGAGTACGACGTACTGCCGCCGGTGAAGATGTTGTGAACGGATCGAACCTGTCGTCGGTGCTGTCGATCATGGAGATGTGCTGGGGTGATGTCGGACTGCTGCTGTCGATGCCGCGGCAGGGTCTCGGCAACTCCGCGATCGCATCGGTTGCCTCGGACGAGCAGTTGCGGCGATTCGACGGTGTGTGGGCCGGGATGGCGATCACCGAACCCGGGTGCGGATCCGACTCGGCGAACATCCAGACGACCGCGCGCCGCGACGGCGACGACTACATCATCGACGGCGAGAAGATCTTCGTCACCGCGGGCGGTCGCTGCGACGCCGTGGTGGTGTGGGCGACGCTCGACAAGTCGTTGGGGCGGGCCGCGATCAAGTCGTTCGTCGTACCGAAGGACACATCGGGCATGACGGTCGAACGGCTCGACCACAAGCTCGGCATCCGCGCCTCCGACACCGCCGCTCTTCGCTTCGACAACTGCCGCGTGCCCGCGGCCAACCTGCTCGGCTCACCCGAGATCGACGCCGACAAAGGCTTCGCGGGTGTCATGCAGACCTTCGACAACACGCGTCCGCTGGTCGCGTCCATGGCCGTCGGGTGCGCCCGTGCGTCGCTCGAACTCACCCGTGAACTGCTGGCCGACACCGGGGTCGAGATCGACTACGACCGCTCCGTCCACCTCCAGCCCGCGGCCGCGGCGACGTACCTCCAACTCGAATCCGACTGGGAAGCCGCCTACCTCCTCACCCTGCAAGCAGCCTGGATGGCCGACAACGGCAAGCCGAACTCCCTCCAAGCCTCCATGGCCAAAGCCAAAGCCGGCCGCTCCGCCAACGACATCACCCTCCGCTGCATAGAACTCACCAGCACCCTCGGCTACTCAGAACACGAACTCCTCGAGAAATGGGCCCGAGACTCCAAAATCCTCGACATCTTCGAAGGCACCCAGCAAATCCAACAGTTGATCGTCGCCCGCCGCCTCCTGGGCAAGACATCCTCGGAACTGAAATAGCCCTATCTGTAAGGGATTCCGGCCTACGCGGCTGTTCGTCAGATCAGGCCCGGGCCAGCATCGAACGGTCCGTCCTCGGGGCCGTGATCACCTCTGCTCCGTCCCTGCTCCGTCAGCTGCTCCAGTCGGCGATCCACTGCCTGCCGGGCCTGGTCGTAGGACGATGGGAGCATATGGGTGTACATCTGGAGCGTGAACCCCTGGTCGTGGTGTCCGAGGTACTCCGACAGCTCCTTGATGTTGATCCCGTCCGCAAGGGTGATGCTGGCGAAGTAGTGGCGCAACGCGTGCAGACCGCTAGTGCGGTCGGCCTTGTAACGTCGACGACCTCGCGTGTCCTTGACCGGTGGCGGGATGACACCAGCCATCACGAGTGCGGGTTTCCAGACCACTAGGTCGTACAGGCGTGCGCGGAGTTGCCTGCTGTCTGACCAGATGAACAGGAGAGCGTGGTCCTGGATCTCGCCGTCGAGCTGCTCCCACGGCAGCGAGACTGTCGTCGTACCGAAACGTGCGATGTGCTCCCTGACCATCTTCGCCAAGGACGCTGACATCGGCACGAGGCGTTCTCTGTCGTTCTTCGGCAGCGCGAAGACATACGCTTTGCCGAGCCGCTTTACCTGACGCCGAACCCGGATGACGAGTTCTTCGAAGTCGAAGTCGTCGACCGAGAGCCCGAACATCTCGCCCTGACGCAGGCCTGCTGCCGAGCCGATGATGGGAATGAGCCCGAACTCCTCGGGGTGTGGCTCGATGATGCTGTCGACCGTCTCGTCCGACCACGCCACGACGTCGGACAATCGTCTCGCCGGCTTCTTGACGATCCTCGACTGGCCCGGGGTGCGCTTGATGAGCTCGTCGGCGACCGCGAGCTCGAGGCACCCGTTGAGGATCAGGCAAGCGCTCCGAGCCGTTGAAGGACCGTATGCGCTGATCAGATCGGTCAACCAGACGGCGATCTCCGACGGCAGGATGCTCTTGACCATCCGCCGCCCGAACATCGGCTGTACATGCAGCCGCCACTTGGACTCGTACAGAATCTCAGTAGCCGGGTCGACAGTCCGCGACCCCATCCACCGCGGCCAGATCTCGTCGAGCCGCACCTTGCCGGCGTTGGGATCCAGATAATCCCCACGATCCCGATCCGTCTCCATGCCCGTGGCGTACTGGACCGCCCTGACCTTCGTCTCGAAGGCCCGCGACCTCTCCTTGCCGTGCGGATCAGTCCAGACCCCCAGCCACCTCTTCCCCCGCCCCCACCGCTTCTCATCCCGCTCCCGCTTCACCGTCCCATCGGCCTGCTTGACTGCCTTCGTCCACTGATCCTTCGCGAACGCCACCCACAACCTCCTCGATCGTCGAGCACCAACGCTGCTCAACGTTCGGGGAGGCGAAACTTCAGATCTGGGCTCTGTGGATAACTCAGTGCATTGCGGCCTCTCGAGACGACACTGATGCGGCCTGTCGATCGACGATCAGCGAGACCTGGGCTGTCGTTTTGCGCAGCGCCTCGACAATCCGCGGATGGTCGTGGGCGCGAAGCGACAAGAGCTTGACCGTTGGCTATGGATCAGGAGCACACAGACTCGAACCCACTGATTTGCGGCCGAGGATGATCGATAGTTGCGGCCAGTTCGCAATGTTGGCCGTGACCTGCGGATTCTCGAGGTGCGGGTGTGCAACGACTCGTGTTGTTGACCATCGGTTCTCGCTGATTCAGGTGCGTAAAGGGTGAGTGGCGAGGGTAGTCGACGGCATGCGAGGCGTCGGAGTCTCGCGGCCATCAGACCGGCACCAGCATCATCGAGGAGTAGAGCATCTCTCCGAATGGGGTACTAGGCAACAGACCGCCAAAAGCTCGACCATATATGTCATCCCGCACTGTCGGCCGCTCTCCGCACCTTCTGAGAATCCTGGCTGTCAAGAGGCCGCCCTGAGTCCGGCCAGTGACGCAGGAAGTGGAGAAACCGGACAGCTTCCTCGACCCGCTGCTTGATCGACTTGAGGGCCGCGAGGTCATAGGTTCCGGCGATGCCCGTGAGTGCCGGCGTTGACGATCCCGAACGGGTCACGCCTGAGCTGTCCATGGTCATCACCACCGCCGACTCCCCAGCACCATGTGTACACCGCCATCGTGTTCTGCAGACCGTCCCCGCCGCCGAGACCCGCGGCAGAGGCTGTCGGAGATGAGCCGGCAGGTCCTCGGCAGCCTCGACCGGATCATCAGCGCCCTCGAAGTCGACGACAGCTACGTAGACCAGGGCAGTGGCGATGAGAGCTGACGACACGCTCCACCTGACCACAGCAGACGCCTGGGGTCAGTTTCCATCTGCCGTCGACAACGGTGTCGACTGCCGAAACACAGTAGAACTCCTGTGCTCACTGCTTGGCGTAGCTGTCCCCTTGGCAACCATCGGTCATCGCGGCGTAGTTTGGATGGGGAGTGGTAGAGATCCCGGGTCAAGAGTGCGCCGTGCGCCCAATCGCGTCAACGTCTGCTTTCTGCTGGCGACCTTGCTTGTTGAGGCTCCATGTTTGGAGTTTGGGCATACCTGCCCCGGCCGCAGATGGCAGCGATATGCTCGGGTCAGACTCATCCAGCTCGCCTAGGCCGCCTTCGTCGGATGGCGGCGTGCGGCCCGGGGTGTTCGAACGTGGCACGTGCCGGAGCGGTGGGGTCGTACCTGATCGGGACGCGCCGGCCCGTATGGGGAACCTCTTCGTTGAGCGGCAGCTCCAAGTCGGTCTGGATGATCGATGTGCCGACTGCGAAGCGGACCCGCAGGAAGATGCGTTGACGGACACGGAGTGTCGAGATCACCTCAGCGTCGGTGCGGCTCCAGTGTGCAAAGTCCGTGTCCGCGTGCAATGGGTTATGCCGCGCGGCTCTCTTGAGAATGACCGGCATGCCGGCAGCCATAGCCGCGCCAGCCAGTACGAGAAGCACGAAAGTTTTCATGGTGCTGCAGCTCCTTTCGCGGCCTGGCTACGGCTCCGAGCCAGGCGCGAACGTCCAAGTGAACGTGGAAACCTTCCACTGTCCGTCCGCGTCCGGATCCAGCCCGAGCATCACCTGCAGGGTGTTCTTGGGCGTAGCAACGATCCACCGGCCGTCAGACTGCCGCTGCGCGACCGACGACCACATGGTGGCGACCGCGTGTACTCGTGCATGCTGGCCCTCGATGCTGAGTGAATCGATCGCGACGCGGGAGACTCCGCCATCGAGACTCCTGAAGGCTGGGCTTGCGCTGGCCTGCCGGATCGCGTCCACCAGACGTACTTCCTGGAGCGCCGCAGTCCCGGTGAAGTTGCGGCCTACAGTCGCGACCTTCGTCGCTCGTCCTGTGGCTGAGCTTGCGGCTGGTGGTTGTCCCTTCTGGAGGCCGACGGCGGTGGTCGGTTGCCGGAGGCTTGAGGTCTGGTGGATCGCCGGCGTGGACGATGCATACGCTTGCTGGTGAACGACTAACGCACCGATCGTTGCCGCGGTCACCGCAGAGGTGGTCTCTGCGCTCCCTGTCTGAGCATCCCGGGCACCATGCTGCGTCAGGGCGGACATCGACAGACCGATGGCCCCGATGACGCCGGCAGCCGCGAACGCCGGAGCAGTGAGTCGATGAAGCCTTGCTACTGAGGGGGTCACGCCGAGCTCACCTGTTCCTCGAGTCGATATGCATGAAATGGATAGTGGTCGAAGCCCATTGGCTGTTGTACGGACGCAGCGACCAGAAGGCGTGTCGGCGGTCGTTCGTGTGCTGGTCCACGTAGTTGCCGCTCCATCCGCTGGTGGGATCGGTTCCCCACCCGACCTGCATCGAGACGTGGTCGAGCGAGCCGTCGCTTTGCCAGTCGTAGTACAGAAGATCTCCTGTCACGACAGCGTCCGGTGTCCAGTAGTAGCTCGCGCTACCGGGCGCGGTGCCCTGCTGCCATCCTCCTGGATAGGTCGCGTTCAGAAAGTAGAAGTTGTCCTGGGCAACCGACCAGGAATGGCTCCAGCGGAAGCCCGACGCGGCGCTCCACGAGGCCCACCAGAGGGTGTCGTCGGTGCTGCTGCGATTCTGGCCGATATAGGAGAAGCCGCCTCCTTGATGCATGGCCTGAGAAACGAAGTTGGCGCAGTCGGAGGTGAAGATCGGATAGTTTCCGTTCCGGCCCAGGGCCCAGGCGTCCGCATAGGTCGCCGCCCCTTGCCCGTTGTAGGCCTCGGCTGGCAAAGTCGCCGACAGAAGTGCTGTCACGCCCAGCGTCATCGCGACGCCGGCGCCCCGCAGGACACGCTTCCTTCTGAGTCTGGTCTTCACTGTGGTTCCTGTTCTCTCGAACGGATCGTCGTGGGTCGGCCGATCAAGACGACGGTCGCACGAGGTGCTGCCGTTCATCACGAAGACCAACCACCGACCAGATCAGCGCCGCCAGAGCTTCCACGGCATTGCACTGATTGGCATACTGATTGCCCAGCCTTAGTTGTGCGGCGGTAACCGATGGATGTCTTGGACAGCAATAACCCGTCACCGGAGCAGACTGTCGGAGCGGCGCTGCGCGCGGCTCGACTGACAGCCGGGCTGAGCCTGCGCGAGATGGCACGCCGGCTGAACTACTCTTCGCACTCGGTCCTATCGGAGTACGAGAACGGCGCGAAGATGCCGTCCGAAACGGTCGTTGAGGGATATGAACAAGTGCTTGCCCTACCTCCCGGCACACTAACCAGAATCCTGGAGGCCGCCAACATCACTCAGCACGGTGACGCGTGGCCCAAACGCCGTACCCATGTGCCGGGCGTTGCTCGGTCTGCCACCGGAATCCCGTCGACGGCGAACGCCGCTGCCTCTCCCTGGCCGTCGACCTCGGTAGTCGATGGTGCGGATCCTGATCAGGCAGGCTGTTCCTGGGACGCCATCACGATCCACTCGCGCCGAATCGCACTGGCCGCGGAACGATCAATCGTCGGTCACGTCGAGCTGAGATTCAGCCACTCGAGGTATGCCGCGTGGGGCCGCTTCAAGGGGTACGCACTTCTGGATCACCTCGCGACGCCGCAGCAATCCGTCGAGATCCTCATCGAAGTCATCCGCAAGAGCGACGGCAAGTGTGTCCCGTACCGTCAGGACTACGCATTCGACCTGCACTGGGGCGACATCGTGGTCGGCGACCGGGGACTCTTCCAAGCCCGCGCGGCAGTGCTGGTCGCTGACAGCCTGATTGCCCACGGTGAGACCGATTGGTGCAACCTCGCGGTTACTTGAACGAGTTCCAGAGGCCCGGTCGGAGCATTAGTGAAAAAGCGTGTCGCCTGGAAGCTTCTCTCCGCGCGCAACGCGACGGCCTCAGCTTGAGTGCGACCGCATCGTGCTTCGCAAGGGAAGGTTTGAGACGACGATGTATCCCCTCCTCCGCGCTCGGGCGCACAGGAGTCACACGCGAACTAGTCACAATCCCAGACGGTGGACACGTGTTTGATCGCGAGGCCGAACTGGATTCATCACTGGTCGGGGCGCGCTCGCACGAGCGATCGACTCTTGTCAAGCCACGTAACCCAAGGCGGTGTGGCTGCGGCCTTACGCTGAACGCGATGTCACCATCAAACGGCGAATTGGCAGAGTCGGAGAGAATCCGCCAGCGCCGGGAAGTACGCTGCCCACAATGCCAGCCGGCCCACGTCTGTCGGGAGCCTCATGAACCTGCCGCTCATCCCCGCACCCGCCACAACGGCCACGGCCGGCGGGACCTTCGCCGTCGGCGGCACGGTCGGCGTCGTCGTTCAGTCACCTGAGCTCGCCGGCCCCGCCGCGCGCTTCATCGAGGACGTCCGGCTCGACTCTGACGTCGTACTCTCCCGTGAAGCAACCGGCATCACGGTGCTGATCGACTCGACCGGCCTCGACGAGGTCGCCCCCGCCGCGGGTCTGCGGGCCGACAATGCGAGCGCCGACGAACGATACGGACTGGAGATCACCGGCGAGGGAGTGCGCGTCTGGGGTCCGACGGCGGAGGCGGTGCATCGCGGGCTCACTTCGCTGCGGCAGCTCATCGCGGCCCACGCACAGGACGGTGTCGCGGCGTTGCCGACCGCCCGCGTCGTCGACGGGCCCCGGTTCGCGTGGCGAGGGTTGTCGATGGACGTCGTACGCACGTTCCACGCACCCGACGTGGTCCGCCGGGTCATCGACATGCTCTCGCTGTACAAGCTCAACGTGCTGCACCTGCACCTCACCGATGACCAGGGGTGGCGGGTCGAGGTGCCGTCACGACCGATGCTGACCGATGTCGGCGCGAAGGGCGCGATCGGCGACCGCCCGGGTGGCTACTACACCCAGGACGAGCTGGCGGAGCTGGTTGCGTACGCCGCCGAGCGGTTCGTGACGGTGGTTCCGGAGATCGATATGCCCGGGCACACCACCGCGGTGTTCAGCGCGTACCCCGAACTCGCGCCGGCCGAGCTGCGGTCGGTCGATCTCGGCAACGGAACCAGCATCCCGCTCAACACCCTCGATCCGGAGCGGCCGGAGATCTGGTCGTTCGTCGAGGACGTGCTGGATGGGGTCATTCCGCAGTTCCCGCAGAGCGCGTATGTGCATATCGGTGGGGACGAGGCGTGGGGCATGGCGGACGAGGCACACGCGGCGTTCGTGGAGCGGACCGCCGCGCTCGTTCGCGCGCGTGGGAAGCGGGTGGTCGGCTGGCAGGAGATCGCCCGGGCGTCGATCAGTTCCGACGACGTGGTGCAGTACTGGCTGGAGCCGCGCCAGCTCGACTTGATGGACGATGACGCCGCGAGCTCGACGCTGCCGCCGGACCTGTTGCCGGTCCTGGTCGAGCACATGAAGAAGGCCGAGCAGGACGTCCCGCGCGCCCTCGCCCACGGATCTCGCCTGCTCCTCTCGCCGGTGAGCCGTCTGTACTTCGACTCCCCACACGCCGCCGAATCATCGGATCCCGCCCAAGAGGAACTCCGCAAACGCGTCGGCCTGCCGTTCTACACCCCGATCTCGGTCCGCGACGGCATCGACTGGAACCCCACCGGCATCACACCCGGAGTCGACAGCGACGCCCAGATCGTCGGTGTAGAAGCAGCCATCTGGTGCGAAACCATCACCACCCCAGAGGAGCTGGAGTTCATGCTCCTGCCCCGCCTCCCCGGCGCCTCCGAAAAGGGCTGGTCGCGCACCCCCACCGACTGGCCCGACTACGCCAGCCGCCTGGCCCCGCACTCCACCACTTGGCGCCACCGCGGTTGGATCTGGTTCCAGTCGTCAGAGATCGACTGGGCCTAGCCGGAGGGGCAGATCGATGACCGGTCCGCCCTGCAGATGTGACTTCAGCAGCTGGCGGTCGGTGCCGCACATTCGGCGCGGTCGTTGTATCCACCGTCACCGCCGTCGCCCCCGACCAGATCTAGAACGCGTACGCCGGCCAGGTCCGCATCGACCTGTTCCGGGGCGAAGCGGTCGACGACCCCGCTGTCGAACAACACCTTGCCGTCGCCAACGACCTGGAACGTCGACGCAAACCTCGTGCTGGACCGATCGAGCACTTGAGTTGTGCTGCGACTAGATCTCGTGGGCTGTTGTGATAATGGATTTGCGTAAGCGGGCGAGGGCGTCGATGCGAGCACCGACGAGCGATGCTTCAGTGGTGAGTTCAGCGGCCCGTATCGGAACTGGGCGGGGGAGATGGGTAGCCGCGGCGGTGATGGCGTCAAGGATGACGGGATGGCTTCCCCACGGACCGCCGATGATGACGGTTTCGGGATCGGTCAACGCGACGATGGCCGCAAGGACCCCGCTAATCGCTTGCCCTAGAGCCTGGCGCACTACAGCACCGGCCTGTTCATCGGTGGCTTCGGTCAGGAGGCGGTCGACGTCGATCGCAGTGGAGTCGGTTTGGCGTAGGTCGAGGTCGCCGAAGATGTCGATGAGGCGGGTGGCGCGACCGTCGGGGCCGATGGTGATCAAGTGAGAGATCTCGCCCGCCGTGCCAGCGTACCCTTGCCGGATCTGCCCGTCGCTGACGACGGCACATCCAAGTCCCTCACCGAGGAAGACGTAGGCGAAGTCGCGTAGGTCGTGGTGGTGGTCGCGTTCGGCCTGGGCGGCCCAGTTCACGTCGTTGTCGACGACAATTGGTCCGCTCACCTGTGACGCCAGCAGGTCGGCCGGGTTGAGCTCGCCGAGCGGGAAGTGCTGGTCGGGGACCTTGATCAGCCGAGCGGTGGCGCGCTCGACCGGTCCTGCGGCGCTGACAACCGCGAGCCGAGCAGGCCGTGCGGCCTGCCGGCCCGCCCGCTTCACAGCCGCGTTCACAGCCACTGCAACGGCGTCCGGTTGCGCCGGTCTGTCGATCTTCTGCTCGGCCCGCGCAAGGTTGTCGCCGTACGCGTCCACGCATTCGGCGACGATGCCTTCGGGGGCGATGCTGAGCGCCAACGCCACGCCGACGTCATCAGCGAGCGCGTAGTACGACGCGACCCGGCCGCGCCCGCGCCCGCCCACACTGCGCTCGCCGGTGTCGGCCACGACGCCCGCGTCTGTGAGCCGGCGCACGCTCTCACCCATCGTCGGCTTCGAGAGTCCGGTCTCGATGGCGAGCTCCGCCCGTGTCATGCGCCGGCGCCGCATCAAGGCCGTGAGCACATGCTCGTCGGTCAGGCTGCGCAGCAGTTCGAGTGAAGGCTTGGCAGGATTCACCCGATCATTCTAGACAGGAGTCTTGGCTAGAAAGCTGCAGGCGCCCTAGAGTTGCCTTCAAGTAATGGGTCGGGACCAGAAGGAGCCGCCATGTCAGCAGATCCCGCGATATTGCCTGCCCTGCCGCATTGGGATCAGACGCCGGCCGACCTGCCGACGGCGATCAAGGAGATCAAGGCGGCCCTGCGCGCCCGCATCGCAGCGTCCGGACGCACGGTCGAGGAGGTCTTCGCAGTCATCGAAGACGGCGTCCGTGCGGAGGTCGAGGAGATCAAGACAGCGCGGGGGAACGGCGTACCGGTCTGGCCGGTCATCGACTACGCGGACATCGCCGCGGGCACGGTCTCGGCAGAACAGCTGGCTCTGCTGCGTCGGCGGGGTTGCCTGGTCGTCCGCGGGCACTTCGAGCGGGATCAGGCGCTGGCGTGGGACCGTGATGTCGTCGAGTACGTCGACAGCAACGACTTCTTCACCAACTACCGCGGCCCCGGGGACGACTTCTTCGGCAGCGTCGGCTCCAAGCCCGAGATCTACCCGATCTATTGGTCACGAGCTCAGATGGAAGCCCGGCAGAGTGACCGGATGGCGCACGTGCAGGCGTTTCTGAATCATCAGTGGGAGTACAGCTCCGACGGCGTCCAGTGGTTCGACCCGGACCAGGACTCGCTGTACCCGGACCGGATCCGGCGCCGTCCACCGGGCACGAACTCCGGCGGTCTGGGCGCCCACCTCGACCCCGGCACGCTGGATCTGTGGATGACAGAGTTCAACCAGAAGGCGTTCGCGCACCTCTTCGACGGCAGCGTCGAGCGGT
This sequence comes from Kribbella sp. NPDC050281, assembly GCF_040655855.1. Classification (NCBI taxonomy): domain Bacteria; kingdom Bacillati; phylum Actinomycetota; class Actinomycetes; order Propionibacteriales; family Kribbellaceae; genus Kribbella; species Kribbella sp. NPDC050281. The sequence goes on along the minus strand of NZ_JBFAKS010000029.1, from coordinate 39,833 downwards.
ACGACCCGTGGCAGGCCGCACACCGCACCTCCGGCCGGCAGTACCCCGGTACGACGATGTGCTCGGCGTTCCGCACCTTCCAGGGCTGGACCGCCCTGTCCGACATGGACCACGACCAAGGCGTCCTGCACACCGTGCCGATCGCCAAGGCGATGGCTTACCTGATGCTCCGGCCGCTACTGCCCGACGTCCCGGAGGACGACTTTTGCGGCGTCACCGTCAACCAGGTCTTCCCCGTCAGCGAGAAATGGCACCCCTTGTTGCTGGAGGCCCTCACCGGTATCCCCGACGTCAAAGCCGGCGACTCCGTCTGGTGGCACTGCGACATGATCCACAGCGTCGCCCCCGTCACCAACCAGCAAGGCTGGGGCAACGTCATCTACATCCCCGCCGCCCCCTGGTGCCCCCGCAACGAGAGCTACGCCACCGAAGTCCGCAACGCCTTCCTCACCGGTTCCAGCCCCAGCGACTTCCCCGCCGAACACTACGAACGCACCTGGCCCAACCGCTTCCAGGTCGACAACCTGAACCCCACCGGCCGCCGTGGCCTCGGCCTGACCTGACCTGACGAGCTGGCGGACTGTGGGAGAGTGCGGGGAGCCTTCCCCATCGCCTGGCTCGGCAGACCTTCGGCCCGCCGCTCGTTGCACCTGTGGCTCGCCAGTGGAGGCCCCGTGGTCCCCTGGGGTGTAAGAGCGCTGATGCTGGCGTCCCACGACTGGCGCCTGATCGCTGCCCGCCCTGGGAGCACTCACCAACGAGGTCCTGGCCGACCGCTTCCTTGGCGGAGCAACTCGAGGCGAGCAGGTTCTGCTCCATCACTCCGCGACCTTGGCTGAAGTGAGGCCGGTATTGAGCGGTGGTCCGTTGTGGTCGCAGCCGGCGTCTCGACGATCATCGATCTCCGAAACGCCGGGGAACGCCTCGCCCTCCGACGAGTTGACGGCGTGATCACTTATCACTTGCCCATCGAGGACCCGGCCGACGCCGCCTTCATGGTGGAGTGGGGCGAGCGGTTGAACAGTCCGGCGTACCACGGCGAGGTACTGCGTCGTTGGGCCCGAGCAATTCTCTGCCGTCTTCGCCCAGATCGTGGAATCCGGCTCCGGCGGTGTCCTCGTCCATCGCAGTGGCGGCTGCGACCGCACCGGCATGGTCGTGGCGATGCTGCTCGCTACTGTCCGCACGCCGCTCATCGCGATTCTCGACGACTACGACCTCGCTGTATGGACGATGAACACGCGTGCTGCACGGATGGGGGAGGCCGCGCTGTCCTCGGCCGTGCTGGAGAGGTACTGCGCCCGCGCCCATGCCGAATGACGGCCTTCCTCGACTCTCCCGAGGTGGCCGCCCTTCTTTCCTCCGCCCCCGTGGATCGTCTGCGAGAGCGACCGGGCCCGCCGTCAGCTGAGGCGGTCGCGGAGGAACGCGAGGATCTCTGCCCGTGCGGGCTTTGCCTGCGGTACGACGTTGGGCATGCTGAGGAACGCGTGGGTCGCACCGCGGTACTCGGTCAGCCGGGCCGGAGTTCCGGCGTCGCGCAGGCGCTCGGCGTAGAGGCGGCCCTGGTCGGAGACCGGATCGAAGGTCGGCACGATGACAAGTGCCGGAGCCAGGGAGCTCAGGTTCTCGGCGTACAGCGGTGACAAAGGACGGGAATCGGTGCCTGCCGGAATCGCGAGCCGGCAGAACAACTCCATCTGGGTCTTCGTGAGCGTCGGGCTCTCACCGTACTGAGCCATCGACGGGTAGTCGTACAGGGTCGGGGTCAGGTCGACACACGGATTGGCCAGAACCTGCGCTCGCAGCCGGAGGCCGCAGTCTCTGCCGCGGATCGCTGCCAGCGCACTGATCAGCGCGCCGGTGCTCTCGCCGAAGACGGCGACCCGGTCGGGATCGACTCCCCACTCCGCGGCATCGCGGACCAGTGTCTGCAGCACGTCCCAGCCGTCGTCGACCGGTCCGGAGAGAGGAGTCTCCGGAGCGAGCAGACGGTGCTCGACGGACACGATCACCGCAGGCAACTGCGCCGCGAGGTGGCTGTTGATCCAGTCGCTCTGCACCGCTGTTCCGACGAACCCGCCACCGTGAACGTGGACTACCAGTGGAAGACGATTGCTCCCGCTCCGCGGGCCGCCCGCCCGGTACACCCGGAGCCGGAGCTTGCGCCCGGGCAGAGTCAGGTCCTGCCATCTGATGTCGACGCCGCGGCGCGGACGTCCGGTGATCACCCGTGCGAACGGCGACATCCGCTTACGGTTCTCGGCTTCGCTGAAGGCGGCGAGTTCTTCGTCCGTCATCTCCGCCCAGTCCGGTTCCTTGCCCAAGGCATGCAGTAACCGGATGCCCAGCGACGGACGGTCGGATCTGTTGGTTTCCGGTTCCTTGAAAGCCTGCATGGCTGCCTCCGATGCGTTGGAAGTCGTTCGGATGTGGATTCGCCGCTTTGACGATCGAGCCGAGCCGGATGTGAGGCGATCAGACGAGGCTCATATCACTCGGGCGGGCAACGGTCTGTTGTTCGGAGTGCGGTGAGGCGCTGACATCGCAGGACGTCACCCCGTCCGTCGAGCCCGGGGCGAACGGCTCCGGGACGGCTTTGATCGCTTCCGTCCTTCCCGGCCGCCAGAGTTCCTGACTGCCGATCGTGAGGGCCGGGGCCGCCTGACATTTCGCAGGGCCCCGTCGTCCTAGTGGTGACAACGGGCAGCCCGGTGTGCTCTCTTCGCCGGGCTCGGAACCACAAGGAGCAAGAAGATGAATGACTTTCAGGCCATCGCCGACCGCGTGGAGATCGAGGCGTTGCGCGGAGAGTTCAGTGATGCGGCGATGGTCGGCGACTACGACCGCTTCGTGTCGCTGTTCACCGACGATGCCGTGTACCGGATCCCCGAGGCCCACATCGTGCAGACCGGCCGGGAGGAGATTCGGGCCGGGACCGAACGCCTGGCCGACGAGTGGGAGTACTTCGTGCAGACCACCCATCCGGGGGCGATCGAGATCGACGGGGACAGCGCGACCGGTCGCGCCTACGTGTCCGAGCTCGGCCGGCTGCGCAACGGCACATCGATCGTCAACTACGCGCTGTTCAACGATCGCTATCGGCGTACGCCCGCAGGTTGGAAGTTCAGCGAACGCGTTTTCGAGGTCAGGTACTTCGACACCACGCCGCTGCCGGGATCGCCGATCGTTGCCTGGGAATCCTCGACATCGTCCAGCCAGTTCGCCGACCCTGCGTCCGCCGAGCGGCTTGAGTCGGCGGCAGCAGCGCTTGCGGCCAACGGCTTCACGGTCGAGATCCTCGACGACGCCGCGGCCGCACGGTCCCGCATCAAGGATCTGATCCCCGCGGGTGCCAGCGTGCTGACCGGAGCGAGCGAGACCCTCCGGCTTTCGGGCATCGAGGAGGACATCAACACCAGTGGGCGGTACGAGGCGCTCAAGCCACGTCTGCTGGCGATGGATCGCGCCACCGAGGCCGACGAGATCCGCCGGCTGCTCGCCAGCCCCGATGTCATGGTCGGCAGCGTCAGCGCGGTCACCGAAACCGGCTCGCTGGTGCTTCCCTCGGCCAGCGGAAGCCAACTCCCGGCGAACGCCGGCGGCGCGGGCCGTGCGATCTGGGTCGTCGGTGCGCAGAAGCTGGTGCCCGACCTCAGCACCGCGCTGCGCCGCGTCGAGGACTATGCCCTCCCGTTGGAAACCGTCCGCGCCGAGAAGATCTACGGGCAGCCCAGCGCGGTGAACCGGCTCCTTGTTCTCAATGCGGAACTGCAGCCTGGGCGCGGCACGGTGCTTCTGCTGCGCGAAGCCATCGGTTTCTGAGCACAGTCTTCCCACGGGCGCGATGCGGCAGCACGCCATCGCGCCCGTGGACAGGAGGCCGTGGCGGCCAGCGCATCGTGAAGCGCGCAAGCGGCCGCGCAGATGCGGTCGCGCTCGAACAACACAGACGATCTCGGTGCCGCCTGAGGTCAGGTTGACCCAGACTGTGTCGTTCCTGCGGGCCAACGCGTCCGCGATCGCTGAGGCGGTTCGTGGAACTGCCTGGACACGCAGCACGCACTCGACCCAGTCCAGCCGCCGCGCCACCGGCTGCCCGGCCACGCGAAGCAGTCCGCCGGAGCGAAGCCTGTGGTACCTCCGCGCCACGGTCTGATCCGAAACGCCAAGACCGCCGCAATCCGGTTGAAGGGCGCCCGGCCATCGATGTGCAGCGCATGCGCTATGGCCCGATCCAGGTCGTCCAGCACAGCTACGCCGACGGGCCGGACAGCCTGGGCCGGTTCACAGTTCCGTCCACATGTGGAGCTTGTCCGGGTTGCGCACGACCCAGATGCGGCGGATGAGGTAGTCGACGATCTCGAAGGAGTACACCGCGGCGAAGGCGCCTTCGTGGATTGCCACCAGACCCGGCCGGCCATTGACCGTCCGCTCGAGGAGCTCCAGGCTCTCGGCGCGCTTGGCCAGCTCGACGAAGTACTGGGCGACCTCTTCGCGGCCTTCGATCGGGTCCAACGACGCGAGCACGACGCCCCCACCGTCAGCGACGGCCATCGCCTGCGGATCGAGCAGTTCGACGAGGGCGCGGACGTCCTTGGCCTCCCACGCGTGCCGGAAGCCGCGGACGGCATCGGCTCGTTGGGCCGCCGACGTCTCGACAGGCTGAGCTGCCCGTACCCGCCGTCGCGCCGAGGAGGCGAGTTGGCGACAGGCCGCCGGCGTACGGCCGACCACTTCGGCGATCTCGGCGAACGGGTACCTGAAGACGTCGTGGAGCAGGAAGGTGACGCGCTCGGCCGGGGTCATCGAGTCCAGGACGATCAGGAAGGCCATGTCGATCGACTCGTCGAGCGTGATGCGATCAGCCGGATCCGCCGTAGCGGCGTTCTGCCCGCGGGACCACTCGGCCGTATCGGGCAGCGGCTCGGGCAGCCATGGTCCGACGTACCGCTCTCGCTGCGCGCGGGCAGATCCGAGTTGGTCGAGGCAAACCCGGCTGACCACAGTGCTGAGCCAGGCGCTGGGCGACTCGATCGACTCCTGCTGTTCCAGCGGGAGGGCGCACCAGCGGGTGAACGTCTCCTGGACGGCGTCCTCGGCCTCGGTGACCGAGCCGAGAAGCCGGTACGCGATGTTGATCAGCCGGCGCCGGTCGCCGACGATCGTGGTCAACCGAGGGTCGTGACGGACTGGTTCGACGCCCATCCTAGGCATCTCCTAGTCGCTGAGGGCACCCGATCGGGGTCGGGGACGGTTTCTGGGACTCGGTACGAACAGGCGCCCGGACGAACGCCGTACCGGCGGCCGCGGCGACACCGAACGCTGCGACAGAGCACCAGCAGGCGACTTGCAGGGCCGTTGCCAGGCTCGTGCCGGTGGGCTGTGCTCCTGCATGGTCGTAGAAGATCCCACCGATCACGGCGACGCCCAGAGTTCCTCCGATCTGCTGCATCGTGCTGAGCGCGCCCGACGCGCTTCCGGCGTCGGCAGCGGGCACCGAGGCCAGCGCGGCATCGAAGAGCGGCACGACCAGCAATCCCATGCCGATGCCTCCGATCGTGAGTACTGGGCTCACCTGCCACCAGTGAGGTGGGGGAGTGGCGCCCGGGTGCCATTGAGCAACGACGGCGACCGAGGCAGCGGCGAGGATCGCTCCGAAGGTCATCAGCGGGGGACCGATGCGACCGGCGACCGTCGCCGCAAGCACGCTGCCGACCAGGGTGCCGAGGCTGAACCCGAGCCAGACCAGCCCCGATTGCAGTGCGGAGTAGCCGAGCGCCTGCTGCACGTAGAGCGTCAGTACGAGGAAGACCCCGACCAGGCCGGCCTGGAAGCTGAAGTTCACGACGTTGCCGGCCGCGTAGGCGCGGTTGCGGAACAGGTGAACAGGAATGAGAGGTGTCGTGCCCGATCGCTCGACAGCGAACTGCCAGCTGACAAAACCGGCGAGGAGGATCGGGGCGGTGCCGAGGAGGGTCCAGGACCACCACGGCCATCCCGCCTGCCGGCCGTCGATGAGCGGCAGCGCCAGGCAGGCGATCGCGGCGGTGAGCAGAGCAACGCCCGGCAGGTCCAGGCGGGGCGGCCGGGTCGAACGCGCGTTGGGTACAACCTTCAGCGCGATGGCCGTCAAGGCGACACCGATCGGCACGTTGACCACGAAGATGGCGCGCCACCCCATCCCGAAACCGCCGCTCGAGATCAGCCCGCCGGACAGGATCGGGCCGATGACAGCGGCGGAGCCCGTGATGAATCCGATCAGTCCGTAGACCGGCGCTCGCCGGTCAGGTGGGTACAGGGCCTGAACACCAGCCAGCACCTGGGGGACCATGAATCCGGCGCAAACCCCCTGGGTCGCGCGGGCGGCGACCAGCCAGTCTGCGGAACCGGCCACAGCGGCACTCAGCGAAGTCAGCGTGAACCCGATGATGCCGGCCAGGAACACACGCTGAACACCGATGATGTCGCCGAGGCGTCCTCCCGTGACCAGGGACGCGGCCAGACCGAGGGCGTAGGCACCCACCATCCACTCCAGTTGGCTGCCGGTGGCACCAAGGTCCGACTGGATCGACGGCAACGCCACGTTCACCACGGTCGTGTCCATCAAGTCCATGAAGTTGGCGGCGACCAGGACCACCATCGCCAACGTCCTGCCCCGCACGGCTGCCTCCAAAGTAGTTCCAATATGGAACGATCTCGACGGTAGCAGGTAATTCCGAAATGGGACAAGTAGCGTGATCGCCATGACTCCGTCGTCCAGCCAGGCGATCGTTCGCGACCGGTTCCAGCGGCTGCTGCCGCGGCTGATGCTGCTGTACTCCGAAGTGGCGAAGAGCGCCGGCATCTCGGAGGTCGCCCTCCTGGCCCTCCACGTACTGACGTTGCACGACGGGCCGATGTATCCCTCGGAGGTCAGCGCGCAGACCGGGCTGCCCCGCAGCACTGTGACGCGCGTACTCGACGCGCTCGAAGACGCCGGCTACGTGGCCCGGACGAAGGCACCCGAAGACGGCCGGCGTTTCGCTGTCTCCGTACGCCGTGAGCGCGTCGCGCCGATCAGCGCCAGGTTCGACCTGTACGCCGAGGCGATGGGTGAGGCCATGCTGGCGTTCACCGAGGAGGAGCTCGCCGTCGTGGCTCGCTACTGGGACGTGCTGAGCCGGGCGATCCACGACCGCCAGCCGGATGCAGCGGGCTAGAGGGGCACTCCGCCAACGCCGAAGGGATGCAGGTCACGCTCGCAAAGGGCTCACACTTCTCCGGTCTGGCCCGTCAAGTCTGCCAAACGTGTCCGGGTGAACTGGTTGGAAGGTCCTCATGAGTTCAGCGTTGCAAGTACTTCGCCACCACTTCGCCGTTCAATGCGGTCGAGGAGCTGGCTGAGCGAGGACTGCTGCCGAGTTCCACCCGCGACCACCTCGTCGTCGTGAAGCCGGACGACGGGTCGCCGATCGCACACCAGCTACCTGCGTCCATGCCTCCACAGCCCCGGTCGGCGAGCTCGTTGACCCACGCTGCGACGGTTGGCTGCTCAACGCCGTGACCGGCCAGTGCGCCGAGAAGTCGGCAACGATGCGCGACGATGTGATGTGACGCACAGTTACGATCAGGCCAAACGCAAGGCAGCGTGCTGACGGAGATGGCACGGCCGTCGCATTGGGGGCGGCGTCGGCAAAGAGGCGAGTAAAGGCGACCTGCAGACGTCAAGAAGCCCAGGACACCTTGGTGGCCTGGGCTTTTGTGCGCCGCCAGGGACTGAACCCCGAACCCGCTGATTTGCAGCCGAAGGTGATCACTGAATCTCGTTGACGCACGAAAGCTCTTACCAGTAAGGGCTTAGCTGGTCCCGAATGGCTCGTAGGTTCTCATTGCTGACCATCCTCTCGCGCTGATTGAGGTGCGTAAAGAGGTGTGCGGCAAGGCGGAGCGGAGTTCGACGGTCCGCAAGCTTAAGCCATGCCTCTATCGCTCAGAGTGATCTTGGTGAGCCCTGGGTCCGGCGAGTCAATCCTCGTACGCGAAGTCGATGAACTCCTGATGCATTGTGCGCTCCTCGTCCCAGAACTGGGGCGGTCCTGCCGGTCTCTCGCGGAAATCGATGTGGGTCAGCACCGCTTCTTCTTGGCCCGTGAGATGGCCACGAAGAACTCCGACATGCGCCTAAGGGCACCGATCGCGATGCCGTCGACGGCGAGTTCCGTCGCGAATGCGTCGAGTGCATCGCGGAGTACGTCGTCGAGTCGTTTCCTTGTTGGTAGGCAGGCGACAGCGCGAGCAAGACTGGGCGCGAGATGCAGTCAAGAAACTCCTCGACGTGCGGAGTTCATGCTTCGACCGTTTGCGAAGCGAAGCCAGGATCGTGGGCCTTCGATCGCGCGTCGCGTAGCAATCGCTTCAGTTTGCTGTCGAAGCGCAGAGTTGCTTCCTCGGTGAGTGTGACCGCGTCGACCGCGCTGCGGATGGTCGACCGCCTGGCCGGTCGCTGGTCCGGCGGGTCACTCGGGCGCGCAGGACCGAGATCGAACGTGTCGTCCGCGCGATGCCGGTCAGCCGACGGCGCGAGCTGATCCGCGCGCTGGAGGCATTCGCGACTGCGGCCGACGAGCCGGCTGTAGTGGCGGACACGGCCGGGCACGGTGGCTGGTGATCGGCCCGCTCATTGCTGGGCCGCGAGGAAGTGCTGACACCGAGTGCAATAGCGCGCCTGAGGGTGGACCGACAGGCACTGGAGGCTGACTGTGCGACCGCATCGGCCACATCCGCCGTACCGCCCCGTGTTCATTCGGATCAGAGCGGCCTCAGTCTCGGCCAATGCGGTCTGTGCAGCCACGGTGAGTTGGTCACGGACCTCGCTGTGCGCGGCGGTGTCACGAGCGCCTGCCGTTCCGGCGATATCGTTGGCACCCCAAGCGATATCCCGGAGCTGTTGACGCCGGAACAGCAGCTGTTCGAGTAGGGCGGCCCGCAGAACACGGAGCTCCGCGGCCTCGAGGCGTCTGTTGTCGAACGCAGATATCTGCTGGGTCACGTGCACAACTCCTCCACTGGATCGGCTCTGTCAGCTGGCGCGTTGCTGGCAGCCCACGCAGAAGCGTGCGTACGGAAGGATCTCGAGGCGCTCGACGGGGATCGTGGTTCGGCAGCTGTTGCAGGCTCCGTAGGAGCCGTCCGACAGGCGCCGTCCGGCAGCGTCGATCTCTTCGAGAACGCGCTCGATCGCGGCGGTCTGTGCCGCCTGCAAGTCCTCGTCCGCATGCGGCGCGGACTCCTCGATTGCCCTCAGTTGGGCGAGGCGGGAGTTGCGCTCGTGTGCCAGGCGCTCGCCTGCTTCGTGGTGTGTGAGTTGTGGGGCACGGCCCATGTCCGTCGTCATGTGAATCGGGGTCCTTTCAAGGGACGTCAACCAGAGACCGGCGTGCGCCTGGGGGGCAGTGCGCACGCCGGCTGTCTGCGGAAGGCCGTCTTGAGGCTCGTGATCTGTTCTGTCACCACCATCGGCGATGCAGCAGGGGCAGACCATAGGGCCTGACACCCATTTCGGGAGCTCGGACCGCCGCAGGCAGACGCGGATGAGTGTTAGCCCGATCGACTTGCAGTGGGGGAACAGGCACGCTGGGCAGCATGGAACATATGCCGAGTCATCAAACAGCGGCGGCGAGGAGAGGCGTGCTTGCAGCGCCGTTGTTCTGGCGCATCTTCGCGCTGAATGCGGTGGTGCTTGCTGCAGCGACCGCACTGTTGCTGTGGGCACCGGTGACGGTGTCCGCTCCGGTGGTTTTCACCGAGGCAGTGGTGCTGCTGGGCGGTTTCGCGGTCATGCTGGTCGCCAACGCCGTACTCCTGCAGGTAGGGCTGGCTCCGCTGGACCGGCTGAGCCGCCGAATGGCGACCGTCGATCTGCTCAAGCCCGGGCAGCGGCTGCCAGTCGCCGGTCAGGGTGGTGTCTCGCAGTTGATCCGTGCCTTCAACGAGATGCTGGCGCGGTTGGAGGCAGAACGTGCCACCAGCAGTACCCGTGCACTGTCTGCCCAGGAGGCGGAGCGGCGACGGATCGCTCAGGAGCTGCACGACGAAGTCGGCCAGAGCCTGACCGCCGTACTGCTGGAACTCAAACGGGCGGCCGGACGGGTGGACGACTCCGACCTGCGCGCGGACTTGTTCCATGCTCAGGAGACGACCCGGGACAGCCTGGATGAGGTACGCCGGCTGGCGCGGAGGCTGCGACCGGGTGTGCTGGAGGATCTTGGTCTCGTCAGTGCTTTGACTGCGCTGGTGACCGAGCTGTCCACGCACACCGGTCTCGCGATACGTCACGATTTCCAGCCTGGTCTGCCCGTGCTGGACGAGCAGGCCGAGCTTGTGATCTATCGGGTTGCCCAGGAAGGACTGACGAACGTTGCCCGCCATGCCGACGCCGACTACGTGGAGATCAGCCTGCGCCACGACGAGGGAGCTGTCAGTCTTCGGATCCGTGACGACGGCCGCGGCCTCGGGCTGGCCCACGAGGGAGCCGGAATCCGTGGCATGCGGGAGCGCGCACTGCTGGTTGGCGCCACTCTCGATCTCGGCGCCGCGCCGGCAGGTGGTACTGACGTGAACCTGCTGGTGCCGCTCGACCGGAACGGAGTCTGAGCATGGCTGCACAGGGCGCCACCCGCATCTTGCTCGCCGACGACCATGCACTGGTACGCCGCGGTGTACGGCTGATCCTGGACAGCGAACCTGGCCTGACGGTGGTCGCCGAAGCAGGAGATGGCAAGGAGGCCGTCGACCTTGCCCGGTCCGTCGAGATCGATCTGGCGATTCTCGACATCGCCATGCCGAGGATGACCGGGCTGCAGGCAGCACGTGAGCTGTCGTCGCGTCAGCCCGACCTGCGGATTCTCATGCTGACGATGTACGACAACGAGCAGTACTTCTTCCAAGCCCTCAAGGCCGGAGCTGCGGGGTATGTGCTGAAATCCGTCGCTGACCGCGACCTCGTGGAAGCGTGCCGGGCCGCGATGCGCGGAGAGCCGTTCCTGTACCCGGGAGCGGTGAACGCGCTGATCCGTAACTACCTGAATCGGGCACGCCTCGGCCAGACCATCCCGGAGCAGATCCTGACCGCCCGCGAGGAAGAGGTACTCAAGCTCGTTGCCGAGGGGCACTCGTCCAAGGAGATCGCTGGAATCCTGTTCATCAGCATCAAGACGGTCGAGCGGCACCGGGCGAACATGCTCCAGAAACTTGGCCTCCGCGACCGCTTGGAACTGACCCGGTACGCGATCAGAGCCGGCCTGATCGAGGCCTGAACCCACGGGGGCCGTCGCCCGACAACGACTAACCAACGTGGGGATGGCTGGGAGTCGTCGAACCCTGCCGGACGGTGCAACGGGGGAGACCCAGCCCTCTTACTGGCCGCACTCCATCCGACGCACCGTCACGAGCAGGGCACAGGCCCAAAATATGTCGTATTGCGATAGAAACCAAGGATGTGCCTGCCGTCCTGATGACGGAGGGCCGGCTGCACGGTGAGCCGCGCTCCTCAGCCAGGTCTGCGAGAGGTTGCCGATACCCGGCAACGATGGAGTCCGGCGTTCGCCGATCGGGCACGTATTCAGCTCGGGTGCGAGACGGCATCGTTGGGATCGTGCGAACACGGAGGCGCGGGTATCGCGGCTCCGCGATTCGTGCCGACGAGGAGGTTTCGATGACCGACCTGGATCAGGTGGCGCCACGCGACACACCACGTGACCCGCACCCTGTCGACCTGAAGTGGTATCGAGACGAGCTCGAGCAGCAGCGGCGGTTTCGTCTCGATCAGTTCACCGACCTCGCGTACGACGCGTTGGCCGCCTCCGGACCTGCTCAGAGTGACGTGACGGCAACGCTGATGAGCGCTTCCAGAGCTGCCCTGGCGGACATCGACGCTGCTCTGTTCCGGATCGCGATCGGCGCCTTCGGGATCTGCCAACGCTGCGGACGCGCCATCTCTGCGGACCGGCTGCAGGCCATCCCGATGGCCAGTCTCTGCCTGCAATGCCAGCTCTCCAAAGAGTCGGCGACCGACCGCCTGCATCCCTGGCGCACAGGCACCATCCCTCCGACGTCTCCTTCGCGACCGCTGCGGGACATCGTTGACGTGTGCGGCGAGGATTCGTTCCCTGCCAGCGACCCGCCGGCGAACTGGTGAGTCGGTCCGTGGGGACCACTCAGGCCGGCGACAGCGATCCGATCCACGAGCAGCTGACCCATGTTGGTGCCCACCAGAGCCGTCCTTGGTCGGTGACGGCCAGGGTCGGACCCGGCGAACCCGCGGCAGGACGTCGCCGTCCGCTGGGCCGTGCGGTGGTGCGGGTCCTCACCACTACCGATCACAAGCTGATCGGCCACATGTATCTGATCACGTCGTTCGCGTTCTTCCTGATCGGCGGCATGATGGCGCTGGTCATGCGCGCCGAGCTGGCCAAGCCGGGCCTGCAGATCGTGAACGAAGAGGTCTACAACCAGCTCTTCACCATGCACGGCACGATCATGCTGCTGCTGTTCGCGACACCACTGTTCGTCGGCTTCGCCAATGTCATCATGCCGGTGCAGATCGGCGCCCCGGACGTCGCGTTCCCGCGGCTGAACATGTTCAGCTATTGGCTGTTCCTGTTCGGCGGGCTCATCGCGTTCAGTGGATTCTTCACCCCGGGCGGCGCGGCGAGCTTCGGCTGGACCGGCTACGCCCCGCTGTCCAACGCGGTGCGCTCGCCGGGTATCGGCGGTGACCTGTGGATCATGGGTCTGTGGATGGCCGGTCTGGGCACGATCCTGGGTGCGGTCAACTTCGTCACCACGATCATCTCCCTGCGGGCACCAGGTATGACGATGTTCCGGATGCCGATCTTCACCTGGAACACTCTCATCACGTCGATCATGGTGCTGGTGGCGTTCCCGATTCTGGCCGGCGCGCTGCTGATGCTGGAGGCGGATCGAGCCCTAGGGGCTCACGTCTTCGATGCCGCGAACGGCGGCCCGATGCTGTGGCAGCACCTGTTCTGGTTCTTCGGGCATCCCGAGGTGTACATCATCGCCTTGCCGTTCTTCGGCATCATCACCGAGATCCTGCCGGTGTTCAGCCGCAAGGCCGTGTTCGGCTACCTCGGTCTGGTCGGTGCCACGCTGGCGATCGCCGCGTTGTCCATGACGGTGTGGGCGCACCACATGTTCGTCACGGGCGCGGTCAGCCTGCCGTTCTTCTCGTTTATGTCGTTCATGATCGCGGTGCCGACCGGGGTGAAGTTCTTCAACTGGATAGGCACGATGTGGGGCGGTTCGGTGTCGTTCGAGACGCCGATGTTGTGGTCGCTCGGGTTCCTGACCACCTTCTTGTTCGGTGGATTGACGGGGGTGATCTTGGCCTCGCCGGCCTTGGACTTCCAGGTCACCGACACCTACTTCGTGGTGGCGCATTTCCACTACGTGGTGTTCGGGACCGTGGTGTTCGCGATGTTCGCGGGGTTCTACTTCTGGTGGCCGAAGTTCACCGGGCGGATGCTGGACGAGAAGCTCGGGAAGCTGCACTTCTGGTTGCTGTTCATCGGCTTCCACACCACGTTCCTGGTGCAGCACTGGCTGGGTGTCGAGGGCATGCCGCGGCGGTACGCGTCGTACGGCGCGAACGAGGGTTTCACCACGCTGAACGAGGTCTCCAGCGTCGGCGCCTTCATCCTCGGTGCCTCGACTCTGCCGTTCCTATACAACGTCTACAAGTCCCGCAATGCGCCCAAGGTCGACGTCGACGACCCTTGGGGCTGGGGCCGCTCGCTGGAGTGGGCGACCAGCTCCCCGCCGCCGCGCCACAACTTCGACAAGCTGCCGCGGATCCGGTCCGAAAGCCCGGCCTTCGACCTGCATCACCCGGACGTCTCGCTCACCGAGTCCCCGGACAATCGCGCGCCGAAGGACAACCTGCTCGACGCCGGCGAGGACCACGACCGGGTCGACCATCTCGAGGAGACCGCCGGTACCGGGGCCGAAGGAGAAGACACGAGGTGAGAAACCCACGCCTCGGTCAGAAGCCAGCACAGGTGCAGATATCTAGGGCCTTCGCGGGCCCATGAACGCAATGGCGGATTGGGCGCGAGACGTGGCCGGGCTTCCGGCCCGCATGGGCAGCCCCCGAACCCGTCAGCCGAACCAGACCCCCCGTGATCAAGATGCCGGCATTGGCTGCTACCGATGCCCAACCCCAGGGCCGTATTGCTCTGAAGCCCGCCTTGGGTAACGGCTGTGGTCACGGGTGGTGTGTCGCATCAAGTGGGAGTCACTGCGCCACGAGGAGGCAGATTCCCAGCGCCGTCAATGTGAGCACCTTGGCCGCCTCAAGACCGACGTAGTAGAGGTGCATGGTTGATCGGGGTGGGTACTGACCGGCGAGGACGCGGTCGGTGCGCCGGTTGAGTTGAGGCCGGATGATGATGAGTTGTCCGGCGAGGATGACCAGGATCACCGCGGTGAGAGTCGCTATGGCCCCGGTCGGCCGCCCTATGACGATCGCTGCCAGCGTCACCAGTGCCAAGGCGATCTCGACATGGTTCAGCGCGCGGAAGACGATGCGGCCGATGCCGAGGCCGATCGGAATGTCGACCCCGGGGGCGCGGAATTTGAGTGGTGCCTCCAGGAACGAGATCGCGAACACCATGCCGAGCCAAATGAAGACGGCGGCGGTTGCTACGGCGGCTGGTGCGGCGTTCAACGTTGCTCCTCGTGGATCCAGTGATGCTGCGAGCGCGATCGCGTGGCCGTGGCCAGGTCGTGGTCCACGGGGAGGCCAATGGCCCTAGGCAGTTGGCCAGGCGGCGATTCGCGCGACGAATTCAGGTGGTGAGGCAACGATCATCATGACGGCAGGTTCGGTTCCTGGGTTGGTCAGGCTGACTCGTTCCCCAGTGGCGATGTGCGCGATGGCGCCGGGGGCGAGACTGTGTCGCTGGTCGCCTTGCCGCAGGTCGATCGAGCCTGACAGGTGGATCAGAACGATCTCGGACGGTCCGTGGTCATGTTCGGGCAGGCCGCCACCGGGCGGGATCCAAACCTGGACCATGGCGATGTTGTCGGAGGTCTCGGCGGCGACGAGAACCTCCATCGTCGGACCTCCGGGGATGGGTGCCCGGCGCCGGGGCGTGGTGCCGATCCTGGTGAGGTGCATCAGGTGCTCCTGTCGCGGCGTGGGCGCGGGCGGGTGCCCACGCCGAGGCCCCGGCTGGGGGAGAGGTGAACGATGCACGCGTCGGGTTCGGCGAACGGCTCGAGGCTGGTTGCCGTGATCGGTGCGCGGATCTCGGTGAGGGCACCTTGCATCAGGCCGAGATGCAGCGGACACAAGGTGGACGAGTACTCTTCCGCGAGCTCCAGGAAGGGGCAGTGACGCAGTCTGATGCGTTCGGCTGCGTCGCCGTCGGCTTCCGGGGCGAATCCCAGGTCGGTCATCATCGCGCTCAACCGCTGGGTGGCCTCGGCGACGTCGGGCTGATGGGATGGGGGAACGTGCTCGACGAGATAGCTGCCCCAGTTGCGGCCCGCGGCCTCGGCTGCGGACCCTGCATCGGAACTCGTGGACAGTTGGCCGAGGAGGATCTTGGCCAGCAGGTGGTACTGACGACGGCCTCCACGGTCCATCCCGGGATGTGGCGTGTGCACGGTCCGAGGCCGGCCACGGCCGGTCGGTTCCTCGAGCCTGCGATCGACCAGTCCTTGCGTCACGAGTGCGTCGAGGTGGAAGCGGACCGTGTTGGGGTGGATGCCGAGCCGTTCGGCGAGCTCGGTGACACCCAGCGGAGCGTCGGAGGCTCGCAGGGCTTCGAGCAGTGCCTGTCGGCGTGGCTGGTCGTCGGCCGTTTGGTCAGTCCTGGTCATGGAGGTCAGCTTGCCTGCTCCTGCGGCGGCAGCGCCGCGATGAGTGGATGGTCATGGTCGATGGCGCCTATCTTGAAGGCTCCGCCGGGGGCGCCGAGGTCCTCGAAGAACCCGGCGTTCGCGGCCTGGTAATCCTTCCACTGCTCGGGCAGGTCGTCCTCGTAGAAGATGGCCTCGACCGGGCACACCGGTTCACAGGCACCGCAGTCGATGCACTCCTCGGGATGGATGTAGAGGGAGCGCCCTCCTTCGTAGATGCAGTCGACCGGGCACTCCTCGACGCAGGCGCGGTCCTTCAGATCGACGCACGGCAACGCGATCACGTACGTCACATCAGCCTCCCTCATCAGACGCTTGTAATTACTACAAATATCACATGTAATAATCATTGAAAACAGCGATGTGAGGAGAGTGGCACGATGCCGGCTTCGGAGATCTTCATCCAGGCGACCGAGACCGACCCGGACGTCATCGCTCGAGGTGCCGTCCAGGAGGCCCACGAGCGACTGCTGACCGGTCTGGCGGAGCTGACCTCAGCACAGCCAATTGCCCAGGGCGCCGAGCCACGGTCTGCGGAGTTGGTGGACTTCTGCCTCCATGAAGTGCGTCGATACCTGGCTACTGCGGATCGGGATCTCTATGCGGCCGCCTCCCAGGACGATGAGACTCGGCTTCTGGTCGAGGCTCTCCGAGTCGGAGCCGCAGCACTCAACGCTCAGATCGACGAACTGGCAGCCGCTGGCCTGGTCGATGCGGCGAGGCTCGGCGCGATGATCACCGCGACCCTGGACACCCACCTCCAGATCGAGGAGTCGGTGTTGCTCCCCGCACTTGCCGGCCTGCCCGGGGTGGATCCGTCGTCGCTGGCCGCAGACCTGCAGGCCTACCTGGCTGGGGAGCAGGTCGAACAGCCGACGGTCATCGACGTACGGCGAATCGCGCGCGGCGGACGTCACCCACGCGTTCTCGCCCGGTACGCCCGGCTGGAGCCGGGGGAGGCGTTCATTCTGGTCAACAGCCACGACCCGAAGCCGTTGCGCCGGGAGTTCGAAGCCATTCACCCTGGCGCCTTCAGTTGGGACTATCTGCAGGCCGGGCCTGAGGAATGGCGAGTCCGGATCGGCCGGGTCGCCGCTGATGCCTGAGGAGTCGACGAATGACTCAGCTGACGTCCTGCCTGAGCGGCCGACGGTGCGGGTGCTGCTCGACGTGCACGAACTCGTCGATGACTCGCCTGTACCGTCTGGTGCCCGGTGGACGCTCGCCGAGCCGGGTCGCCAGCTCGACGCGAATCTCATCCATCTCCCGGCTGGGCGGCGCGTGGACACCCACACCGAGCCGGATCTCGACGTGGTACTTGTCGTCGTTGCAGGCGGTGGCACCGCCGGAACACCCGACGGAGAGCAGGCTCTTGCCGACGGCAACGTTGTCTGGCTGCCCCGTGGCTCGACCCGCAACATCACGGCCGGCAATCGCGGCCTGTCCTACCTGACCATCCATCGTCGTCGTCCAGGCCTGCAGATCAGGAAGCGCCCCGGTCAGTAGCTTGCCGGCGCCACCGGCCCCGTCGATTGGCCGGTCAGCGAAGGGGTCAGCGTGGCTCGCTCAGCAACCGGGTCAGGACCGCCGCCTGGCTGTGGTCCACGTCCCTGGTCGCCGTCACCAAGGTCAGGGCGTCGCGTTTTGTGAGCGTGCGCAGGTGGTCCAGCGCGGTCCGCCCGGCCTGTGTTGCCAGCTCGTCGCGATAGCGTGCCGCGAACTGCTCGAACCTCTCGGGGACATGGCCATACCACTTGCGAAGTTCTGTGGACGGTGCGACGTCTTTGTCCCACTCGTCGATGGCGGCCGTCTCCTTGCGGATACCGCGGGGCCACACGCGATCGACCAGGACCCGGATGCCGTCGTCGGCCACGGGCTGATCGTAGATCCTGCGGACCCGCACAGTGTGGCGTGTCACGCGGCACCGCCCGTGGTGTCGCTCCACTCCGGCACTGCGAGGGCTGTGCCCATGCGTCGAAGCTCGTCGCGGTGGAGTGCACTCAGCCGTGCCAACGCTCGCTCGCCGTGCCGCGTCATTTCGACCCGGACAGCCCTGGCGTCCGTCGGATGGGGTGCCTTGGTCACCAGGTCTTGCGCCTGGGCACGGTTCACGAGTTCACCAACGCTGTGATGACGCAGTTGAAGACGATCGGCCAGTTCGCTCACGCTCGCCCACTCGCGGCCGGGAAAACCCTTCAACGCCAGCATCAACTGGTACTGCTGAGGGGTCAGGCCGTGATCGCGGACGGCCTGCTCGCTGAAGCGCAGGTACCGGCGGATGCCGAAACGGAAACGAGCTAACGCCTCGAAGTCCGCCTTCGTCAGTGGCTCTGCCACCTGTTCGTCGTGCATCGTGTCGGACTGCATGTGATCACGTCCTCAGCGTCTCACCGGGAGAACCCGGCCTTGAGTCGAGTATATCGTGTTACGACATAAATGCGCGGACGCTCCAGGCGCTTGACGATCGCCGGCACGAGGCCTTCGACCGCTCGCCGCCGCGACCGGGATCGGTGTGGACCTGCGCTCTCGGACCGTGGCTGGGATCCATGTGTTCGACCTGCGCCATGACCCTGTCCGCCGCAACTCAGCCACCCGCGGCTGGGCACCTGCCCTGGTCTCTGCCCACCTCGATACCGTCGCACTGGCCTACGAGGAGCAACTCGAGTGGCTGCTGGATCTGTGTGCGGTGGAGTTGAGCGTACGACGGCTGGCCACGGAGATCGCGCGGACCACCAAGCAGGTCAATGCCTTGGACAACATTGTCCTTCCGCAACTGCACGACGAGGCGCGCCGGATCGCGCTGACGCTCGATGAGCGTGAGCGTGAGGAGCACGCCCGGCTCAGGCGAGCCCGCACCCGCCGGGCATCCCGCGACGCGGCCGGCAACGAGCCCAACCCCACGTGGAGCGCCGCATGAGCCGCACGCACGACGACAGCGAAACAGCAGACCGTCCGACGCCGCACGAGTTGGTACGGGAGCTGGAGAACTCGATCGCCGCCCGGCTGGCCGCGGCGGACCAAGCCGGCGATGAGGTGGCACTAGCTCAAGTGCAGGCGGATCACCTCATCGCCGAGGCTGAGGCGCAGGCCGCGGAGGTGGCGCGGCAACGGACGGCCGCGATCCTGTCCGCCGCCCGCGCCGAGGCCGGACGGCTGACCCAGGCCGGCCTCAGCCGCGCTGCCGATCTGACCGCGGTCGCCGCCCAGCGCCGTGACCAAGACATCGCAACGGTTGTCGCCGCCGTGTTGCCGCAACGGACACGGTCATCGCAGGACGAGATGAGCCGACCATGATGGTCCCACTCACCCAGCTCGAGGTGGCCGGGCTTCAGCCCCGCCTGGACGACGCCCCGACTGCTCTGCAGGAACTGCGGCTGGCCGAGGTCGTCACCATCGTCGATCCCGGCGAGACCCCGTCCGACCTGGCCGACCTCAGCGCCCGCACCGACGCCATGCTCAACTTCGGCGACCAGTCCGCGACCGGCACCGTGCTCAGCGACACCGCCCTGCGGACGACCCTCGATCACCTCGAACCTCACGTGGCACCATGAACTCGCCGTCGGCGATGTCCAGGTCCAGCCCGTCGACGGCCGGGGTGTCGGAGCCCGGATACACCCGGGTGGCTCCCTTGAACGAGACGGTTGCCATGTCGCGCTTCCTTTCCTTTACCGGCAGGAACGTGCCGGACGATCCGGCCGACCACCAACTGGACGCCGATCTCGCGTCCTCATGGTTGCCATGCCGGGTCGGCACATCCGGCGGGGAGTCCGCCGCACTGAGGTTGTGCCAACCCGGCCGTTTCGGGGACGGGCAGGGCCGGCGGCTTGGCCGTCGCCGCTGGGGATGCCGTCAATGAGTCGGATGAGACCGGCCCGCTGGTTCGCTGGGACTGCTCGATCTCGCGGATCGGTGGGATGTCAGTCGCCGGCGAGCCGTTCCTCGCGGCGGGTGCTGTGGTCTGCGTCGCTTGATCGGTACCGGTTGCCTTGGCGGGCTCCGGTGGTGTCGATCGTTCTAGAAACCGGAGCAGCTCGACCGGGAACGGCAGCACCAGGGTGGAGTTCTTTTCGGCGGCGACCTCGACGACGGTCTGGAGCAGGCGCAATTGCAGGGCGGCTGGGTGTTCTGTCATCACCTCGGCGGCCTGGCCCAGCTTCTCCGAGGCCTGGAGTTCGCCGTCGGCGGTGATGATGCGTGCTCGGCGTTCCCGTTCGGCCTCGGCCTGGCGCGACATCGACCGCTTCATCGTCTCCGGTAGAGCGACGTCCTTGATCTCGACCCGTTCGATGTGGACGCCCCAGTCGAGCGCCGGGCTGTCGATCATCAACTCCATCCCT
This sequence comes from Kribbella sp. NPDC050281, assembly GCF_040655855.1. Taxonomy (NCBI): domain Bacteria; kingdom Bacillati; phylum Actinomycetota; class Actinomycetes; order Propionibacteriales; family Kribbellaceae; genus Kribbella; species Kribbella sp. NPDC050281. The sequence continues at coordinate 19,569 of NZ_JBFAKS010000029.1, read as the reverse complement.
TGGTTGAGGCGTTCCCGGTTGGACAGCAGGTCGTCCAGGTCGCTCTTACCGATGATCGAGCGCAGAGATGTCTGCGCGACCTGGCCAATGGCCGAGATGTAGTCCTCGACGTCGACGGCTGCGCGGACCGGGTCGATCACATTGAAGTACACGACTGCGTCGACGCGGACCGTCACGTTGTCGCGGGTAATGCCGTCCTGTGCGGGGACGGGCATCGTGATGATCTGCATGTTGACCTTCTGCAGCCGGTCGGCGATCGGCAGCAGGAAGGCCAGACCAGGCGGCCGGATCGTCGGGCGCACCCGGCCGAACCGGTAGAGGACGCCGCGCTCGAACTGCTTGACCACGCGGATGCATGCCGCCGATCCGACCAGGCCGACGACCAACGCTGCGAATAGTAGGTAAACGATGATCATTTCTTCTCCGTTAAGACATCGCCCGCGGTCTCGAACGGCCGACGGGCAGGCTGTCGACACCTTGTTGCCCCGCCTTCCCAGAACCGGGGATCATGCCACCGGAGGGCCAGGTCGGGGGCGGATTGCTCGCCGGCCGGTTGCCCGCCGCAGGGCGGCGGTCAGTTGGTCGGCTCCTCTTCACTGCGAAGGGGGTATGAACTCGTCGCTCGTCTCGTCAGGAGCCGTGTCGTGGTGGCGTGTATTTGGTGGCGAGGCGGGCTAGTGCGAGGGCTGCGATGAGGAGGCCGAAGTCGCGTAGGGCGACGTCGTAGAAGCCTGAGAGTGTGAGCAGGTTGATGATGATGCCGGTAAGCCAGGCGGCGACGAGCAGTGCGCCGTAGCGGGGGATCAGGGCGACTGCGATGCCGGCGACGATTTCGATGACGCCGATGTCGTTGATCCAGGGGGCCAGGTAGGCGGGCCAGTCGGTGAGGAGGTTGGCGACTTGTCCAGGCCGAACACGATCGGTGCCACCGTGAAGACGGTTCGCAGGACCAGGAAGGCCTGGTACGCCGGGTCCGACAGTGTCTCCCGGCTTGGTGTGCGGGCGGTGCGCCCATCAGTGCTCATAATCTGCTCCTTCTAGAGCGTCGATGTACTTCCATAGTTGTCTGACTGCCAGGGACTAGCACCCCGCAACGTCGGCTGACTTAAGGCCCTCTGGTTGCCGATGATCGGCAACACGCGCACACGTTGGAACGTTGGTCAGGCCAATGGTTTCCGGCGACTTGTGTACAGGCGGCGAAGCGCGCGCGAGGTCGCCGCTCGGATCAGGGATGGGCGGCGTGGGGCAGTTCTGCCGCGAATCCCTGACGCCATGAGCTGTACTTCGGTGCCCAGTCGAGGGTGCGCCGGGCGAGAGTGTTGTCGGCTCCGCGCCGATGGTTCATGAGAGCCATCCCTGGGCCACCGCCGACCAATTTGGCAAGAGCCACGGGCATTTGCTTCGGTGGGGGAGCGCCTAGCAATTCGGCGAGGATGGGCAGCCACTCGCGCACCGGTGCCGGCTCGTCGTCGACGATGTTGAGCACGCCGCGAGCGTCGCTGTTCAGCGCAGCGACGATCGCCGTCGCCGCGTCGTGGACGTGGGTGAAGGAGAAGATGCCGTCGCCGGTCCCGATGATCGGCATCTTCCCAGCCCGTACCTCGCAGACGAATGATCCACGGGCGCTATAGATCGTGCCAGGGCCGTAGAGTTCCCCCACCCGCAGTACCAGCCCATCTGCCTGCCTGGTGCGCTCTTCAAGCGACCGAAGGGCGGCGAACATCGGGGCGAATTGCCTGGGTGGATTTCGCCATAACGGCGCGACCTCGGTGGCCGGGATCCACTTGTTCGGCTCATAGATGCCGGCGAAGCCTTCGGTGATGATGTGCTTGGCGCCGGCCAGTTCGGCGGCGTACAGCAGGTTGCGGGTGCCTTCTGTCCGCAGCCGGTTGGTCCACGCGACGTCGCGGCTCATCCGTCTCGGACTGATCTTGCCCGGGATCGCGGTGAGCAGATGAACCACGGCGTCAGGTGCGGAGTCCTTGACTGCCAGACTCAGCGCGCCGGCGTCCAGCGCGTCGGCCATGGCAACCTCACCTCCGAGCAGCTCGACCTCGACGGCGGCGCCGTACGAGCCTGCCAACCCGATGGTCTCGTGGCCCGTTGAGCTGAGTAAGGGCAGCAGTTGGCGGCCGATGGCGCCGGTTGCACCGGCTACAAAGACACGCATGGTTCCTCCTGGAAGAATCGGGTCCCGTGATCGAGCACAGGGCGTCATTGTTGGGGTGTCATCGCCGCGTGTCGCGGCGTTGGTCCTGGAGTTCGTCGGCCAGGCCGTAGATCGTCCTTGCCTGCCGCGGTGCCGAGTCATCGACGTCGCCCACTCTGACGAGCTGCTGCAGAACCCGGACGACGATGGATTGCGCGTCGATTCCGAAGTGGCGGCGCAGGGCGGCGCGGGTGTCGGAGTGGCCGAATCCGTCGGTGCCCAGCGACGTCCAGGGCCTACGGACGAACGGAGCGATCTGGTCGGGTACCGCGCGGATCCAGTCCGAGACCGCCAGGACGGGGCCTGCGGTTTCCTCCAGCCGCCTCGTGACATAGGGAATTCGGGGCGGCTGGTCGGGGTGAGACTGGCTCCATTCGTCGGCGGCGAGTGCGTCGCGGCGTAGCTGGGTCCAGGACGTCACGGACCACACATCGGCCTGGACGCTCCAGTCGGTTTTCAGGAGGCGTTGTGCTTCCATTGCCCAAGGCATCGCGATGCCGGAGGCAAGGATCTGCGCCTTCGGGCCGTCGCCATCCGTGGCGGGGGAGTAGCAGTGCCTTCCGGCGAGGATGCCGTCGATGTCGACGTCGGCGGGCTCGGCCGGCTGCGTGATCGGCTCGTTGTAGAGGGTGAGGTAGTAGAAGACGTTGTGGTCTTCGCCGGGGCGCGCTTCGCCGTACATGCGGCGAAGGGCATCGGCGGTGATGTGGCCGAGCTCGAACGCGTAGGCTGCGTCGTAGGCGACACAGGCAGGGTTGGTAGATGCCAGCAGCAACGAATGGCCGTCCTGATGCTGCAGGCCCTCACCGTTGAGGGTGGTGCGGCCGGCAGTGGCACCCAGCAGGAAACCTCGGGTCAGCTGGTCGGCCGCGGCCCAGAGTTGGTCGCCGGTGCGCTGGAACCCGAACATCGAGTAGAAGATGTAGAGCGGGATCATCGGCTCGCCGTGCGTGGCGTACGACGTACCCGCAGCTGTCCAGGATGCGGCGGACCCGGCCTCGGTGATGCCCTCGTGGAGGAGCACACCTCGGGTGTCCTCCTGATAGCTCAGCATCTGCTCGCGGTCCACCGACAGGTAGGCCTGTCCGTGGGGGGAGTAGATCTTCTTGGACGGGAACAGGGAATCCAGGCCGAAGGTGCGGGCCTCGTCGGGGATGATCGGGACGAACCGGTGACCGATCTCCGGGTCTTTCATCAATTCCTTGAGCAGCCGGACGAACGCCATCGTGGTGGCGACCTCCTGCCGACCTGAGCCGCGACTGGCGATCGCATACGCCGCTTCTCGTGGCAGCGAGAGCGGTTTCCCGGCAACCCTGCGGGCGGGCAGGTAGCCGCCGAGGACGTGCCGCCGCTCGTGCAGGTATTCCAGCTCTGGCGAGCCTTTCGGTGGCCGATAGTAGGGCGGCTTGACTGCGTCGAGGGCGGTGTCGGGGATGTCCAGAAACAGGCGGTCGCGGAAGGCTTTGAGATCGTCGATGGTGAGCTTCTTCATCTGGTGGGTCGAGTTGCGGCCCTCGAAGTGGGAGCCCAGGGTCCATCCCTTGATGGTCTTGGCCAGGATCACGGTCGGTTGGCCGGTGTGTTCAGTCGCGGCCCGGTAGGCGGCGTACAGCTTGCGATAGTCGTGTCCGCCGCGTTTGAGGTTCCAGATCTCGGCGTCGGACAGATGCTCGACCATGGCAGCGGTGCGGGGGTCGCGGCCGAAGAAGTGCTCGCGGACGAATGCACCGGATTCGGCCTTATAGGTCTGGAAGTCGCCGTCGGGTGTGGTGTTCATCAGGTTGAGCAGCGCGCCGTCGGTGTCGGCGGCCAGCAGCGGGTCCCATTCCCGTCCCCAGACCACCTTGATGACGTTCCAGCCGGCGCCGCGGAAGTACGACTCGAGTTCCTGGATGATCTTGCCGTTGCCGCGGACCGGGCCGTCGAGACGCTGAAGGTTGCAGTTGACGACGAAGGTCAAGTTGTCGAGTTCTTCACGGGCCGCCACGCCGATCGCGCCGAGCGACTCGGGTTCGTCCATCTCACCGTCGCCAAGGAAGGCCCAGACCCTCTGGTCGCTGGTGTCCTTGAGGCCACGGTTGTGCAGGTAGCGGTTGAAGCGGGCCTGGTAGATCGCGTTGATCGGGCCCAAACCCATCGAGACCGTGGGGAACTCCCAGAAGTCGGGCATCAGCCGCGGGTGCGGGTACGACGGCAACCCACCGCCCTGTCCGGCGTGGGAGAGTTCCTGCCGGAAGCCGTCGAGCTGATCGCTGGTCAGGCGGCCTTCCAGAAACGCGCGCGCGTAGATGCCTGGTGAGGCGTGGCCTTGGAAGTAGATCTGGTCGCCGCCGCCGGGTGCGTCGTGGCCACGGAAGAAATGGTTGAAGCCGACCTCGAACAGCGCCGCGGCCGAGGCGTACGTCGAGATGTGGCCGCCGACACCGATGCCCGGGCGCTGCGCACGGTGAACCATGACCGCGGCGTTCCAGCGGTTGTAAGCCCGGATCCGTCGCTCGACGTGCTCATCGCCAGGGAATGTCGGCTCGGCATCGGGTGCGATCGTGTTGAGGTAGTCGGTACTGCGCAGGTTGGCGACACCGACCCGGCGGTCGCGGGCTCGCTGCAGGATGCTGAGTAGCAGGTACCTCGCCCTGTTCTGCCCGGCATGGTCGACCACCTGATCGATCGATTCCAGCCACTCCTGGGTCTCTGACGGGTCCAGGTCGAGCAGTTGGCTGTGCAACCCAAGGCTTTCTGGCAGGCCTTGCGGGGTCGGTGTCATGACTGCTCCTTCAGGTTCGAGAGCTCGTCCGGTGACGTGCCTGCAAAGCGGAGCCGGCCGGCCGATGAGGACGTGGCGGACGGCGTTCGATGCGGACGGACCACGGCGACGGGACAGACAGCGTGCTGCAGTACCGCCTGACTGATCGATCCCAGCAACATCCCGGCGAAGCCTCCGCGGCCGCGCGAGCCGACGACGATCAGTTCGGCACCCGCCGACGAATCGATCAACGCCTGGGCCGGGTGACCGTGCACAAGCTTCGTCCGTACCTCGATGCCCGGGAAGAGCACGCGCTTGCTCTCCATCGCTTCGGCGAGTAGTTGCCAGTCGATCTGGTCGACGATCTCTGCGGGAACACGGAGCGACGGGTGTTGCCGAGTCGTCATCGCGGCGTGCACGGCGGTGATACCGATGTGGCGGCGTGCCGCCTGCTGACAGGCGAACCGGATCGCCTCTGACGAGATCTCCGAGCCGTCGACGCCGACCACGATCCGCCCGGTCGCCGAGGCGGGGAACGCCGTACCGTCTCGGTGGGGGTGGACGACGACTACCGGACACGGGGCATGTGCGGCCACGGTGGCGCTCACCGACCCCACCAGCAGGCCGCGGAAGCCGCCGACGCCACGACTGCCCACGACCACCAAGTCGGCATCCTGCGCCTCGCTCAGTAGCGTTGGCGCAGCGGGACCGACGAACAGGTCTGTGGAGACTTTGGTGTCGGGGGCAACTTCTCGCGCATGGGCCGCTGCTTCGTTGAGGATCCACTCGGCGGCAGCCTGGAGGTCGAGGTCGGCATCACCGACGAAGGCCATGCCCAGTGCGTTGCTGGTCATCGGCCAGCTGAAGGCATGAACGATGCGCAGCGGGCGGTGCCTCGAAGACGCCTCTGTGGCGGCCCAGGCGAGCGCGGCTTGGGCGGATATCGAGCCGTCGACACCGACGAGGACCGGTCGGCGGCCGGCGCCAGTTGCGTTCGTCATGTCGCCGCTCCGCTTCGCTTCGACTGTGGATGCCCTGCCCTTTCGACTGTGCCGTTCCGCTGCCGGGACAGGTACTGCGACGATCGGCGAACCTCAGGCCGCACTGATGGCCGACGCCCGGCAACGATGCTGTAATTGGACAGCGCCGCACAGCCGCGGCGGTATCTCACCCGGAGGGGAGTGAGATGAGCGACTACGGCGGGCTACCAGGACTGAGCGACAGTGCCCCGAACAGCGCCGACGAGGCCTGGTTGACGGCAATCGCGCAGGCGGCCGCCGGCGACGCGCAGGCGCCGCTGGAGCTGCTCGTCGAGTACCTCACCCTGCTCGCGGATGCTGCCATCTCCGGGCGGGGTCCGCGGGAACACGAGCTGGCGATCGTGCGTGAACTCGGGCGTCGCGCAGCAGAGCAGGGCATCCCAGCGGGACGAGTGGTCGATCTGTACCTGTCCGCGGCGTGGCGGATGTGGCGGGACCTGCCCGACGTCGTGCCGTATCGCGACCGCGACACGGTCCGCGCTTCGGCCCAGGCGGTACTGCGGGCCGTCGGTGAAGCGATCGCCGTCCTCGTGGACAGCTATCAGGTCGCGACCAAGCAGCTGATCAGACAAGAGGAGGCGCTGCGCCGCGAGTTGATCGACGATCTGCTCCGTGGCGACGCCGACGTCTCCCGGATGGTCGAGCGTGCCGAACCGTTCGGGCTCGATCTCGGCCGGCCCCACCAGGTGGTCCTGGCCGCCCCCGCGGACGGGCTGCCCGACGGCGACACGACAGCGAGCATGCTGGAACGGTTCATCCTCGACCAGTTCGGGGACCGCGAGGTGCTTGTAGCCACCAAAGAAGGCATGTTGGTGATGCTGCTCCCCGCAACCGCCCCCACCCAGGCCCCCCGCACGACCATCAAAGAGGTCGGGGACCTCGTCCACGATGCGTTGGTCCGGCACCGGCGCGGCCGTACCTGGCGTGTCGCTGCCGGCCGCTCCTATCCCGGCTCCTACGGCATCGCCCGTTCCTACGAGGAGGCGCGCGAGGCATTGATGCTCGCTGAGCGGCTGCAACTCGACACGCCCGTGGTCGATGCCCGCGACATGCTCGTCTACCGGGTTCTGATTCGCGACCAGGCCGCCATCATCGATCTCATCCAGGCTGTGCTAGGCCCGCTGACGCACGCCCGCGGCGGTGCCGAACCTCTTCTTCAGACCCTTGAGGCGTACTTCGCGACCGGTGAGGTCGCCACGGAGGCGGCCCGGCGCCTGAACATGTCGGTCCGCACCGTCACCTATCGGCTGGACAAGGTCAAGACCCTGACTGGACACGACCCCGGCGACCCAGCGCAGCGGTTCACGCTGCACATCGCCGTGCTGGGCGCACGCCTGCTCGAATGGCCTGCCCGGGACCTTCCCTCCGGCGCAGAGGCCCAGGCCTGACCTGACCCGGGCTGCGTCTCAAGGGGCCATCGTTGCCGGGCGTCGGCCATCCGGGCGGTCACAGGTTCGCCGATCGTTGCCGTACCCGTCATCGTCACACGGCGGCACAGTCGTTACTGCACGAGCAAGACCCGGACTTCGGCTCAACCAGAGCCGGACCCCGGCGGACTGCGGCTCGTGTGTATGACCGAGTCACGGGCCGTTCTTTCGGGATCCGCCCGCCGCCGCAAGGAGGTTTGTCGTGGACCAATCAGTCGTAACTCGCCTCGACGCGCCCCACACCAGGGGGCAGGGGAGCAGGCCATGAGAGCCTATCGGGTCGTCTGGGTGCTCTTCTGCGCAGTGCTGGGCGCACTGGGTGCGGTCACGGCCCTTAGTTGGTCACTCACGAACGTCATTGTGCTGCTCGTCCTCGCGGCCCTCACGGGCGCAGTCGTGGCCATGGTCGCGTTGGCAGATCCCGACGGTCCCTCCCGGCTCCCACGGGATCGACGACGGATCGTGTCCACCAGCACTGCCCTCGCCGCGGGTGGCACAGTCTCCCTCATCGGCCTGGGCACCCTGGTAGGCGCTGCGACAGCGGTGCTCCTGCTGGTCATCGCAGTTGGGGGATCGCCTTACGCGATTCGCTACTGCGTTCGCTGGCTCAGAGAACATGGCCACCTCGCCAGCCCGTCGCCTCGGCCTGTCCGGCCGGATCGTGCCGACCGCTCGCTAGGGTCCGTGACGGCGCCGATCCTGGAGACTGAACCAGACCAGGCATCCATCCCTCCGGTCGCGCCGGGTGTCCTGAGCGACGAAGCCCTCTGCGTGGCCTGGCGGGCCAGCTTTTCGGCTCTGCAACGAGCCAGGTCGCCGATGCAACGGTTGCGGATCGTCGACGAGCGCCGAGCATATCTGGACGAGATCGAGCGCCGCAGCGCCCACGGCATGGCAGCGTGGCTGGCCTCGGGACCGAGAGCGGCGGGAGATCCCGCCAGGTTCGTGCTGGGAGACGGCGCGGCAGGTCGCGCCCGCATCGACTGGGACGACTTGCTCCACGACACGGACAAGTGAACAACCACAACTCGACAGCTGCGTCTGGCGGATGCCAGGGAAATCGGGAACGCGATGACCAAGCTTCAACATCTCTACCGCCACTTCGGGCAGAGCCCCTGGCTGGACAACCTCACCCGTGCTTCCTTGCGTGACGGCACCCTGGAGCGCATGGTCTCCAACGGGGTTCGCGGCGTCACCGCGAACCCGACGATCTTCGCCAGAAGCATCATCGGCTCCCATGACTACGACGAACAGTTCTCGGAGCTGATCGATGTCGGCAGGTCGGTGGAGGAGGCCTACTGGGAGATGGTCATCTCTGACGCCAGCCAGGCCCTGACAGTCCTTCGTCCAGTGTTCGATCGCGGTGACTGCGTCGACGGATTCGTGTCTGTGGAGGTGTCTCCAGCGCTGGCTCACGACGCTCCGGGCACGATAGTGGCCGCGCGCTGGCTGCGTCGGCGTATCGCTCAACCGAATCTGCTCGTGAAGATTCCGGCAACCGCAGAAGGCGTCACCGCCATCGAAACGCTGACCGCTGAAGGCAGCAGCATCAACGTAACTCTGCTGTTCTCCCTGTCTCGCTACGCGGAGGTCATCGAGGCCTATCTGTCGGGGCTGGAGAAGTTCACCGCGAACGGCGGTGATCCCTCGACTGTCAGCAGTGTCGCGTCGTTCTTCGTCAGCCGGGTCGACACCGAAGTCGACCGGCGACTTGAGGCGCTCGGGACCGACGAGGCGCTGGCCCTGCGCGGCCACGCCGCAGTCGCGCAGGCCAAACTGGCCTACCGGTTCTTCACCAATGAGTTCTCCACAGCCCGCTGGCACCGGCTCGCCAGGATGGGTGCGGATGTCCAGCGGCCGTTGTGGGCGTCGACATCCACCAAGAACCCTACGGACAATGACACCCGCTACGTCGAGGAACTCATCGGCCCCGACACGGTCACTACCTTGCCCGAAGCAACCATCGCTGCCTTCGAGGACCACGGCACGATGGTTTGCACCGTGGACACCGGACTGCCGGAAGCAGTCGAAGTGATGGTGCGACTGGCGGCGGCCGGAATCGACATGACTGCTGTAGGCCGCACCCTGGAAGACAATGGCATCGCCGGCTTCGACAAGGCATACGAAGATGTACTGGCGAAGCTGACCCACCTCGCGGCAGCCCCGCAGACACGTGGCCAGACCAGCGTGAAGGGTTCTCCGGGTGCCTCTCGACGACGCAGCCACACCCGCCGCGGCTGAACCTGTCTCCCTCGCCGGGCACGACACCCCGACCACAGCGCAACAGCCAGCGAGCTTGAGCCTGACCTCCGCCGTGATGTTCGTGTCCGACGTGGACCGGTCGGTTGCCTTCTACGCGGAACTGCTCGCATGGACCATCGCGGTCCAAGAACTAGATGCCGCGCTACTGGCTTGCGCTGACGGCTTTCAGTTGTATCTGCGCAGACGGGGCCCCAGGGCCCCGCGCGGCCTGGGCCACATCGGGGTTCAGTACCTCATCTGGACCGCGCCGAGCGAGAGAGAACTGGAGCGCTGCGAACGGGTTCTGACGCGACAGCCGCCGGGTGACGCGGTCAACCCTCGACGGGTTCACCATCGTCGAGGGCCGTGGTCCCGACAACGCCCCGATCCTCATCGCCTACCCGGGGCCGCAGCAAGCGCCGCGGCATCAGGTCATGCAACGGATCTACGGGTGGTGACTTCGGACAGATTGTTCGGTACGGATCGAGGGGTGGTGGTCGGCGGCACCCAAAGCCAGACCCGCGCCGCGGACGGCGGCGGACTGTGGTGCGGGAGCAGGACGCACTGGCGCCCCCAACTGTTTGGCAAGCCGGTAGGTGATCTCCGGGCGGAGCGCGCCGCCTCCGGTGAGGAGTGGCCCACGGTCCAATGCGTCGACAACCATCGCAGCGCAGTCAAGGCGCAGGAGGTCCGTGACGACCGTGACGATCGACTCCACGAGCTCGGCAACGGTCGTGGTCGCGCCAAGATCGGATGTTCCCACGTCCAATCGCTGCGCGCACATCACGACTCCGTCGACCAGCAAAGCCACCTCCGTCAGGCCTGCTCCGATGTCCAGCACCAGTAGTGGTCGGGCCATGCCGGCGCCTGCTCCGAGCGCGGCGGCCTTCACACTGTCGATGGTCAGCACGACCCTCGCATCGAGAACCTCCAGGGCGGCGCGGGCCACGCTGACGTGCTGATCAGCGCACAGGACCGGTGTGGTCAAGACAACCAACGAGTAGTGGCCGAGGCCGGCTCGGCGGCCGACAAGGCGTTCGAGTACGCGGGCAGCGCCCGTCGGGTCGACGACGACGCCGCGGTGCACGGGACGACTGTCACCGGCAGCGCCCGACGAGGCGATCGTGGGATCGTCGAAGATCAAACCGTGGTCGGGCATCCACGCCCTGGTGCGGGCGCTGCCGAGGTCGATCGCTACGCCGGACGACCGCTGGCTGGCCGACCACGTGCCGCGCCGCCGCAGCGCTGCCGTGCGCGGGAACGGAGTACGCGGGGACGGCGTCATGAGCCAGTCCCCTTGAGTTGGTGGCACGGGCCGCAGTACCGCGCGTGGGGCAGGATGCGCAGGCACGCCAGCGGAATGGGCCGGTCACACAGGCGACAACTGCCGTACTCGCCGGCATCCATCCGGCTCAGCGCGGCGTCGACATGGGTGAGCACCACCTGGGCCGCCGCGGCAAGAGCGGTCAGCACCTCTTCACGAGCCCGCTGGTCGGCAGGCAGATCAGCGAGGATTGGCCAGGTGCCGGCGAGGTGGTCGAGTTGCTCCAGCCGGAACGCGCGCTCAGCACGAAGTGCTGCGCGGAGCGCGACCAGGTCCTCGGGACCGAGCTTGACTTCGTCGAGAACGGCGAACGTGTAGCTCAAGACTTCACAACCTTTACAAGGCATCAAAAGAAGAACGAAAGTAGACGCCGCTGCCGCCAACGGAGCCATCTGTTATGCACCGTTCGCCCCAGTTGCGCCTAGCCTCCAACCATGCCCGACACCGACCGCGGCCACCATCGGGACCAGCACCCATTTATCGAGGCGCCCGACTACACGCCACCGGACCAGCACAGCCTGACCAACAGCGAGGCAGCGCATCACGCCGCGCTCTTGAGCTCGCATACCGGTGAGCGAGCTCTGTCAATTGCGCATCACCGTTTCTCCAGGCAACGAGCAGAGGAGGCTGTCCATGTCCGGGTATCCCGTCCTGGTAGTCACGGCGCCAGGCGTACCAACCTGTACTCATGTCGAGTTGTTGCGCAGGTCAACGATCAGGCTGGGGTGCGGCCAGTGGTTCCTGGAGATCCTCCAGCAGTTCGACCTGACCGGACAGCATCCCGGTAAGGATCGTGCGAGCAACTCTGAGCAGCTCCGTGATGTCGGGGCTCGTGAGTGAGTAGATCACCGTCGAACCCTGCTTACGGGTTGCCACCAACCCGGATTTGCGCAGCACGGCCAACTGCTGGGACAGACTGGTCGCCTCGATGCCAACATCGGCCAGTATTTCCGCAACCGAGTGATCCCGTTCGCTCAGCAGCTCCAGCACGCGGATGCGCGCGGGATGCCCGAGCGTCTTGAAGAACTCAGCCTTCACCTGATACAGAGGTCTGCTCACCCGGCGCACCTGTGACTCGGCCGCCGGGGCGTCATCTCTCCGGCGCCGACGTTCCACAGCTGAAAATCTATCATTCGCTGCACGTCTGATCACTTGCAGAAGCCGTGAATCAGCTGCCAGCGCCACCCGGCTCAACTCGATGAAGCCGAGGCCCTCGACAACCCGTGCCTCCGGCAGCACGTCGAATTCGTCGGCGATCGGCAGCAGGTCGACCGCGGCATGCGAGGCGGGCTCGAGCAATTGTCACGACCTGTGGATCGTTACGGTCGTCGATCGTTGTGGTTGTCTCGGACCTGTGCCATGAAGCGTGCCGTTGCTCGTGGATTCCGAAGCACGTGCAGTTTCGCGCCTGTGGCGTGCGTCGTGAGCGCGTTGATGAGGAGCGGTCGGTGCCGTCGGCGCCATGACCATACCCAGAGCCAGAAATCGGCCCGTTCCCGCGAGCGGCGCATCGCTTGCCAGGCGCAACGCGGAAAGGAGTAGTCGAGCAGGAGGACGGTGTCCGCCCTGCGGAGACGGACGTCGAGGACATCGTAGGGTCCGAGGTCGCCGTCCATGATCCACTGGTCGGCGCGGGCGAGTTCGCCTTGAAGGACGGCCCAACGATCAGGGGGAGTCGCTTCCAAACCCGGTGCCCAGAAGTGCTTGTCGAGTTCGATGACGGGGAGCCCGGTCGCGGTGCCCAGGGTCGTTGCGAGGGTTGACTTCCCTGCGCCGCCACGGCCGAGGATCACGACGCGCTTCATAAGCGCAATCGTGCCAGAAGGGCCGTCACCTCATCGAATCCCGCACCGGCTTCCACCCCTGTCAGGCCGCGTCGACGACGCCGCGCTCGACGAGATACCCGGTCTCGAAGCGGGCGCATTGCGCGGCGGGAACGACGCGATGAGCCTTCTCGCCTTCGCGGGTGCGGTGACGAGCCCGGAGGCAGTGATCACGCCGACAGGGAGGTTCGTGACTTGTTCGGTGAATGCAACCGTTCCACCTGTCTAGGTACCGTGAGTCGCCGGCGGCGTCTTCTCGCCCGGGATGACGTCGACCACGTGGACGAGCTCGGGTTCGACCTGCCCGACCAGATCCGAGTCTGAGGGTGACCGCGTCATTGCCCGACACAACGAATCGGTGCCTTGTGGTCGCACTCGGTGTAAACATGGATCATGGACCTGACCCTCGTCACGTCGTACGACGCCTCGCCGGAGGAAGTGTTCGCGATGATCACCGACGTCACTTTCCAGGAACAGGTGTTCGAGCGTCTGAGGGCGCAGTCGTACGACGTCGAAGTGGGAGACTCCGGTGACGATCGGGCGGTCCGAGTCCACTGGCAGACGCAGCCCGTGGATGTGCCGGTCGTCGCACGAAGACTCGTCGGTCACTCGCTGATCCTGGCGCAGAACAAGATCTGGCACCGGCCGGATGTCGACGGCGCACGGGAGGCTGAGGTCGACGGCGAGGTGGCCGGTGCGCCGGTGAGGCTGACCGGCAGGACGCGGATCACCCCAGAAGGACGAGGGACAACCCAGGCTTTCGAGCTGCACGTGACCGCGTCGCTTCCGGTGGTGGGCAAAGGGCTCGAGCAGGTCATGGCGGACGCGGTCCGGGTCAGGCTGGAGAGCAAGTTCGAGGTGGCGTGGTCCTGGCTGGCCGGCTCACTGTGAGGCCGCTGGGTCCGAGTGCTCATCGGGTAGCGGGCGAACGTGAACCCGCGAGCCTGCGGCCGCTGCCTGGCGGACGAGTTCGGTAACTCCGGCCGCGTCGGTCACGGTGCGGGTGGGCGCGTCGGGCTCGCGGGAGGTGTAGGTCACTTCGTAGAGCAAGGCGGTCGCTCTTTTCGTGCGCTGGGCCGGACTCGACTGATCAGACTTCTTCACCGGGTAGGTCAGCCGGAACGGTCACGCCGTTCTCCATGGCCAGCCGGAGGAGACTGTCGAGTTCGCCGGAGTAGATGCGCTCGGCGTCGAGGTCTCCGCTGTCCTGAGCGGTGCGGAGTTCCCGCCGGGCAGTGACGACCCGCTGTCGCAGTTCCTCGGTGAACGCGTCCATGGTCTCCGTCCGGCCGTGAGCTGTTCCCCCACCGTACACAAGAGTTGCAGAATTCTTCAATTCATGATCGCATGCATTGCGCATGACATGTAGTGACGGAAGGGCGGAGGCCTAGTGACCACACCGCTGCACCAGCTGAAGGCGGAGTTCTTCAAGACCCTCGGTCATCCCGCCCGGATCCGGGTGCTCGAGCTGTTGAGCGAGCGGGAGATGGCGGTCGGTGAGTTGCTGCCCGAGCTTCCGCTGGAGGCCTCGAATCTGTCGCAGCAGTTGGCAGTCCTTCGTCGAGCTGGCCTGGTCACGACCCGGAAGGACGGCTCGCAGGTCTACTACTCGTTGACAAGCCCGCACGTGGCCGAGCTACTCGCTGTCGCGCGAGTGATCTTGACTTCGGTTCTGTCGGAACAGGCGGAGCTGTTGGACGGTCTTCGCGCAGACGCGCTGGCGTCGGGTCGATCCCGGGTTCGGCGGGCGGTGCGGTGAGAGCGCTCGTGCGGAAGATCCGCGAGCTCGGCCGAGTAGCGGAGCCGGCGCCGGAGCGGGCTGGCGGCGGAGATGCCGTACTGCGTGGATCGGTGCAGGTGCGACACGTCGATGCCGGGTCGTGCAACGGGTGCGAGGTGGAGATCGGTATTCATCGAGCTCTGCTTCTCCGTCCTCGCTTGGACGTGGCCGACTGGTCCATCGACGAATCAGTAGCGCCGACATAGTCATCGTCAAGCCAGAGCAGTGCAGCAGCCAGTTCAAATCTTGAACTAGCCTCCGCTAAGCAGGAGAGATCGGCGCGAGAGCGCTGCGATTGAACGCATACCGAAGAAACCAGTGCTGTACCTGGCGTTGTACGGCGCGGTCGCCGTGCACCGTGACTCCGGCGCGCTGCTGCAGCTGTGACCAGGTCAGATCGCCGAGCCACCAGCGGGTGACCTCGGCGGTCGGCGCCGTGAGCCAGAGGCTCACCGGCGCTCCGGTGTCCTCTCGACACAGGTTGACGTTCGTCTTGGACAGATGCAGCCAGAAGTACCGGTCGCGCGGTGATCGGTCGGTGAACTCGAGCGCGAGGACCACGGTGCGCTCGGGCAGAGCATCGACGTCGACTCTGCGTTGCATGTCCCACGTGAGCGCCGCGGTATCGAGATCATCATCGGACAAGGCAGCGCTCTCGGTTGTCATCGCCCAGCGGGCCAGTTCGCGGACCACCGGGGCGAGGGTTAGCCCGGATTCAGTGAGCTGGTAGAGCCGGTCGGACATGTCGACAATGCCGGCGGTGCGAAGCGAGCGCAATCTGCTGGTCAGCGTGGCAGGCGGGATGCGGGGGATGCCGCGACGGATGTCGCCGAACGTGACCGGCCCGGAGAGCATTTCGCGCACGATCAGCAGGGTCCACCGCTCGCCGACCACATCCAGTGCTCGTGCGACCGCGCAGAACTGCCCATACCCGTTCATCGCTCCAGGCTACCGACACTGGGCGTCCGCATCGATGTCCGACCAGAAGGGCAGCTCCTGCGCAGTCGTGTCTCGCGCATGGACTGAGCGCAGACGCGCACGTTGTACAAGTGCAGGCCAGCTCGCCTGCAGTCGGCCATCCGTGACCGGCAGCCGCACCTTCTTCAATGAGTCGTCGACTCGGAACCCCGCGATCGCGACCCGGCTGATTTCCTTGCATGTGGCAACGAAAAATCTCTTGTGCATGGTCCGCCTCAGTGGGAGTCGCCGTATCAGGTTCCATTGCTGCGAAGTAGCTGCGGGTCCGAGGTCCTGCAGGTTTCGGCTGATCGCGGTACGTCGAGATGCCGGTCAGCAGCTGAGGATGTCCGCTAGCTCTGTCAGGCTGCTCACTGCGAGGTCACTCGTTGTGTCGGCTGCGCGGTCCGCGGTTCGGTCCGGTCCCTTTTCTTTTGGTCGTTCAAGGAAGGCAGTGCGTAGTCCTGCTCGCCGTGCCCCGTCGATGTCCCATGTGTGTGCGGCAACCATCAGCATCTGCTCAGGGCGGACCGCGAGCAGGTCGGCTGCTGCCCGATAGACATGCTCCTGCGGCTTGTAGGACTGGAACATCTCGGCCGACAGGACGCAGTCGAACAGTAGGTCGGCGCCCTTGAGCAGGCGTACCAGGAGAGCCAGTCCGCCGTTGGACAGAGCCACGACAGTGAATCGGCGGCGAAGCCGGGCCAAGCCGTCCACGACATCCGGCCACGGTGCCAGGTGGTGCCATGCCAAAACCAGGTCTCGGCGGGCTGTGTCGTCGAAGTCGTCGCCGACGCCGTGGACCTCGAGAAGGTCGTCGAGAGCTTCCTGATGCAGCGCGTCGAGGTTCCGCCACGGCTGGATGCCGCTGCTGATTGCCTCCAGGGCCGGGAGATAGCGATCTCGCCACTCGTCGGTGAAGCGGCCCGGCGACACCTTGGCGTTTGTTCGGCCGGCGATCTGCGCGACTTGCTCTGCAACACTGGTGCGCCAGTCCACGGTGGTGCCGAAAATGTCCAGTGCTACGACCGAGACACCAGACAGGTCTGCCTTCGCGGCGTAGGCGCTCATTTGCTCAAGTATTTCATGCCCGTGTCACACATCACCGTGACGATCGTCGAGTTCGGGGCAAGCCGTTCTGCCATGCGCAGTGCGACGAGGACGTTGGCTCCGGTCGACGTACCTGCGAACAGCCCCTCCTCCCGTGCGAGCCGCACCGCCATGGCCGATGCCTCCTCTGTCGACACCAGTTCGATCGTGTCGGCGACTTCGTCGTGCCACAAAGGTACGACGAAGCCGGCACCGACGCCGTCGATCTTGTGCGCGCCGGTCGGACGACCGGACAGGACAGCGGACTCGGTTGGTTCGATCGCGACGACGGCGATCGAACTGTCGTACTTTCGCAGCCGCTCGGCGTTGCCCCGCAGCGAGGCCCCGGTGCCGACGATCTGCACGAATGCGTCCAGCTCACCGTGAGTCTGTGCCCAGGTTTCGTCTGCCATGGTGTGGTATGCCCGCAGCTGGTCGGTGTTGTTCAGCTGATCGGTCCAGAAGCCGCCGTTGTCTGCCGTGATGATCCGGGCCGCTTCGATCATGTCACGCGTGAGTTTTTCCGTCATGCGACCCTGGTCGCTGGCGATCACGTGTACGTCGGCACCGAGCGCCCGCATGTGGGCGAGCTTCTCGGCGGCGAAAGCGTCAGAGCTCACGATGTCGAGGTGGTATCCCTTGACGGCGCAGACCAGAGCCAGCGAGACTCCTGTGCTGCCACCGGTGTACTCGACTACCCTGCCGTCCGGCTGCAGCCTGCCGTCGGCTTCCGCGGCCTCGATCATCGCGAGCGCCATCCGGTCCTTGATGCTTCCGGTGGGATTGCTGTCCTCCAGCTTGAGCAGGATCCGAGATCCGTTGCGCGGTCCGAGCCGACGCAGCGGTAGCAACGCGGTATTGCCGATGTGATCCAGAACGGTACGGGGCGCGGGACCTGACCTGTGCATGTGCGCAAGTGTCGACTGTGAGCCGGGAACGTGCAGTTCAAAGTTTGAAGCACGCAAGTGGCGGGCGCGGACGTAACGTGCGGTTCGTCGTGCCGGTGAACAACTGTTGGGAGGCTCAATGATGATGGGAGCTGGAGAGCTGATATCGCCGGAGCCGACGGCTCAGGCCACAAGAGTTTCGTCTGGCTCTTGGGAACCTCTTCACGCGGGCATCCTTGCACATACCACGGAAGGCGCCGCGCTGTGTTTCCTGACCTTCTGTCAGGAGGGATTCCGTGTGATCGGACCGCATCAGCATCCCGATGTGACCCTTGACTGTATCGCGATGGGACGCAGCCTCCCCGCCTGGGACCGTGACGACTACGCCTCGATCCGGCCGGTGCTGGCGCAGAGCGTCGACCGGCTCGCTCGTGCCGGGGCGGACTTCTTCGTCTGCCCGTGCAACACGGCCCACCTGGCGCTGGAAGAGCCCGGCACAGAACTGGTATTGCCCGGTCTGCACATCGCTGACGTCGTTGCCGATCGAGCGGTGCGTGACGGGCGGCAGGTTGTCGGTGTCTTAGGCACGAAATTGACTATGGATGGTCCGATCTACCGGCGGGCGCTTGCAGACCGAGGATTGGACTGCGTCGTCCCGCTGCCGGATCAGCGCGAACACATTGACCGGATCATCTATGAGGAGTTGGTGAACGGCGTCATCTCCGAGGCGTCCCGCGATGAGTGCCGGCAGGTGATCGAGGGGCTGGCGAAGCAGGGCTGTGATGTCGTGGCGATGGCCTGCACGGAGATCCCGTTGCTGATCACCGAGGACATCTCGTCGCTGCCCCTGCTCGACTCCACCAGGCTGCTTGGAGTCGCGGCCTTGGACATCGCCATCGGTCGGCAATCAATGCCTTCATGGCGCGGCGGGCCCAGTACCGAAACATAGTCGATGAGCCCCCATGTCCCGACGCCCGACCGACTGAGCCCGTAGTTCCAGAAGGAGCTGACCTGGACTGTTCGGCAACAAGTTGTCCTCGCGCTAGAAGTCAATGGAGGCTGTGGACGATTTCCACAGTCCACCGGCACGCTGGAGTGGCACGATGGCGGCGTGCTTGTGTCCGATGCTCTGGGCGGTAGCGACGAGGCCATGGACTTGGCGGTTGCCCATGCGCTGGTGCGGCGTGCGTCCGTCGGCGAGGTGAGGGAAGCGTTGCGGGTCTACCGGCCGGCGAGGCCGGTTCTGGTCTTCGGCCGACGCGATACGCTCCATCCCGGCTTCCGGGCCGCGGTGGGTTCTGCCCGCTCGGCCGGTTTCGAGCCCCTAGTGCGCGCCGTGGGCGGCCGTCCAGTTGCCTACACCTCGGCGTCCCTGGTTGTTGACCACGTCAAGTCTGAGGGTATGGCGTCGGCGGGGCTGGAGACCCGCTTCAAGGACTTCGGAGCCATGTATGCCGAGGTGCTTCGAGAGTTGGGTATCGACGCACGAGTGGGGGCGGTACCGGGTGAATATTGCCCCGGTGCCCACAGCGTCAATGCTCGCGGTCTGGTGAAGCTGGTGGGTACGGGACAGCGCATCGTTCGCGATGCCTGGCTCTTCAGCTCGCTGATCGTGATAGGTGACGACGCGAAGATCCAACCGCTGTTGGCGGATGTCTACCGCCACCTCGGGTTGCCGTTCGAGGTCGCATCGGTCGGGTCACTGTCGAGGGAGGTGCCAAGTCTGGATGTCGAAACCGTAGAGCGCCGGATCCTTGATGCGTACGCGGTGAAGGCACAGCTCCAGCCGTCAGCCCTGGACCAGGCCACCTGGGAGATGGCGGTATCGCTAGTCAACGATCACAGGGTCGGCCACATCCACTGACCCTGCGGCGCTGCTCGCGACCGTTGTCCTGCTCCGTCGCTGCTCCGTGGGACGTTGGCAAGTGGCGATCAGCGCTGAGCGTCGATGAGGACAAAACCGCACCCATGTGGGCCGGGTGTGTCAAGGGCGCGTGGGGTCTTGCCCCCGGTGATGTTGAGTTGTCGCCGGGGGTTCGGGGTGGTTGT